>NZ_NOYB01000015.1:0-99643 GCF_002258235.1 Rhodococcus sp. 06-470-2 | reverse complement strand
GGCGAGGGCGTCGAGTTCGACGAACGAGCCCTCGTCGAGCAGGGCGGTGATCCGCTCACGGGCGGTCAGCTTGCCTTTGGCGTGGACCTTGTCCACCGCTGCCTCACCGGACGGAATCTCCGCAACCGCGAGACGTTTACGAAGATCGGCCAATTTACCCGCAGTGGTATGGATATCGGGGGCTTCGGCCGACCCGTGTGCAGTGGAATCCTGGACGCTGGTCATGGGGCACTACTTTAACTGCGAGTGTGATCTGCGCCCCGACCGAGGGTGGTTCGCGGCAGGCCCTGGGCCTGTCGCCGAGCCCATATGCTGGTGCGTATGTGGACAAACCTCGATCGCCCACCACTGGACGTTCGCGCGCTTCGCCGGGCACTGGTGGACGGCCCGCAGGCCTCCTGGTCTCGGGTGGACGTGGTAGCGGAAACCGGTTCGACCAACGCGGACCTGATCGCGGGCGCAGCGAATTACGCGGACCGGACGGCACTGATCGCCGAACATCAGGACAGCGGACGCGGCAGGCACGCGCGACCGTTCTCCGGTGTGCCGCGGTCGCAGATTCTGGTGTCGATGCTGCTGAAGTTCCCCGGAATCGATCCGGCCGTGCTCGGGTGGGTATCGCTCATGACCGGAATCGCACTGGTCGACGCGTTGCGCACCGTCGGTGAAGTCGATGCTCGATTGAAATGGCCCAACGACGTCCTCATCGGTGGCAAGAAGGTCTCGGGCATCCTGGCCGAGGTCGCCGCGCACGGGCCCTCGCCCACCGTCGTCATCGGGCTCGGAGTGAACGTGTCGATGACGAGCGACGAGCTGCCGGTGCCCACGGCGACGTCACTGGCGCTGGAAGGGGCTGCGGTTCTCGACCGCGACACGTTGGTTCGGGCGATCCTGCGGGGAATGGCCGCCGAGGTGGACTCGTGGCGGGACTCGAACTGGAACACCGACGCCCTCGTCCACCGGTACCGGGAGAGGTGCGGCACCATCGGGCAGCGTGTACGAGTCGATCTGCCCGGCGGCGACGAGAAGGTGGGAACGGCAATCGACGTCGACGAGCACGGCCGGATCGTGATCGAGGTCGAGCAGCAAGGGTCCGACGCGCCGTCGGTGCTGGCCGTGGCCGCCGGTGATGTCACTCATCTCCGACCCCTCTCGTGAGACCATATCGACTCGACGGAAGTCGAAGCGAGTAGTCAGGAGTGCACGTGGGTTACCCACAGGACGCGTTGGCCGACGAGGAAGAGCTCCTGCTCCATCATCACCCCCACTGGAAGATGCTCGTCCTGCCGTCGGTGACATTCGTGCTCGTCACCGGCCTGGCAGGGGTCGGTCTCGGAGTCGCGAGTGCGCGGCTCGAATCGACCGCCGCGAACGTCACAATGATCGCCACCGCGGTGCTGTGGGTGGCGATCGTCGTGTGGCGGTGCCTGGTGCCACTGATCAGCTGGAAGTGCACGCATTTCATCGTCACCGACCGGCGAGTGTTGATCAGACAGGGCGTGCTCACTCACTCCGGCATCGACATTCCGATGAGCCGAATCAGCAACGTGCAGTTTCGCCACGGACTCCTCGACCGGATGTTGCGAACCGGGACGCTCATCATCGCCTCGGCATCGGACGATCCGCTCGAATTCGACGACATTCCGCACGTACAACGCGTGCATTCCCTGCTCTACCAGCAGGTATTCGACTCGATGGAGTACCGCCGGGAATCCGTGCACGGCCTGCAGGGAGCGTTCGAGCCGATTCCCGAGGATTCGGCTGTCGAGTCCAAACCAGGTTGGCGAGCCGGGAAACGCAGGTAACACAGGCTGTTCTCACCTTCGAACCGTATGGTGACCGATGTGACCGACGTGCTGCTTGCCGAAGACGACGAAGCCATCGCTGCGCCCCTGTCCCGAGCTCTCGGACGCGAGGGCTACACGGTGACCGTCGAACAGACCGGCCCCGCAACCCTCCAGCGCGCGCTGGATGGAAAGTTCGACCTGTTGATACTCGACCTCGGCCTGCCGGGGATGGACGGCCTCGAAGTGTGTCGGCAGGTGCGTGCCAACCGATCCGAGGTCGCCGTACTCATGCTCACCGCGCGAACCGACGAGGTCGACTTCGTGGTCGGTCTCGACGCCGGGGCCGACGACTACGTCGGCAAGCCCTTCCGGCTCGCCGAGCTCATGGCCCGCGTACGTGCGTTGCTCCGCCGCCGAGGTGCCGGGGAGGATTCCCCGATCGAGGTCGGTGCCATTCGTCTCGAACCCGCTGCTCGACGCGTCCTGGTCGGCGGCACCGAGATATCTCTGGCCAACAAGGAGTACGAGCTGCTCAAGGTCTTGCTCGACCATGCGGGCCAAGTCGTCTCTCGCGAGGTGATCCTGCGTGAGGTCTGGGGCGACGCGGAGCTGCGCGGATCGAAGACCCTCGACATGCACATGTCCTGGCTGCGTCGCAAGATCGGCGACGAAGGACCCGTGGCCGAGCGTCGTATCGCGACGGTGCGCGGCGTCGGCTTCCGTATCAACAGCGACTAGCGGTCGATGCGGCGCCGGATTCTGGTCTCGATTCTCGCTGTCGTCGTCATGACGGCCTTGCTGCTCGGTCTGCCCCTGATGTACACCGCGTGGTTGTGGGTGGAGGATTTCACCCGCAACGACCTGCAGGCACGCCTGGATCGAATGGCGGCCGAGATCATCTCGCAGGAAGGGTCGGCGGGGCTGATCGAGGGCCAGCTCGATATCGGCTCGCTCCGGTTGGCGATCCCACAGGGTGGCCGGCTCGTGGTCATCTACCCGACCCCCGAGGATGCCGCATCGCGAGCGGACATCGGGCAGTCGTCCGTGCCTCGACCGCTCGTCGAATCGCTGTCGATGGGTACCTCGGGTTCGCTTCGCCTCGAAGTTCCGTCCGACGACATGCGTTCCCTTCAGCGCCAGGCGCTCGGAGCGGTGACTCTCGTCGTTCTCGCATCGGCGATGGCAGGCACCGTCGTGGCCGTAGCGACGGCCAAGCGGCTGGCCGACCCGTTGCAGGATGTGGCGCGGCGCGCCGCCCGCCTGGCCGAGGGCGACTTTCGGCCGGACCCACGACGGCACGGCATCGCAGAACTCGATCGGGTCTCGGAGGTTCTCGATTCGGCGACCGTCGAGATCGCCGGGCGGCTGCAACGTGAACACACGTTGGTCGCCGACGTCTCGCATCAGCTTCGCAGCCGCCTGACCGCCGTCCGTCTACGCCTGGACGAGATCTCCACGCACCCGGATCCGGCAGTGGTCGACGAGGCCAACGAGGCGATGGATCAGGTGGACCGACTGACCCTCGCCATCGACGAGCTCGTTCGATCCTCTCGAAGTGACGGCGCTGCCGACGCGCACGAGGTCTCGGTCGTCGAGGAACTGATCGGCACCGTCGTCGAGTGGCAGCGAAACTTCGAGGACGTGGGGCGGACCCTGGTGCTCAAGGGTGATGCGGACCTGAAGGCCTCGGTGACCGGCTCGCGGTTGCGCGAAGCGGTCTCGGTTCTGGTGGACAATTCCTTGGTGCACGGAGAAGGCGCGTGCACAGTGGCGGTTCGGGCCGTCTCGGCGGTCGAGAGCACCGAGGGACGCCGTGAACGACTGGTCTGTGTCGAGGTCTCGGACGAGGGACCGGGGGTGAGCAACGAACTCGCTCCGCACATCTTCGACCGTGGATTCTCGGGAGCCGGTTCCACCGGTGTCGGGCTCGCGCTGGCCCGGGCGCTGATCGAGGCGGACGGCGGCAGGCTGGAACTGCAGCGCCGCCGTCCGGCGCTCTTCTCGGTCTTCCTGCCTGCGTGGCGTGAACCGTCGGCTGCCGTGCCTCGGCGCGAGCCGCGCTGATCGTCTCAGGGAAGGTCGAGTGCGTCCGCTGCGTCGGTCGGGTCCTCGTTGCGTTCGGCGTCCACTTCCAAGATGGTGCGCGCGTTGTCCTCGGGGAAGGCGAAGCGGCGCAGTGCCCAGAACCGGAATGCCATCTGCAGCAGGTTGCCGATGATGTAGTTGAGGACGAAGTCGATGATGACCACCGTGGTCAGCGACTCACTGGTGTCGCGAATGTCGAAGACGTTGTTCGCGATCCACAGGGGACCGGCTGCGATGAGCACGCCGATGCCGCTGATCGCGAAGAAGAGCAGTGCCTCGTGGTGCCGCTCGCGTCCGCCGCGATGCTTGAATGCCCACTCGCGGTTGAGGAAGTAGCTGAGCAGGGTGGCGAGAACACCCGAGATGATCTTGGCGATCACCGGCTTCTGCTCGAGCACCGTCAGGCTCAGCGAGTAGAAGATGACGAGGTCGAACACCATCGTCGTGCCACCGACGATGGCGAACTTGATCAGCTCACTGTGCCGAATCGCGAGGTCCCGAATGGGCTTGGGTAAGCGCTGAAGCACGCTTGCGATCGTCGGCACAACGGTGAAGTCTACGAAACCCACCCTGGATTCGCCGAACCGAGGCTCCGATCATCAGGGTTTCCACAGGTCCTCGCCCAGCAAGTGGCCCGGCGGGCCGGACGCCGGTTCGGACCGAATGCGCGCGACATGACACCATGGTGAGCCGTGACAGGTACCGAACCGCGCCCCACCGCTGCGCGCCCGTCGTCGACCGGAATGCCCGTGGTGACGATGATCGGCGGCGGGCAACTCGCCCGAATGACTCACCAGTCCGCCATCGAACTCGGACAGACTCTTCGCGTCCTCGCCGCGGGTGCCGACGAGCCGGCAGCTCAGGTCAGCCCCGACGTCGTCTTCGGGCACCACGACGACCTCGATGCGCTCCGCACGGCCGCGACCGGTTCCAACGCTCTCACCTTCGACCACGAGCAGGTGCCGACCGAGCACCTCGAGACTCTCGTGGCGGAAGGCGTCAACGTGCAACCGCCACCGAGTGCGTTGATCTTCGCCCAGGACAAACTTCGTATGCGCCGCAAGCTCGCCGAACTCGGCGCGCCCGGTCCCGCCTACGCCGAGGTCTCGTGGGCACAGGACGCGATTGCGTTCGGAGACGAGCACGGGTGGCCGGTGGTACTCAAGGCCGTTCGCGGCGGCTACGACGGGCGCGGCGTCTGGATGCCCGCCGACGCCGAGGAAGCCGAGGCGATCGTCACTGCCCAACTCGACCTGGGTGTACCGCTCATGGTCGAGGAGAAGGTCGCCATGCGCCGCGAGCTGTCGGCGATGGTCGCCCGGTCGCCGTTCGGCCAGGGTGCCGCGTGGCCCGTCGTGGAGACCGTGCAACGCAACGGCCAGTGCGCCGTCGTGCTGGCACCTGCTCCCGACCTCGACGAGGACGTGGCCACGTTCGCAGGCAGGCTCGCGCTCGACATCGCCGGTGCGCTCGGCGTCGTCGGAGACCTCGCTGTCGAACTGTTCGAGACCACCTCGGGCAAGCTCCTGGTCAACGAACTCGCCATGCGACCCCACAACTCCGGTCACTGGACCATGGACGGGTGTCGCACCTCGCAGTTCGAGCAGCACCTCCGTGCGGTACTCGACTACCCGCTCGGCGACACCGATCCACTCGCTCCGGTGACAGTGATGGCCAACATTCTGGGCGCGCCCGAGGCCCCCGAGATGACGATGGACGAGCGGCTGCATCACCTGTTCGCCCGCATGCCCGATGCGAAGGTGCATCTGTACGGCAAGGGCGAGCGCAAGGATCGCAAGATCGGCCACGTGAACATCCTGGGCGCGCAATCGGGTTCGCTTGCCGACCCCGCCTACGTGGCCGCGGTGCGCGAGCGAGCCGAACGCGCAGCGCACTGGATGTCGCACGCCGAATGGACCGACGGATGGGACCCGCACGATGACTGACAACACTCCTGCCGTAGGCCTGATCATGGGCAGCGATTCCGACTGGCCCACCATGGAAGCAGCAGCAGAAGCACTGGCGGAGTTCGGGATTCGCTTCGAGGTGGGCGTCGTGTCGGCGCACCGCACCCCGCAGCGCATGCTCGACTACGCGCGCGAGGCCGCAGGCCGCGGGATCCGGGTGATCATCGCCGGTGCCGGGGGAGCGGCCCACCTGCCCGGCATGGTCGCGTCGGCGACGCCGCTGCCGGTCATCGGCGTTCCGGTGCCCCTGAAGTACCTCGACGGTATGGACTCGCTGCTCTCGATCGTCCAGATGCCCGCCGGTGTTCCCGTGGCCACCGTCTCCATCGGTGGTGCACGCAACGCAGGGCTGCTCGCGGTCCGGATTCTCGGTGCATCCGATCCGGCTCTGCAAGAACGGATGGCTGCGTTCCAGGCCTCGCTCGAGGCCATGGTGCTGGAGAAGGACAAAGCGCTGCGCACCACTCTGCTCGGGTGAGCGCAGCCGTGTCACGCAGCGAGCAGATCGAGCGCGCAGGTCGCGGTAGTCGGCAGTCCATGCTCGTGACACGGCTGGCGTTGCTCTATGCCCGGCTCTGGCGCGGTACGGCGCGCTTCGACGACGAATTCTCCCTGTTCGTGTGCACCGGGCTGCGCGGCGGATTCGGCCGCGGCGGAACGACATTCGGCGGTGCCTATCTGACGAAGGGCAACACCGCCCGTCGGGTTCTGCGGCACGAGGCCGTACACGCAGACCAATGGGCGAACTTCGGGCTCACCTTCCCGTTCCGCTACCTCGCCGAGGAAGCGCGGCATCGGGGCCCGGCGAACAAGTACGAGATCGAGGCCGGACTCGCCGACGGTGGCTACCGTCAGCCCGGCTGAGCGGCGGTGGCGGTGACCTTTTCGGTCTCGGCGCGCCGCTCGGACTTCGTCTCGTCCGGATTGGCCACCTGAACCAGTGACGCGCCGACGACGAGAACCGAGAGCAGACCGTCGATCAGCTCGTCGGCCGTGTTCCAGGACGCGCTGGAGGCGATCCGGTCCGAGGCCGTCCACGACCGTGCGTCGGCTCGCTCACGAGCGGCAGCGAGCACCTCGTCCACCGAACGCCCGTCCAGTGCCGCGCCTGCGCTCGCGGAACCCGCGACCCTGAACTGATCGCCGTGAACCCGCACCGACGTCGCGTAATCGGTCATGCCGATCGGCAGATCGGGAACCGCCTTGCCGAACGCGTCGAGCGAGAACGCCAACACCTCGTCCGCCTCGGGAGACTCGTCGAGCCGATCGCCCGACACCATCGCCACGTCCGCGGAGTCGTCGGCCCCGATGACCACCTCGCCGCCTGCCCACCAGACTCCCAGCAGCGCCGCAGCCGTCTGCCAGTGCGCGGGCAACAGCACACTCACCCTGCCACCCGTCTCGAAGGCGAACTCGTCGCGCAACAAGTTGGCGGTCTTGGCAGCCCAGTTCGCGAGGGTCACCGCCGACACCTCGACCCGCTCACCGGTCGCATCGTCGTAGAACGTCACGCGCGGACCGGCCGGATCGGCGGCGAGAATCGGGTCGAGCAGGGTCTGAGTCAGATTCGAAGCCACCCCAGCACCCTAGATGACGCTCGACGCCACCGATTCACACGCTCGGCGAGCGGCACCGATCAGTTGACGCACATCGGACCGGTGGAACCGGCGTCGATCGGAGCCGCCGGTGCCTCGGGAACCGCCGTATCCGATTCGGGAGCAATGGTTTCCGCAGTCGCGGCCTGCCCCGAGCCCGGCCCCGCGTAGTCGTTCGCGAGGACCACGCGCACGGTGTCCGCAGGCAGCGAGTCGTCGGCGGTGATCTGCAGATCGCCCAGGGCAGCCGACACGGCACGCGCGGCATCGCTGTCCACATCGGCAGCCTGGATACGGCTCGCGGAAATCGACGAGCCCTCGTAGTTTCCGATGGTGCCGTCGACGTATCCCAGTGCAGTCAGCGAGCCGGCGACACCGTTGGCGAGTCCGTCGATCCCGCTGTCGTTCGCGACGTCGACCGTCACCGTCGACGGATCGACAACCGGTGCGTCCGAATCCTCGGCGTTGGCCTCCGCCGAATTGCCGTCGCCGAGCAGTCCTTCGACGTACTTCTTCACCGCGGCCGGATCGACCTGCACGATCGATTCGCCGTAGTCGGTCGTCGCATTGATGTCGACTGCCGGGATCGTCTCGAACTTGACCTTGCCGCCTGCGAGATCCTGCAGGCGGGTGGCGAACTGCAGAATGTCCCAGTCGGAATCGAGCGTCACCGATCGCTGAACCGCGGTGCTGAGTTGGCCCAGTTTCGCGGGGTTGCTCAGTGTCTTGGCGCTGAGCACACTTCGCACCAGCGAGGCCATGAACACCTGCTGGCGCACGATGCGGTCCAGGTCTCCGCGGGGGAGATCGTGCCGCTGTCGGACGAAACTGAGAGCCTGCGAACCGGAAAGATTCTGCTCGCCCGCCGGGAAGTTCGCACCCGACAGTGGTTCCTGCACAGGGTTGTTCAGACACACCTCGACGCCGCCGACGGCATCGGTCAGCAGCACGAAGCCGAGCAGACCCACCTCGGCATAGTGATCGACGGTGATGCCGGTGAGGTTGGCGACGGAGTCGATGAGGGCCTCGCGCCCGGCCTCGGTGGCCTGTGATTCGGCATCGGCGTCGGTGACACCCTGCTCCACCAATTCGAGCCGCTTGTTCTCCTTCGTCGCGCCGTACGCAGCATTGATCTTCGACATCCCGATACCGGGAACCTCGACGTACGAGTCTCGCGGGATGGAGATCGCAGTGGCCGACGAACCGTCGTTCGGGACGCGGATCAGCACGATCGTGTCGGTGTTGGACGCCACCTCTTCGCCTGCGTTCAGAGACGCGAGTTCGGCGGGGGACAGCGCGTTGCCGTGGGCGTCGGTACGACTGTCCGTGCCGACCATGAGAATGTCGACGGCACCGTCGGCGGCTCCGCCGAGACCGAGACCGCCCGCGGTGGCGATGTTCGAGCGCAGGCTGTCGACACTGCGCCAAGCGAAACCGGTCACCAGCAGAACCAGGATCGAGAGCACCGCGACCGCGACGTGCGTCGCGGGCCAGCGGGTACCGCCGACGCGAGGCGACCTGCCGTCGGATTCGGGTTGCTCGACGCCACCGCGAGCGCTGCGTCGTTCCGGCCGGCGCAATCTGTCCGCACGTTCGCTGCGAGTTCTCCGTCTGCCTTCTCCGCGGAGTTCGTCGTCGCCGTATCGGTGAGCAGCGTCCCCGCGATCGGTGGGGCGGCCCGCGGTGCGCGCTCGGGGGCCGTCGGGTCGCCGGGGAGCGCTCCGCCTCGGCGGGGGAGTGCGCTCACCTCCGGGCGTGCCTGGATCTCGTGGCACCGTGACGACCCTCTCTCGTTTCCGGCCGGTCTGAGACACCCGCCTACTTCGTTGTTCCCCCCGCCGTTCGAAGGTTACTTGGCACCGGTCGCTGCCTCGCCGAAGCGAACGCGGCGTGCCACACTTGGCAACCGTGAATGCGATCGTGGTGACCGGTGCACACGGCCAGTTGGGCCGCCGAGTGATGTCTCTGGCCGCCGAACGAGGTGACGGTGTCGAGGTGTTCGGATATTCCTCCGCCGACCTGGACATCACCGACCCCGACGCCGTGGCTGCGGCGGTGACAGCGGGGGCAACGGTGATCAACTGTGCCGCGTACACCGCGGTCGATGCCGCCGAGACCGACGAAGCACGGGCATCGGCGGTCAACGCGGACGGCCCTCGAAATCTCGCGCGCGCCTGCGGGCGTGTCGGGGCTCGGTTGATCCACGTCTCCACCGATTATGTGTTCGACGGCACAGCAACAGAACCGTACGAGGTCGATGCGAAGACCGCACCGCAGTCGGCGTACGGACGCACCAAGCTCGCAGGCGAGCTCGCGGTGCACGAGGAACTGCCCGAGGCCGTGATCGTGCGGACCGCCTGGGTGTACGACAACACCGGCAAGAATTTCGTGACCACGATGCGTCGACTCGAAGGTGAGCGCGAGACGATCTCGGTGGTCGACGACCAGATCGGGTCGCCCACGTTCGCTCTCGATCTGGCGTCGGGCCTGCTCGAGCTCGAAGCCGATCCTGCTGTGCGCGGTCGAACGCTGCACTACACCAATGCGGGGCAGGCCAGCTGGTTCGACCTCGCACGCGCGGTGTTCGCGGGCATCGGTGCCGATCCCGAGCGAGTGCAGCCGTGCTCGAGCGCCGAGTACGTCGTTCCGGCACCTCGGCCCGCGTACTCGGTGCTGTCACCGACTGCATGGGTCGATGCCGGTCTGACCCCGGCGCGGCCGTGGTCGGAGGCGTTGGCGGCCGCCTTGACGCAGTCGACATGAGGGTCGGACGCGAGATCGGGCTAGTCTTGCCCGCGTGAGTTCCGAGCTGGCCGTGGTGACGGTGACCTATTCACCCGGCGAATACCTTGACCAGTTCCTGACGTCTCTGCGTGAGGCGACGACGCGTCCCCTTCGGGTGATCATGGCGGACAACGGCTCGGTCGACGGCACGCCCGAGGCAGCCGAGGCCGCGTTCGAGGAGGCGGAACTGCTGCGAACCGGAGCGAACATCGGTTACGGCGCAGCGGTCAACCGCGCGGTGGCCGAGATCGACCCCGACGTCGAGTTCGTCGTCGTGGCGAACCCCGACGTGCGGTGGCATCCCGGATCCCTCGACGGCCTGCTCGACGCTGCGGCGCGTTGGCCACGGGCGGGTGCCCTCGGACCGCTCATTCGTGAGCCCGACGGCTCGCGTTACCCGTCGGCACGGTCGGTGCCCGATCTCACGTCCGGTGCAGGCCATGCGGTGTTGGGCAAGCTGTGGCCGACGAACCCGTGGACTCGGCGGTATCGCCAGGAGAACGAGACGGTCAGCGAGCGGCCGGTGGGGTGGCTGTCGGGATCGTGCTTGTTGTTGCGGCGTTCGGCATTCGACTCGATCGGTGGATTCGACTCGCGCTACTTCATGTACATGGAGGACGTGGATCTCGGCGACCGGCTCGGAAGAGCGGGCTGGCACAACGTCTACGTTCCCGATGTCGAGGTGACCCACTCGAAAGGTCATGCGGCAGGACGGCATCCGGAAGTGATGTTGCCGGCACATCACACCAGCGCGTACCGCTTCCAGGCCGATCGGCACGACCGGACGTGGCAGGCTCCCTTACGATGGGCCCTGCGCGCAGGTCTCGGTCTGCGCTCGAAGATCGTTGTGGCCGGAGCGCTTCGGGCGCGGGCAGTTGACGGACGAGTATCGGACGAGAGAACAGAGGCTGGACATGTCGGATAGTTCCACATCGGGTGCCGCACGTACCGACGCAGTCATCTTGGTGGGCGGCAAGGGAACTCGGCTCCGGCCGCTGACGCTCTCGGCACCCAAGCCGATGCTCCCCACCGCTGGGTTGCCGTTCCTCACGCACCTGCTGGCGCGCATCAAGGCCGCAGGCATCGAGCACGTGGTTCTCGGTACATCGTTCAAAGCCGAAGTGTTCGAGCAGCATTTCGGGGACGGATCCTCGCTCGGCATCGAACTCGAGTACGTCTTCGAGACCGAGCCGATGGGCACCGGTGGAGGTATCAGGAACGTACTGCCACGTCTGCGCGCCGAGAACGTCATGGTCTTCAACGGCGACGTCCTGGGCGGCACCGATCTGACAGCGGTGCTCGATACGCACCGAACCACCGATGCGGACGTCACGTTGCATCTGGTTCGCGTCGGTGACCCGCGCGCATTCGGTTGCGTACCGACGGACGAATCAGGCCGGGTGACAGCGTTTCTCGAAAAGACTCAGGATCCGCCGACCGATCAGATCAACGCGGGCTGCTACGTCTTCAAGCGCGAGATCATCGAGTCCATTCCGTCCGATCGCCCGGTGTCGGTGGAGCGAGAGGTGTTCCCCGCCTTGCTGGCCGAGGACAAGAAGGTCTACGGGCACGTCGACAGTGCCTACTGGCGCGACATGGGAACACCGGAGGATTTCGTCAAGGGCTCGGCCGATCTGGTTCGCGGCATCGCGCCGTCGCCTGCACTGCATGGTGACCGCGGCGAATCACTTGTTCATCCGGGTGCAGGCGTGGCCCCGGGTGCCCTGCTGATCGGTGGAACCGTCGTCGGACGCGGTGCCGAGATCGGGGCGGGTGCCCGCCTCGACGGGGCCGTCGTGTTCGACGGTGCGATCGTCGAAGCAGGGGCCGTCGTCGAGAGATCCATCCTCGGCTTCGGGGCCCGTATCGGACCCCGCGCACTGGTGCGCGACGCGGTCATCGGAGACGGTGCCGACATCGGTGCTCGCTGCGAGTTGCTGCGTGGCGCGCGCGTGTGGCCCGGGGTCAAGTTGCCCGACGGTGGAGTCCGCTTCTCCACCGACGTCTGAGGCGTGCTCGCCGTCAGCGGCGGCGGGCAGCGAGTGCGACGAGGTGGTCGATCGTCTCTCGCTCGGCGTCGTCGGGCAATGCATCGACCGGCCACCAGCGCAGATCCGTCGATTCCTCGCTGCGGACCGCTCGCGCGCCGTCCGGGGCCCGGACCAGGAATCTGAGGTCGAGGTGCCGCGTCGGTGCGCCGAGCGAGCACGTGATCGGGTGGGTGTGCGCCGAGAGCAGTATCGGATCGATGGTCAGATCGGCGATCCCGGATTCCTCGGTGGCCTCCCGTAGCGCGGCGTCGACCACGGTCTCGTCGGTCGGTTCGCAGTGGCCACCGAGTTGAATCCACCGACCCACCTTGGGATGAAGCGTCAGCAGCACATGGGCTCCCGATGCGTCGAGCACCAGCGAGGACGCGGTGAAGTGTCCGGCCTGGTTGGCGCGCAGGCAGGCGTCGGGATTGCTGTCGAGAAACGCCAGCATGGTGTGCCGGAGCGATTCGTCTCCCGAGTCGGAGGGTGCCCAGCCGTGCAGGGCCGTGCCGACCGAGTTCCACAGTGTCGAACGACGCGGCGTCGCCGCCGACACGCTTCAGACCTCCAGCAGCGAGGAGCCGGGCACCACTGGCTCCCGCACGGTCAGCGGCTCGGCGGAGTGCCCGATCGCGATGGCCCCCATGGCTTTCCAATCCGCTCGCAGGCCGAGTTCGGCGCGCACGGTGTCGGCCGCGAAGATCGTCGAGCCGATCCAACAGCTGCCCAGGTCACGAACCGCGAGAGCGACGAGCAGACCCTGTACGGCCGCGCCGACGGCGACGGTGAACATCGTGTCCTCCGCCGCCCGTCGCCGCTCGTCGGGGTAGGAGTGTGCGCCGTCGGGCACACAGAACGGGATCACGATCTCCGGAGCGTCGAACAGAATGTCGCCGCGGCTCAGTCGTGCTGCTGTTCGCTCCTCGCTCAGGCCGTCTGCGGTCAGGTCGGCTCGCCATTGCTCTCGCATCGCCTCGAGCAGCCGACGGCGCAGCGCGGGTGTCCTGACCCAGACGAAGCGGACCGGACGGGTGTGGTGCGGAGCAGGGGCGGTGAGGGCATCGGACACGGCAGCACGAACGGAGTCGGGATCGACGGGTTCGTCGGTGAACGAGCGCACCGACCGTCGGAGCAGGAGGGCTTCGCGTCGACCACGATCGAGTGCCTCGGCCGTGCCGAGCCAGAACAGATCGTCCTCACCACCGCGCAGGAGGGCTGCGGCGGTGGAACCGTCGTCGACCGGAGTCAGTCCGCGCACCACGGCGATCGGAACCCCGCCCAGCTTGCCTTTCACCAGATCGCCTGCGGCAGCGAGCTCGTCGGCGATCGCGACCTCGGTGACGACGAGCTCGTTCCCTTGGCCGTCCTCGGCTCCGGCGTATGCATGTACGACGCCGAGGCCCGCCGCTCCGATGGCGGCGTCGGTCTGGCCGATCCGCCACGCCCGCCCCATGGTGTCGGTGACGACCACGGCGACCGTCACCCCCAGGAGCGCCCCGAGGGCAGTGCGGAGTGCTGCGGCACTGGCGTCGGGGTTCTCGGGCAGCAGCGCCAGCTCGCCGCCGTCGACGTTGGAGCCGTCGATTCCCGACGCGGCCTGCACGATGCCGAGTCGATTCTCGGTGATGAGGGTGCGGCCCTTGCGGGCGACGATGCGTACGGCTTCCTGTTCCACCAGGACTCTGCGGGCGGCATCTCGCTCGTCTGCATCGCGGGGTGCCTGTACGAGACGGCCCTCGACCTTGGAGAGAATCTTGCTGGTGACGATGAGGATGTCGCCGTCACGCAACCACGGCGCACGGTCCGCGACGGTCGCGGCGAGATCGTCGCCCGGCCGGAACTCGGGGAGCCCGGTCACCGGAAGAATTTCGATGGCCCCGCCGGGGGCGTGATCACTCGGTGCGGTGTGTGTGGGGTGGGAGTCGGTCACAGGTCGAGTCCGGCTGCGCGCAGTGCAGTGCGTGCCATCACTGCAGTGGTCTCGGGGTCGGTCATCAGCAACGGAACCGACTGCACGTCCACTCCGTCGACGACCGCCGTATCGGTGGTGTGCACCAGCCATGCGTCGAGAATGCCGGTACCGCTCCGGCTTCCGTAATGACGGCCCACCGCCTGCGCCGTGGTCTCGACTCCGATGACGGACAGGCACTCGTCGGCCATGCCGCGCAACGGCTTACCGTCGACGACGGGGGACAGGCCGACGACTTTGGCATCCGTCGTGCGAAGCGCACCGCGGATACCCGGCACTGCGAGGATCGCACCGACACTGACCACCGGGTTGGACGGCGCGAGGACGACGGCATCGGCCTCGGTGATCGCCTCGACGACTCCCGGTGCTGGAGTTGCCTGTTCGGCTCCGATGTTGGCGAAGCTGTGGGTCGGGATCTGTGCGCGATACCGAACCCACCACTCCTGGAAGTGAATTGCGCGCTGCTGCTCGCCGCTCGGGTCGTCGGGATCGGTGACGACGACATGGGTCTCGGAGCGATCGTCGGTGACGGGCAGCAGCCGGACTCCCGGTTGCCAACGGTTGCACAGAGCTTCGGTGACGGCGGACAGCGGAAAGCCGGTGCGCAACATACGACTGCGGATCAGGTGCGTGGCGATGTCGCGGTCGCCGAGTCCGAACCAGTCGGGATCGGCACCGTAGGCTGCCAACTCGTCCCGAGCGTTCCAGGTCTCCGCGATCCGACCCCAGCCTCGATCGGTGTCGATTCCGCCGCCGAGGGTGTACATGCAGGTGTCGAGATCCGGGCAGATGCGCAGTCCGTGCATCCACACGTCGTCGCCGACGTTGACCACGGCGGTGATCTCGTGCTCGGGCTCGTCGCCGAACAACGTTTTCAGGCCCTGCAGAAACCGAGCGCCACCGACACCGCCGACCAGAACAGTAACTTTCACAACACGCGAGCCTAATGGGGTTGCGCTGGCACGGGGTGAGCGCCCACCCCGTGCCGCAACGTCCGTGTGGACGGTTTGCGCGTGCCAGAACCGATGCGACACGCACGGGACGGGCTTCGATTCGGGGAGAGCGCCGATTTCGGGCATGTGATGGTATTGGATTTGCGCGATCGGCTTGACCGCGACACACCTGGACGTGTCTAATCACAGGTATGTCATTCAGTGTTCGCAGCACGAGTTCGATTGCGGCGAACCTGGTTTCGAACACTCGTTCCCTTCCTGTTCGTCCCTGACTGGACGTCGAGTAGAGGTCGAGAGTCGGATCCGGCACGTTGGACCAGCTCGATCGAATGACCGCGCGGGGCAAGGTATTCGAGAACACGAGGACCGAAAGTATCTGCGCTACCACAGGTGAGGAGGCGGAAGCGATGTATGACCAGCACGTGACACGTGATCAGCGGGGCGGACCCACTGCACATCTCAGCGCTGTCGACGACGCGCCGCAAACCGAGTCCGGCATCGGCGCAGATTCCAGCGTCTCGATCGATGCGGGTTCTGCGTACGTCGTCCCGACGGACGAGACCGACGACGTCGATGTCATCGACGCCGACGCCGACGCTGAACTCGATTCGGATTCCGACGTCGACTCGATGCCGTTCGTCGCCGAGTCGGTTCCACCGGCCAAGCCGTTCCTCAGTCTCGTCGCGGGTTTCGACGAGATGTTCGAGGAAATCGAGGACCAGTGGCAGGAACGCGCCCTGTGTGCGCAGACCGACCCCGAGGCCTTCTTCCCGGAGAAGGGCGGATCCACCCGCGAGGCGAAGCGCATCTGCCTCGGCTGCGAGGTCAAGGACGAGTGCCTCGAGTACGCGCTCGCCAACGACGAGCGATTCGGCATCTGGGGCGGGCTGTCCGAGCGGGAGCGTCGCAGGCTCAAGCGCGGAATCGGCTGAGCAGTTCGGGTCGGTCTCCCGACGGGTCGATCACTCCCCGGCCGGGTCGACTTCGTCCGGGTCGATGCCGAGATACGTGGCCACCTGCTCGACCAGAACCTCGAACAACAGATCCTCCAAATCCTCCGGATGCTTGGCGCGTCGTTCCAACGGCCGCCGAAACAGCACCACTCTGGCGCGTGTCGTCTCCCCGCGCTTGTCGATGCCGGCGGGTACCAGGCGTGAGAGCGGTACCGGACCCTCCGCCACCACCTCGGGTGGCCACGTCACCGATTCCGGATCCAACGCCCTGATCTTGGGTACCTCGTCCACGGCGATGTCGAGCTTCGAGAGCTTCTCGTGCCACCGATGATCGATCCGTGCGAACGCCTCGAGCACCAGCCGGTCGAACTTCTCCGCCCGTGAGCGCCGCGCCGGGATGTCCTCGGGTAGAACCGGTCCGCGGATGCCGCGTCCGTGTCGGGCCACGGACCGAGAAGTGATCCGGCGCGCGGATGAGAAACGAGGCATACGGGGAGGTTATCGCGCTCGTCCGGTGTGTCGGTCGTTCGGTCGGTTGCACCCACCGGATACTCTGCACTCGTGAGATCACTGCGTGGCTGCTGCAGGCCTGGTTGCAACCGTTCTGCCGTTGCGACGCTCACATACGTCTACTCCGATTCCACCGCGGTCGTCGGACCGCTGGCCACAGTCGACGAACCGCATTCCTGGGATCTGTGCGAGGTGCACGCGTCGACCACCACCGCTCCCAAGGGCTGGGAACTGGTGCGCTACGAAGGCGGCTACTCGACGTCGAGTCCCGACGAGGACGATCTGACGGCCCTCGCCGAAGCCGTACGCGAAGCGGGTCGCGGCGATCGCGTCCGATCCGAGGATCGCGAGAGCTCCGATCGCTCGATCTCTCGGCCGTCCGAGACCGAACGCCGATCCGCTCCGGCCGTCCGAACGGGCAGGCGCGGTCACCTTCGAGTTCTTCCCGACCCCACGTCCTGAGCCGTCCGAGGACACCGAGTGTGGCGTCCGTCGGTCCGACTGGCCGGTCCGTCTGCCGTCTGGCAAGGTTCGGGGAGCAGGACAGAAACGGACCGCAAGGTTCAGCCGATACTTGGTGTGGATCGCACTGCTACCGACGCTCGATTTCCGACGCCGATGTGCGGCGTCGTCGACAACGATCACCAGGAGAATCTTCGTGGCCCGAACCGCAGAATCCGTGAACGCCGTCATCAAGGCCTACGACGTCCGAGGCGTCGTGGGTGAGCAGATCGACGAGGCGTTCGTGCGCGACGTCGGTGCGTCGTTCGCTCGATTGGTTCGTGACGAGGCGGGGGCCGCGCGTTCGGTGGTCATCGGGCACGACATGCGTGATTCGTCGCCCGCACTCTCTCGTGCGTTCGCCGACGGCGTCACCGCTCAGGGGCTCGACGTCGTGCACATCGGCCTGGCGTCGACCGATCAGCTCTACTTCGCCTCGGGCCTGCTCGAATGCCCGGGAGCGATGTTCACCGCCAGCCACAACCCGGCGAAGTACAACGGGATCAAGCTCTGCCGCGCCGGTGCGAAGCCCGTGGGCCAGGACACCGGTCTGGCCACGGTGAAGGCCGAATTGGTGGACGGGGTACCGGAGTTCGACGGCCCCGCCGGGACCGTGACGTCTCGTGACGTGCTGACCGAGTACGCGCAGTTCCTGCGCGAACTGGTCGATCTGTCGGGGATTCGCGCCATGAAGATCGCGGTGGATGCAGGCAACGGCATGGGCGGGCACACCGTGCCCGCCGTGTTCGCGCCGCTGCCGGTGACGATCGAACCGTTGTTCTTCGAACTCGACGGCAGCTTTCCCAATCATGAGGCCAATCCACTCGACCCGGCGAACCTGGTGGACCTGCAGCGATTCGTCGTCGAGACCGGCTCCGAGATCGGCCTTGCCTTCGACGGCGACGCCGATCGGTGCTTCGTCGTCGACGAGAAGGGCGACCCGGTGTCACCGTCGGCGGTGACCTGCCTGGTGGCCGAGCGCGAGCTGGCCAAGGAGCCGGGCGCGGTCGTCATCCACAATCTGATCACCTCCCGTGCGGTACCTGAGCTGGTCGAGAAGCTCGGTGGCACGCCGGTCCGCACCCGCGTCGGCCACTCTTTCATCAAGCAGCAGATGGCCGACACCGGAGCCGTTTTCGGTGGCGAGCACTCGGCGCACTACTACTTCCGTGATTTCTGGGGAGCGGACTCGGGCATGCTCGCTGCGCTGCACGTTCTCGCGGCTTTCGGTGCACAGGATCGCCCCTTGTCGGAGATGATGGCCACCTACGAGACCTACAGCGCGTCGGGAGAGATCAACTCGACGGTCGGTGACGCAGCCGAACGGACCGAGGCCGTGCTCGCGGCGTTCGCCGATCGGACCGCCGGAATCGACCGCCTCGACGGCGTGACGGTCGAGTTGGCCGACGGCGGCTGGTTCAACCTGCGGGCATCCAACACCGAACCCCTGCTTCGACTCAATGTGGAAGCGCGGACCCGCGAAGAAGTCGACGCACTTTCGACGGAGATCTTGAGCATCGTTCGCGCCGGACTGGAATAGTGGTTACCGAGGGCCCGTGAGTGGGTATGCAGACGTTTCGAGCGGGTGAGGTAAGGGGAGGTGTCGCAGCCATGACGGCAGTGTCGTCTCTGGTCGATCTCGACGATTCGGATGCTCTCATCGCAGCCGATCGCGAGGGCTCCTTGCGCAGCGCAGCGCTGGCGGGCGCTCAGGTTCGTGCCGTCGCGACCGCGGTCGACGAGTCGGTCCTCGCCCGGCTGGCCGATCTGCGTCCCCGGAGCGTGGTGATCGTGACCGGCGACGGGCGGAGCAGTCGGGCAGCGTCACTGCTGGTCGCTGCGCTCGGTGACCGCCTCGGCGTCCCCCTCGTGCGAAGCACCGGTACCCCGCCGTGGATCGGCCCACTCGACGTGGTGGTGGTGGCAGGCGACGACGCAGGGGATCCGCGGCTGGCAGAGTCGGTCGACGCGGCATCCCGGCGTGGCGCAGAGGTCGTGGTGGTTGCCCCCGAGGAGGGGCCGCTGCGTGCCGTCCGGGGAGCCAGGGTCATGTGGTTGCCGCCGCGAATCGCGGTTCGTGACCACAACGCACTGATGCGTTACCTCGCGGCGTTCGTCGCGGTACTCGGTGCGGTTGCCGGCGGATCGTGGAAGACGTTGCTGCCCAATTTGTCTCGTCTTGCGGACCTGCTCGACGCGGAGGCGGTCAGGAACAGCCCGTCCAACGAGATGTTCCACAATCCGGCCAAGGCCCTCGCCAGTGGGTTGAACGGTCGACGCGTCGTGCTGACCGGGGGCAGTCCTGCCGCGGTCGAGGTCGCTCGGCACGGCAGCGAGGTGCTGCTGCGCGTGGCGGGTGTCGTCGTCGGTGCGGGGGAATTGGGTGACGTCATTGCCGCATCCATTCGGGCGTCCGTCGTCGAATCATCCGGCACATCACAGACATTCGACTCGTTCTTTCACGACGAGCAGCTCGACGGACCACCGCCTGCGCTGCCGATGCGCGTCGTCGTGGTGGCCTCGGACGTCGATCGTGCGATGACCGAACGACGAATCGCAGGTGTACCGGAGTCGGAAATGTTGCTCGCCGATTCCAGCGAGGCGCTGTTCGGTGGCGAGCACGCACGTTCCGAATTCGACGGCCCCCCACCGGTGCGGGATCCGGATAGACTCTCGGTGCTCGACACGATGTCCGTGTTGGCCACGCGGTTGGACACCACTGCCGCGTATCTGCTGTTGATGGGCGGTAGCTAGTGCAGCTCTTGCGAGGCGCGGTTCGGTCCTACGCATGGGGTTCGCGAACCGCTCTGGCTCGAATTCAGGGACGCCCGGTGCCGTCCGATCATCCCGAGGCAGAAATCTGGCTCGGCGCTCATCCGGCCGACTCCGCGCATGTGGTGCACGAGGGCGGCAGCACCCCGCTGCTCACGCTGATCGACGACGATCCGGGTACTCATCTCGGTGGCTCCGCGCAGCAGTACGAGTCACGCCTGCCGTACCTGCTGAAACTGCTTGCCGCGGAAGAGCCCTTGTCTCTGCAGGCGCATCCCAGCAGTGCTCAGGCACGTGAAGGCTTTGCACGCGAGAACGCCGCGGGTGTCCCGATCGACTCTCCGGTACGCAACTACCGGGATCCGAACCACAAGCCCGAACTGATCGTCGCGCTCACGGAATTCGAGGCGTTGGCAGGCTTCCGGCGTCCGACCGAGACCGTCGAACTGCTCGACGCGTTGGCCGTCCCCGCCCTGAGCGGGTACCGAACTCTGCTGGCCGCCCAGCCCGATGCCTCGGGGCTGCGCACCGTGTTCACCTCGTGGATCACGCTGCCCGGGCAGGCACTCGACGACATGTTGCCTGCCGTCGCCCAAGGATGCATCGACTATCTCTCCGGTCCCGCACGCACGGACGGTGGACGATTCGCCGCCGAGGCCAGAACTCTGCTCGAGCTCGGGGAGTCGTATCCCGGTGACGCCGGAGTGCTCGCGGCGCTGCTGCTCAATCGGGTGAACCTGACTCCCGGCCAGGGTCTGTACCTCGACGCCGGAAATCTGCACGCGTACCTGCGCGGCACCGGGGTCGAGATCATGGCGAACTCCGACAACGTGCTCCGCGGCGGACTGACCCCCAAACACGTCGACGTCCCGGAACTGTTGCGGGTGCTCGATTTCGAGCCTGCCGACATCTCGCCCATCACTCCGGGTGTCGACGATCGACCGACCTATCTGTATCCGACGCCTGCACCGGAATTCGCGCTGAGTCGGACTGCGGTTGCGGCGGGGGAGACGGTCGCCGTTCCCGGCTCCGGCCCGAGAATTCTGTTGTGCACGAGTGGCACCGTCGTCGCCGCTACCGCAGACCGACAGTTCGAGCTGACCGTGCCCCAGGGCAGCTCGGCATGGATACCCGCTGCAGACGAATCCGTCACCGTGACCGCCGATTCGGGCGAGGCCGAGGTGTTCGTGGCCTCCGTTGGCCGCCTGTAGATCGCGCGTTCACGGAGCGTCTGCCGATTCGAACCGTGAGATCGGTCCGATGGCGTGCCCGTAGGCAATAGTCTGATGCCACAGTGAATCGTAGTGACGGATGAGTTCGGTGATCCGTCGGTAGATGTGAAGTGGCGATACGGAGACCCGATGACCAGAGCAGACCGGCCCGCGAAGACCCCACGTACGACGGGTTGGTTCCGGACCAAATCGATCGAGCAGTCGATCGAGGACACCGACGAGCCGGACACGAAACTTCGGAAAGAACTCGGATCCTGGGATCTGACCGTGTTCGGCGTCGCCGTCGCCGTCGGTGCCGGCATCTTCACCCTGACCGCGCGGACCGCAGGAAACGTTGCGGGACCGGCTGTGTCGTTGGCCTTCGTGCTCGCGGCGATCGCCTGTGGCCTCGCGGCGCTGTGCTACGCGGAGTTCGCGTCGACGGTGCCCGTGGCGGGAAGTGCGTACACGTTCTCGTACGCGGCGTTCGGCGAGTTCATCGCATGGATCATCGGATGGGATCTGATCCTCGAGTTCGGCCTCGCAGCCGCCGTGGTGGCGAAGGCATGGTCGCTCTATCTGGGCGATCTGCTCGGTACGTCCGCTCCGGTGCTCGAGATCGGTTCTCTGAATTTCGACTGGGGCGCACTGCTGATCGTGGTGGTCCTGACGGTGCTGATCGCGTCGGGTACCAAGTTGTCCTCACGGGTGTCGCTGGTGATCACCGCGGTGAAGGTCATCGTCGTTCTCTTCGTCGTGGTCGTCGGCGCGTTCTACATCAAGGTCGCCAACTACGATCCCTACATTCCGCCGTCGGAGCCTGCGTCGACCGGTGAGGGGCTACACCAGTCGCTGTTCTCGTTCGTCACCGGTGCCGGCGGCAGCACCTTCGGTTGGTACGGACTGTTGGCTGCGGCGTCACTGGTGTTCTTCGCGTTCATCGGTTTCGACGTGGTCGCCACGACCGCGGAGGAGACCAGGGAACCCCAGAAGGCACTGCCGCGCGGGATTCTCGGATCGCTCGCGATCGTGACCGTGCTCTACGTGGCCGTCACGTTGGTGCTGACCGGAATGGTCAAGTACACCGATCTGGCCGGCGACAGCTCCACGCTGGCGACGGCGTTCGAGCTGAACGGGTTGACCTGGGCCAAGAACATCATCTCGTTCGGTGCCCTCGCCGGTCTGACGACCGTGGTGATGGTGTTGATGTTGGGGCAGACCCGAGTGCTCTTCGCGATGTCGCGCGACGGACTGGTGCCGCGGGGACTGGCACACACCGGAAGCAAGGGCACGCCGGTTCGGACGACGATTCTGGTGGGTGTCATCGTCGGTCTCCTCGCTGCCTTCGTTCCGCTGGGAACGCTGGAGGAGATGGTGAACATCGGCACGCTGTTCGCGTTCGTGCTGGTGTCCGCGGGTGTGCTGGTTCTGCGCCGGACTCGACCCGACCTCGAGCGTGGCTTCCGGGTGCCGTGGGTTCCCTTGGTGCCGATTCTCGCCGTCCTGGCCTGCTTGTGGCTGATGCTCAACCTGTCGGTGGAGACGTGGTTGCGGTTCCTGGTCTGGATGGCCGCAGGCGTCGTGATCTACGTCCTGTACGGCAGGCGTCACTCGGTGATGGGGCTGCGAGAAGCAGGCAAGTCCAGGACCGAGAAGCCCGAGCGCTGACCCGTGCAGTGACAGCGCTGGGCGTTCATGACCGCTGACCAGCGATTGTGCGGCGAATTTAGATAGCGTCACATCAGACCGCGGGAATGTTATACCCTCGAAAACAGACTTGGAGGACTCAAAAAGTTCGATGAGAGGGTGTTGCAACAGTGAGTGTGGACGGCCGAATCACTTCTACGGAGGATTCGGGTGTCGCTTTCGGGGGGCGGGATTCGAAGGCCAGTGAACGGTCGGTTCGCTGGCAGGACAACAAACGTTATCTGTGGATGCTGGGGCTGTTGGCCCCGGCGTCGGCGCTACTGCCGTCGCAGTTGGTCTACTGGACGGGCATGCCGCTCTTCTGGTGGAGCGGCGTGCTGGTGTTCTTCGTGATCATTCCGGTGATCGATCTGATCGCGGGCGAGGACGGACACAATCCGGATGCGTCGGCCAGCGAAAAATTGCAGAACGATCGGTACTACCGATGGTGTACGTATCTGTTTCTGCCCGTGCAGTTCGTCGGACTCTTCGTCGCCTGCTGGATGTGGGCCTACGGCGATCTGAGCGTGGTGGACAAGATCGGCCTCGCGGTCACGGTGGGCCTGGTGGCAGGCACGGGCATCAACGCCGCTCACGAGCTGGGCCATCGCATCGAGCAGCACGAGCGCTGGTTGGCCAAGGTCGCCCTGTCCCAGACGCTGTACGGACACTTCTTCGTCGAACACAATCGCGGTCACCACGTCCGGGTGGCGACGCCGGAGGATCCTGCGAGCGCACGACTGGGCGAGAGTGTGTGGACCTTCGTGCCGCGCAGCACGATCCGCGGCCTTGCCTCCGCCTGGAAACTCGAGGCGCAACGACTCCGGCGCAAGGGCCGCTCGGTCGCCAGCCCTTCCAACGCGCTGCTGCACACGTGGCTGCTCAGTGTCGTGCTGTTCGGTTCGTTGCTGATCGTGTTCGGCTGGTCCATCGCGCCGTATCTTCTGGTGCAGGCCGTCGTCGGATTCGTCCTGCTCGAGATGGTGAACTACGTGGAGCACTACGCCCTGCTCCGCGAAACGAACGATCGCGGGAAATACGTTCGGTGCTCGCCCCGCCACAGCTGGAACAGCGACAGAATCTGCACCAACATATTTCTGTACCACCTGCAGCGACACAGCGACCACCATGCCAATCCGGGCAAGCGATATCAGACCCTGCTCTCCTGCGACGAGGCCCCGCAGTTGCCCGCCGGCTACGCGTCGATGGTGATCCTCGCCGCAATTCCGCCGCTGTGGCGTCGGGTGATGGATCCGCGGGTATCGGCGCACTACCAGGGAGATATCGCCCGCGCGAACATCCTGCCCCGAAAACGGGCTCGAATCCTGGCGCGAGCCGGACGAAACGGGTAGAGCGGGTTCTCGACGGTCGGTCGATTCGCCGGTTCCACTCCTGCTCGCTCGGGCAGCCGGTGGTGCCGCCGCGCGGACCCGATAGCCTGGGAACAGATACTCAGTCAACAGGAGAGGCAAGATGACGACCTCAGTTACGTCAGGATCGGCACTCACCGTGGATCGCCGCGGTGGAATCGACTTCAAGGTCGCAGACCTGTCGCTCGCGGAATTCGGCCGCAAGGAAATCCGACTCGCCGAGCACGAGATGCCCGGCTTGATCGCGCTGCGCCGCGAATACGCAGACGTGCAGCCGCTCAAGGGAGCGCGAGTCTCGGGATCGCTGCACATGACCGTGCAGACAGCCGTGCTGATCGAGACCCTGGTTGCACTCGGTGCCGAAGTTCGGTGGGCGTCGTGCAACATCTTCTCCACCCAGGACCACGCGGCAGCGGCCGTCGTCGTCGGGCCCTACGGCACCGTCGAGGAGCCCAAGGGCGTCCCGGTGTTCGCCTGGAAGGGTGAAAGCCTCGAAGAGTACTGGTGGGCGGCCGAGCAGATGCTCACCTGGCCCGAGCAGCCCGCCAACATGATTCTCGACGACGGTGGCGACGCCACGATGCTGGTACTGCGCGGCGCGCAGTTCGAGAAGGCAGGCGTCGTACCGCCGACCGACGACGATCACGATTCGGACGAGTACAAGGTGTTTCTCGGCCTGCTTCGTCGCTCGCTCGAGGCATCGAAGTCCAAGTGGACCGAGGTCGCCGAGTCCGTTCAGGGTGTCACCGAAGAGACCACGACCGGAGTGCTACGGCTCTACCAGTTCGCGGCCGCCGGAGAGCTCACGTTCCCGGCCATCAACGTCAACGACTCCGTCACCAAGAGCAAGTTCGACAACAAGTACGGCACTCGGCACTCGCTGATCGACGGCATCAACCGCGGCACCGACGTCCTGATCGGCGGCAAGGCCGTGCTGGTCTGCGGCTACGGCGACGTGGGCAAGGGCTGCGCCGAGGCGCTCAAGGGCCAGGGTGCGCGGGTCACCGTCACCGAGGCCGATCCGATCAATGCGCTGCAGGCGCTCATGGACGGCTTCGACGTGCGCACGGTCGAGGAGTTCATCGAGCAGGCCGACATCGTGATCACCTCGACGGGCAACCTGTCGATCATCACGTTCGAGCACATGCGCAAGATGAAGCACCAGGCGATCCTGGGCAACATCGGTCACTTCGACAACGAGATCGACATGGCCGGGCTGGAGAAGGCTCCCGATGTCACGCGGATCAACATCAAGCCGCAGGTCGACGAGTACCAGTTCAAGGATGGGCACTCGATCATCGTCCTGTCCGAGGGCCGCTTGCTCAATCTCGGCAACGCCACGGGACACCCGTCGTTCGTCATGAGCAACAGCTTCTCCAACCAGGTCATCGCTCAGATCGAACTGTGGACCAAGCCGGACGAGTACGACAACGAGGTCTACCGCCTGCCCAAGCACCTCGACGAGAAGGTCGCCCGCATCCACGTCGAAGCGCTCGGTGGTTCGATCACCAAGCTCACCAAGGAGCAGGCCGAGTACATCGGCGTCGACGTCGAGGGCCCGTACAAGCCCGAGCACTACCGCTACTGACCGACGGGGCCAGGTCCGGTAGTGGGAAAACTGTTCGTCATCGAAGGAGTCGACGGAGCGGGCAAGAACACGCTCGCCCGTCGGCTCGTTTCGGCGTGGGAACGTGACGGCCTGTCGGTCGAGCGCATCGGGTTTCCCCGGTACCACCGATCGATCCACGCCGATCTGGCTGCGGAGGCGTTGCACGGCGAACACGGCGACACCGCAGGCAGTGTGCACGCGATGGCCCTGTTGTTCGCTCTCGATCGCCGGGACGCGGTCGACGAGATCCGAAAGTTGCTCTCGGACAAAGACATCGTTCTTCTCGATCGGTACGTGGCATCCAACGCCGCCTACACCGCCGCTCGGCTCGAGCAGTCCGCCGACGGCGAGGCCGTCGAATGGATCAGGTCGCTCGAGTTCGACCGATTCGCGGTGCCCGTTCCCGATGTCCAGATTCTCCTCGACGTCCCGGTGGCGCTGGCCGCCGAGCGTGCTGCGGCCCGGGAGAGTGCGGACGCCGCTCGCACCCGGGATTCCTACGAGCGCGACAGCTCACTGCAGAGCCGAACCTCGGCTGCGTACAGCACCCTCGCTGCATCGCACTGGGTGTCGCCGTGGCGGGTCGTCACCGCCGACGTCGACCCCGATCGACTCGCCGCCGACATGTTCAATCAGCCATCAGGGGTTCGGAAAGTGACACCATAGGACCATGAAGCCTCGGATTCTGGTTGTGGACGACGATTCGGCTCTGGCGGAGATGCTCACCATCGTGTTGCGCGGTGAGGGATTCGAGCCCTTCGTGGTCGGCGACGGCACCCAAGCTCTGGCTGCCGTACGCGAGAATCGGCCGGACCTGGTGTTGCTCGACCTGATGCTTCCCGGAATGAACGGCATCGACGTCTGCCGCGTCCTTCGTGCCGATTCGGGCGTGCCGATCGTCATGCTGACGGCCAAGACCGACACCGTCGACGTCGTCCTGGGTCTCGAGTCCGGTGCGGACGACTACATCATGAAGCCCTTCAAGCCGAAAGAACTGGTCGCTCGGGTGCGTGCGCGCCTGCGTCGGACCGAGGACGAACCCGCCGAACTGCTGTCCATCGCAGACATCGTCATCGACGTGCCGGCCCACAAGGTCAGTCGCGGCGACGAACTCGTCTCCCTGACGCCCCTCGAGTTCGACCTGCTCGTGGCGCTTGCCCGCAAACCTCGCCAGGTGTTCACTCGAGAGGTGTTGCTCGAACAGGTCTGGGGTTACCGCCACGCGGCCGACACCCGACTGGTCAACGTGCACGTGCAGCGTTTGCGCGCCAAGGTGGAGAAGGACCCGGAGAACCCCGAGGTGGTGTTGACCGTGAGGGGGGTCGGCTACAAGGCCGGACCGCCGTGATCCGTTTCTCCCATTCTCGGCGGCGGATCAACGGCAAGTTCTCACCGGTACTGCGTTGGTTTCGTTCGCTGAGTACGTCGCTCGGCCATGCCTGGCGACGGTCTCTGCAGCTGCGCGTCGTCGTGTCGACGCTCACGCTGTCCCTGGTGGTCATTCTCATCCTCGGTGTGGTGTTGACCAGCCAGATCACCGATCGACTGCTCGAGGCCAAGTTGTCCGCCGCGACCGAGGAGCTCGACCGTTCGCGGACCACCGTCGAGGGCAACCTCGCCGGAGCCGACGATTCGAGCGGGCTCGCGACACGCCTCGAACGGGCCAGGGCGGCACTGACCAACCAGGATCTGGACGCGGCGTCGACCACCGGGTCGGCGGGATCGTTCGATCCGGTCCTGATCGTGGAGGGCGATGCCACCCGAGCTGAGGCGTCCGTCGGTCCGGTCGATCAGATCCCGAACAGTCTGCGCGACTTCGTCAAGAAGGGCCTGATCAGTTCGCAGTACGCCACGGTGACCGACAGCGACGGCGGGTATTCCGGATCGGCGCTGATCATGGGATCGCCCACCGGATCCGACATCTCGGCCCTGCAGCTCTACCTCATCTTTCCGCTGGCCAGCGAGGATCGCACGCTCTCGCTCGTTCGCGGCACGCTGTTCATCGGCGCGGTGGTGCTCCTGGTTCTGCTCGCCGCGATCGCGATGCTCGTCGCGCGGCAGGTGGTTCTGCCCATTCGTTCGGCGTCGAGGATCGCGGTGCGATTCGCCGACGGCAGGCTCAAGGAACGCATGCCGGTCCGCGGCGAGGACGACATGGCCAGACTTGCGATGTCGTTCAACGAGATGGCCGAGAGCCTGTCCAAACAGATCACCCAGCTCGAGGAATTCGGTAATCTCCAGCGCCGATTCACCTCCGACGTCAGCCACGAACTACGCACCCCGCTGACCACGGTTCGGATGGCCGCAGACCTCATTCACGACGCCAGCGACGACCTCGAGCCTGCACTCAAGAGATCCTCGGAGTTGCTGGTCAACGAGCTCGATCGGTTCGAGACCCTGCTCGGTGACCTGCTCGAGATCAGCCGCCACGACGCGGGCGTGGCCGAACTGGCCGCCGAACAGCTCGACCTGCGCATGTGCGCCCGAGCGGCGGTGTCGACCGTGCGGCATCTGGCCCGCGAGACCGGCACCGAAGTGATCGTCGACATGCCCGAGACCGCAGTGATCGCCGAGGTCGACCCCCGACGGGTGGAACGAATCCTGCGCAATCTGCTGGCGAACGCACTCGACCACGGCGAGGGCAAGCCGGTCCTGCTGCGGCTGCGCTCGGACGCCGACGCGGCAGCATTCGTGGTGCGCGATCAGGGAGTCGGGCTGCGACCGGGCGAAGAGAAGCTGGTGTTCAACCGGTTCTGGCGCTCGGATCCCTCCCGCGTTCGACGTTCCGGCGGCACCGGCCTGGGGCTGGCCATCAGCGTCGAGGACGCCCGCCTGCACGACGGTAAGCTCGAAGCGTGGGGAGCAGTGGGCGAAGGCGCATGTTTCCGACTCACCCTGCCGCTCGTGCGCGGGCACAAGGTGATCGGATCCCCACTGCCCCTCAAACCCAGCACCAGGAAATTCGCACAAGGACAACCGATTCCCGCGATCACCGCACCCAAGACATCCGCGTCGGAGCCCGCGACGTGATCTTCTCGTGTCGTCGCAGCACCCGGGTGCTGGCGATGTGCGCGCTCGTCGTCGCCCTCGTCGGCGGCTGCGCCAGCCTGCCTGAGTCGTCCAGCCCTCAGGCCATCGGCACCTTGACCGCCGGTGCCGTGCCGACCAGCGCCCCGGCCCCCGAGCCGGGACGCGAGCCCGATCGCCTGCTCGACGACTTCTTCGAGGCCAGCGCGGTCTCGGCCAACAGGCATCAGGCCGCCCGGCAGTTTCTCACCGAGGAGGCGTCGGGAACGTGGGACGACGGCGCACGGACGGTCGTAGCGGACCGGATCGACACCCTGTCCGGTCCACGAACTGCGGACACCGCGCAGTTCACCATCCGCTCGACGACGGCGGGAATGCTGGCCTCCGGCGGCGAGTACCAGGCCGGCTCGGACACGGTCGACGCCGCGATCGAGATGGCCCGAGTGGACGGTCAGTGGCGGATCTCGAAACTGCCGCCGGGCGTCGTCATCGATCGATCCGCATTTCTGAACACCTATCAGCAGCGATCGCTCTACTTCGTCGATCCGCTCGGTGGCGTACTCGTGCCCGACGTGCGGTGGACCAGCGGATCGCAGGACCAGCTCGCCAACCAGCTCGTGCAGCTGCTCATCGACGGCCCCAAGTCGGCGCTGGCGGCCGCGGTGAGCAACGAACTGTCCGACGATGTGAGTATTCGCGGGCCCATCACCAAGGCGGACGGCCAGACCTCGCAGGTGGGGGTGGGACTCGGCGGCATCAAGATCGACTTCGGCGGCCTGCAGAACAAGGGGGACCGCGATCGAGAACTGCTTGCCGCTCAAGTGATCTGGACTCTCGCCTCGGCGGAGGTGGCAGGGCCGTACGTGTTGCTCGCCGACGGTCAACCCATCGACACGACCAAGCCCGACGGGTGGACGACCGCGGGCGTCGACGCGTTCGATCCGCTGGGCGGTACCGACGACAGCATCGGGCTGCACGCACTCGCCTCCGGCACATTGCTCCGCGTCGACGAGGCGGAGACCACCCCCGCTCCCGGGTACTTCGGGCAGGCCCGCAACCTGCGTTCGGTGGCGCTGTCGAACGACGGCACCCTCGTGGCAGGTGTCGCGGACACCGGACGGCCCGCCCCTGCGCCGTCGAGCACGCTCATGGTCGGTAGCTACGACGGTGGCGCGTTCCCCGTGGCCGAGGGGCAATCGATCACGCGTCCCACCTGGGGAGCCGACGACAACGCGGCGTGGGCGGTGATCGACGGCACCAACGTCATCCGGGCCGCCCGCGATCCATCCACCGGTCAGGTGTCGGTGATCCCGGTCGAGGCCACCGCCGTCACGACACTCGGCAATCGGATCACCGAACTGCGACTGGCCCGCGACGGGGTGCGAGCGGCGCTCATCGTCGACGGCGTCGTGTACGTGGCGACGGTGGTGCGCGAGCCCTCGGGCGTGTACTCCCTGACCGAGCCGAGAGCCGTGGCCATCGGACTCGGTAGTGACGCCACGAGTCTGGACTGGAGTACGGGCGACACGATCGTGATCGCACGGGTCGCGACCGATACACCGGTGGTCGAGGTCACCGTCGACGGATCCCGGATGGATCCGCTGCCCTCACGCAACCTGACCACTCCGGTGTTGGCAGTGGACGCCTCGCCGGAAACGGAGTACGTGGCCGACGCGCGGGCCGTGTTCGCGCTCAACAACACCGATCCGGTCGGCGACCGGTACTGGCGCGAGGTCACCGGATTGACCGGAGTCGAAGCGGTGCCGATTCTGCCCGGCTGACGGGGCCGCAGATGTCTGTCGGTGGGCCCGGGCAGACTCCCCGTCCATGCGATCGCTCCTCGATCTGATTCTGCCTCTCGAGTGTGCCGGGTGCGGTGTGCCGGGGGAGCACTGGTGCCCGGTGTGTTCCCTGGCCCTGTTCGTCCCGCCCATCGCCGTTCGTCCACGAGTCGATCCCGGCGTGCCGTGCTGGTCCCTCGGTACGTACACCGGGCCGCGTCGCAGTGGTGTGATCGCCTTGAAGGAGCGAGGTCGACGGTCGGTGGCCCGGCCCTTCGGGCGAGCGCTCGCCGGGGCCGTGGGACATCTGCGTGACGCAGGTGAGATCGATCCTCCCGAGCTCGGTTCGCTGATTCTGATCTGCGCGCCCTCTCGGGCTCGGGCGGCGCGCGCTCGCGGGGGTGATCCCGTTCTGCGATGCGCTCGGATCGCTGCCGAACAGTTGGCACCGGAGCGAGTGCTCGTTCCCGAGGTGCTCCGCATGAGCGGCGCGGTCCGCGACTCGGTCGGACTGTCGGCCGGGCAACGGCAGCACAACGTGGCGGGCCGGATCGAGGCCGTCGGGGTGACTCGCCCGCGAACCGGCCCACGTGGGACGGAGTCGGCGGACTTCACCGTTCTGCTCATCGACGACGTCGTCACCACCGGCGCGACCTTGGCCGAATCTGCAAGAGTACTAACCGATTTCGGGGTCCCGGTGGCCGGCGCGCTGGTGGTGGCCAGTGCGTGACGGTGAGGTGGAGGGACACGCCGACAACCAATTCGGGGTGAACGGTGGCACACGAGTCGATGACCGACTAACGTCGCGGACACGCCCCAACTGGACCGGATGTGAGGTGATGCCCCGGACTCGAGATGCCGGAAGGTTCCCCATTCGGCATGCACACTTGCCACGTCCAACAGTGGGCGTGGCCGATATCGGGAGGTACGCGTGACGACCCCTTCACAAGCCTCGGTTTTCTTCGACGAGAAGCCCTCGGAAGAACCCGCCAAGAGCAATGCGGACGTTGTGGTCAAGGGCCGCAACGTCGAGATACCGGATCATTTCCGGATATACGTCTCCGAGAAATTGGCTCGCCTCGAGCGCTTCGATCCCTCCATCTACCTGTTCGACGTCGAACTGCAGCACGAACGAAATCGCCGCCAGGCCAAGGCATGTCAACGCGTGGAGATCACCGCGAAGGGCAAGGGCCCGGTCGTTCGAGCCGAAGCGTGTGCCGACAGTTTCTATGCCGCACTCGAAGCGGTGACGTCGAAACTCGAGAGCAGACTCCGGCGCACCAAGGACCGTCGCAAGGTCCACTACGGCGAGAAGAGACCCGTGTCCGTCGCCGAGGCCACTGCCGAACTCGCCGAGGACGACACGCTGGCTCTCGATCCCGAGATCAAACTCGACTCGTTCGAGGACGACCAGAGCGGTCCCGGGCACATCGTGCGAACCAAGATCCACTCGGCTGCACCGATGAGCGTCGACGACGCACTGTACGAGATGGAACTCGTCGGTCACGATTTCTTCCTGTTCCACGACAGCGCGACCGATCGTCCCTCGGTCGTGTACCGACGGCACGCCTTCGATTACGGCTTGATCAGACTCACCTGACCGGACCGCTCGAGGCGGCGCGACTCGTTCGCCGTCCGTGAAATCTTTTCACCGCTGCAGGCTCGACACCGGGGACTCGATCCCCACGTCGAGCCTGCAGTGCTGTGTCGGTGTTGTCCGAATGGTCGATCGACGATCTCCGACGACCGACAGTCGGGCTGCCGGGTTCGCAGCGACACCGCCTACCATGGACGCGTTCGGGTTACCCGTCACGCAGAAGTCGTGGTGACGAACCCGTGAGCTCGTGCAGTATGCAGTGTTGTTCGTACCAGTACCCGTGAACCGAGGATCGAGGACGAGAAAGCCCGTGCCGTCGCTGTCGTTTTCCAAGCTGCTCCGTGTCGGTGAAGGTCGCATGGTCAAGCGGCTCAAGAGCATCGCCGACCACGTCTCGACCCTGTCTCCGGACGTCGAGAGCCTCTCCGACGACGAACTGCGCGGCAAGACCGCGGAGTTCAAGGAGAGGTACTCCGCCGGCGAGACCCTGGATCAGCTCCTGCCCGAGGCCTTCGCCGTGGCCCGCGAGGCGTCCTGGCGGGTGCTGTCGCAGCGACACTTCGACGTTCAGGTCATGGGTGGAGCCGCCCTGCACTTCGGCAACATCGCCGAGATGAAGACCGGTGAGGGCAAGACCCTGACCTGTGTTCTGCCCGCTTACCTCAACGCCATCTCCGGCGACGGTGTGCACGTGGTGACGGTCAACGACTACCTCGCCAAGCGCGACTCGGAGTGGATGGGCCGCGTGCACCGTTTCCTCGGTCTCTCGGTCGACGTGATTCTCTCCGGCATGACCCCGGTGGAACGCCGTGCCGCATACGCCGCGGACATCACCTACGGCACCAACAACGAGTTCGGTTTCGACTACCTGCGCGACAACATGACGCACTCGCTCGACGACCTCGTGCAGCGCGGCCACAACTTCGCCGTCGTCGACGAGGTCGACTCGATCCTCATCGACGAGGCCCGCACGCCGCTGATCATCTCCGGACCCGCCGACGCGTCGAGCAAGTGGTACGGAGAGTTCGCCCGTATCGCGCCGATGCTCAAGGTCGACACCCACTACGAGGTCGACATCCGCAAGCGGACCATCGGTGTGCACGAGGCGGGCGTCGAGCTGGTCGAGGATCAGCTCGGCATCGACAACCTGTACGAGGCCGCCAACTCCCCGCTGGTGAACTACCTCAACAACGCGATCAAGGCCAAAGAGCTCTACACCAAGGACAAGGACTACATCGTCCGCGACGGTGAGGTCATCATCGTCGACGAGTTCACCGGCCGCATCCTGGTGGGACGCCGCTACAACGAGGGCATGCACCAGGCGATCGAAGCCAAGGAGAAGGTGGAGATCAAGGCCGAGAACCAGACGCTGGCCACCATCACCCTGCAGAACTACTTCCGTCTCTACGACAAGCTCTCGGGCATGACGGGTACCGCCGAGACCGAGGCCGCGGAACTGCACCAGATCTACGGTCTCGGCGTCATTCCGATTCCGACCAACCGTCCCATGGTCCGCGTGGACAACGGCGACCTGATCTACAAGACGGAAGAAGCGAAGTTCGACGCCGTCGTCGACGACGTCGTCGAGCGGCACGAGAAGGGCCAGCCGGTCCTCATCGGCACCACGAGCGTCGAGCGCTCGGAGTACCTGTCGAAGCAGTTCACCAAGCGCGGCGTGGCGCACAACGTGTTGAACGCGAAGTTCCACGAGCAGGAAGCGACGATCATCGCCGAGGCGGGCAGGCAGGGCGCGGTGACCGTCGCGACCAACATGGCCGGCCGCGGCACCGACGTCGTGCTCGGTGGCAATCCGGACATTCTCGCCGACCTGAAACTGAGGAAGCAGGGTCTGGATCCGGTCGAGACCCCGGAAGAGTACGAGGCCGCGTGGGAGCCTGCGCTTGAAGAGGTCAAGGCGCAGGTCAAGGCCGATGCCGATACTGTGCGCGAGGCCGGTGGGCTGTACGTCCTCGGTACCGAGCGACACGATTCGCGCCGGATCGACAACCAGCTTCGAGGCCGCTCCGGTCGTCAGGGTGATCCGGGTGAATCGCGTTTCTACCTCTCGCTCGGCGACGAACTGATGCGTCGATTCAACGGTGGTGCACTCGAATCGATCATGACCCGGCTCAACCTGCCCGACGACGTCCCGATCGAAGCCAAGATGGTGTCCAAGGCCATCAAGAGCGCTCAGACGCAGGTCGAGCAGCAGAACTTCGAGATCCGCAAGAACGTTCTCAAGTACGACGAGGTGATGAACCAGCAGCGCACCGTCATCTACGAGGAGCGTCGCCGGATCCTCGAAGGTGCCGACATGGAGGGCCAGGTCGAGGGCATGATCACCGACGTGATCACCGCCTACGTCGACGGTGCGACAGCCGAGGGCTACGTCGAGGACTGGGATCTCGAGCAGCTCTGGACCGCACTGAAGACTCTCTATCCGGTGGGAATCGACCACAAGGTGCTCGTCGGCGAGAACGAGGACGGCGAGAAGGACGACCTGAGCCGCGACGAATTGCGTGAGGCGCTGCTCGAGGACGCGCGATCGGCCTACGCCACCCGCGAGGCCGAGATCGACGGAATCGCCGGCGAGAACGGAATGCGTGAACTCGAGCGTCGAGTGCTGCTGTCGGTACTCGATCGCAAGTGGCGCGAGCACCTCTACGAGATGGACTACCTCAAGGAAGGCATCGGCCTGCGTGCGATGGCGCAGCGTGACCCGCTGGTCGAATACCAGCGCGAGGGCTACGACATGTTCCAGGGCATGCTCGACGGCCTGAAGGAGGAGTCGGTCGGCTTCTTGTTCAACCTTCAGGTCGAGGCGACACCGGCTCCGGCGGGGCCCGCGGCCTCGGCAGGTCTCGCGGTCGCTCCAGGACTGTCCTCGCCGGTGGGCTCCGGCCGACCGGCACCGGCACCCGCCGCAGCACCGGCACCGACGGCACCCGCACCGACGGCTCCGGCACCCACTGCTCCGGCACCGACCGCTCCCGCAGTGCCCTCGGCTCTGCGGGCAAAGGGTCTCGACGACCAGGACGAGCAGAGACTGACCTTCTCCGGTCCGGCCGAGGGCGGTGGCACTGCGGTTCGCCGTTCCGGTCCGTCCCCGTCCGGCAGCGAGTCCGCCGCCGAAGGCACCCGCCGCGAGCGTCGCGAAGCAGCGAGGACTCAGAGCAAGGCACCCAAGAAGGCAGCTCGCTCCAAGCGCAAGAGATAGTGCACGACGGTCGCGTCGCCTCCGGGCGAGGCGACCGTCACCCCACTCGTAGCGAGGTGACCGTCCACCCGGGCCGGCGCGGGTCGATCGCCAGCTCGATTCGGCCCGCGAAGGCGAACGTGCGTGGACCGCGGGTGTAGGAGCCGAAGATCTCCGCGGAGACGTCCGATCGATACGCCACGTGTACTCGACGCACGGCAGCGAATCCGAGTCGTCTGCCGGGCGGCGGGTTCCGCACGATGGTCCGCACCAGGTCGACCATCGAGGCGGTGAACAACGGTGACAGCTGGTCTGCGCTGCGTCGTCGATCGATGACCTCGATCATCATGCGCATGGCGCGGTCGGCACTCGACCGTGCATCGGCGGGTACCGGTGGCCGGCCGTAGGGCTCGACGCGCGGTCGAGAACGGTTGCTGCGCACGGATACTCGGTGCCGAGTAGGCGGCGGTTCGGTGGCCGACGCCGGATCCCACGTGTGTACGGCACCGGTGCAGAGCGGCGGTTCGAACGGAGCGGCACGCGAGAGAAAGCAATGATGTTCGGCGCGGACCCGGGGGCCGGGGGCCGACGTGTCGGAGATGTCCGGCGGGTCGTTCGATTCGATGACGCTCACACCGTCATTGACGGTCCGAGAGCGCGTTCGGTTCCCGTCGGTACCCCGGATCGGCCCGCGATACGGTCCACGACCGACCCCGAGACCGACATCGGCCCGCCACGTACTCTATGTTCGAGCACACTGCGCGCTCGGCCACAGGAATCGGCGCGTACTTCACGCGAGGACGGGGACTGGAACACGCGATGGCGACCAGGCTGACAGCGCAGGATGCGTCGTTCTACTTTCTCGAGGCCAGTAGCAGCCCCATGCACCTCGGGTCGCTCGCCATCTTTCGGACTCCGCGCAGCGGATTCAGCTACGACCGACTGCTGTCGTTGGTCGAACAACGATTGGCCTTGGTTCCCCGGTATCGGCAGAAGGTGCGTGAGGTCGCCTTCGGTCTGGCCAGGCCGGTGTGGGTCGACGACGCGGATTTCGACATCACGTACCACATTCGCCGGTCGGCGCTCCCGAAGCCTGGTTCCGACGATCAGTTGCACGATCTGATCGCGCGACTGACCTCGCGCCCACTCGATCGCACTCGGCCGCTGTGGGAGATGTATCTGGTCGAGGGCCTGTCGAAGAATCGCTTCGCGATCTTCACCAAGTCACACTCGGCCTTGGTCGACGGCGAACACGCGCTCGACATCGGTCAGGTCATTCTGGATGCGAGCAAGAATCCGCCGCCGATGGCCGAGGAACTCTGGATGCCTGCGCGCGAGCCCAAGGACTCGGCGTTGGTCATCGATGCTCTGACCGAGTTGGTGGTGCGTCCTGGGGAGAGCGTCGAGGCTCTGCGCGGTGCGGTCCGCGGGGCTGCCGGTGTCGCGGGCGAGGCAGTGCGTGCCGCCGCGAAGGTCGCGGCAGTTCTGCGCACCGCGACCCAGAGCGCGCCGTCGAGTCCGCTGAACGCCCCGATCTCGCGAAACCGCAGATTCGCGGTGGCCAAGACCGAGCTCGCCGACTACCGGAGAATCCACAACAGGTTCGACTGCTCGATCAACGACGTGGTGCTCGCTGTCGTCACCGGGGCACTGCGCAATTGGCTGCTCTCTCGGGGAGAGCCCGTCACGGCCTCCTCGACGGTGCGGGCCATGGTGCCCATGTCGGTGTACGTCTCGGCCGATCGGGTCGGTTTCGGAGATGCGGCCGAGCGGCCGGTCGAGCCGGCCGAGGACGATCGCAGCGAGGTTTCGTCGTTTCTGGTGGACCTGCCCGTCGGTGAATCGAATGCCGTGGTGCGGCTCTCGCACATTGCGCACGCCACCGAGGCGCATGCCAAGCAGAGTCGCGGAGTCACCGCACAGACACTGATGCGCATCTCCGGGTTCGCGCCTGCGAGCCTGCACGCGATGGGCGCGCGGGCGGGCAGCAGGCTCTCTCAGCGGGTGTTCAATCTGATCGTCACCAACGCGCCAGGACCCCAGTTCCCGCTGTACGTGGGTGGTGCGCGCATGCTCGAGATGTATCCGGTGTCGCCGCTGTTCGAGAACCAGGCGATGAGCATCGGGTTGACGTCCTACGACGGCTACGTGTTCTTCGGGCTCAACGCCGATCGAGGTGCCATGCCCGACGTGGACGTCGTCACGGCGCTTCTGCACGAGGCATTGGAAGAGTTGGTCGATGCCAGCAACGAATCGAGAGTGTGAGGTCTTCTGCAATGCGTGTCTACGTTCCGGCGACGTTGGAGTTCTTGAAAGTGTTGTCGGCGGAGGGCGAGTTCAGCCCGGTCTCGCGCACGGCCTTCGCGGTGACACCGACGCTGCGTGAGGCGTACTCGTCCGGCGACGACGAGGAGCTTGCCGAGGTGGCGATGGGGGAGGCCGCGCGGGCCTCTCTGCGACTGATCGCCGCCGCCGTCGACGACGAGAGCGATACCGGTACGGTCGCCGAAGGGGTGGTGTACCGGCGGGCGGTGATCGCGGCCGATGTGGACGATCCCACTCTGCGCCCCGATCTCGACGATGCCGTCGTCCGGCTGAAGGAACCGTTGCGGATGGATCAGGTCGCGTCGGTCCACGTCGATCTCGAAGGGGCCGAATCGGCGGTGGCCAAGGCCGTCGCTGCCGTCGATGCCGCGGACATGGGTGACGTGGACGCGGAGTTCGTGCTCGGCGACGCCGAGGATCACACGCTCGCGTGGTACGCCCCGCAAGAGTTGTCGTTTCTGCTCGAACTGCTGTGACTCGGCCGTGTTCGCGCGGGCACGATTCACATCGGCGCAGGTGTTCCCCGACCCGAACCTACGGTAGCGTAACCTCGATGACCGCAAGCGGTTCAGTATCTCGATCGAGGGGATGGAACACCCGATGGATCTGAAGAAGTGGCTGGAGGCTCCGGCGGCCGGAGTATCGGCCCCCAAGCGTCCGAGACTGAACATGGTGCGTGGTGCCTTCACCCGCATCACCACTCCCTTGTTGCCCGATGACTACCTGCATCTGGCGAATCCTCTCTGGTCCGCACGCGAACTGCGCGGTCGCATCGTGCGAGTGGAGAAGGAAACCGCGACGGCGGTGACCCTGGTGATCCAGCCGGGTTGGGGCTTCAACTTCGATTACCGGCCCGGCCAGTACATCGGGATCGGGTTGCACCTCGGCGGGCGTTGGCACTGGCGGTCCTACTCGCTGACCTCTCCGCCGAACTGGGAGGACAAGCTGATCTCCATCACCGTCAAGGCGATGCCGGAAGGCTTCCTCTCGTCACACCTGGTCGGCGGTGTCCCGCAGGGAACCATCGTTCGGCTGGCCGCCCCGAAAGGCAATTTCGCGCTGCCCGTGCCGCCGCCGAACAAGATCTTGTTCGTCACGGCAGGCAGCGGCATCACCCCGATCATTTCGATGCTGCGGGCTTTGGATCGGCACGGCGACATGCCCGACACCGTGCACATCCACTCGGCACCCACCGAGGACGAAGTCATGTTCGCCGCCGAGATCGCCGCGCTGGAGAAGTCTCATCCCAACTTCACCTCGCACGTGCAACTGACGCGGTCGGACGGCAAGTTCGCACTCGCCTCGCTCGACGAGCTCTATCCCGACTGGCGCACGCGTGACACCTGGGCGTGCGGGCCTGCGGCTCTGCTCGAAGAGATCGAGAAGACCTGGAAACGCGAGGGGATCGAGGACCGGCTTCACCTGGAGCGGTTCGAGATCTCGCGCGCCGACACCTCCGGTGCAGGCGGCACCGTCACGTTCTCCAAATCGGACAAGAAGACCACCGTCGACGGCGCGACCAGCCTGCTCGAAGCCGGTGAGAACGTCGGCGTTCAGATGCCGTTCGGCTGCCGGATGGGTATCTGCCAGACGTGCGTTGTCCCGTTGACGGCAGGGCATGTGATCGACCTTCGTTCCGGTAAGGAACACAGTGAGGGCGACCGCGTCCAGACGTGCATTTCCGCTGCTGCGGGCGATTGCACACTGGAACTGTAGGTCTGTTTTTCGCACACCGCCTTCTCAGACTGTTCGGTTACGCTTACGTAGGTTGCCCACGTCGAAACCCGATATTTCGGGCACTGCACTCAACTGTTGGAGGACCCGGTGGCTATCACCGACATCAAAGAGTTCGCTCATCTCAGCGAAGCGGACATGGAAGCGTTCGGTCGTGAACTGGATGCGATTCGTCGAGACGTCGAAGACAGCCGCGGCGAGCGCGATGCCGCCTACATCCGTCGGACGATCAGACTGCAGCGGCTGCTCGAGCTCGGTGGCCGTGCGGTGCTGCTCGGCAGCAAGTATCGGCCGGCCTGGTTCGTGGGTACGGCGATGCTCAGTGTCGCCAAGATCGTCGAGAACATGGAACTCGGCCACAACGTGATGCACGGGCAGTGGGACTGGATGAACGATCCGGAGATTCACTCCACCTCGTGGGAGTGGGATCAGACCGGTCCGTCGGAGCAGTGGAAACGCGCCCACAATTACTCGCACCACACGTACACCAACATCGTCGGCATGGACGACGACATCGGCTTCGGCATCCTGCGGATGACCCGCGACGAGCCGTGGAAGCCGATCAACCTCGTTCAGCCGCTCGCCAACATCGTGCTGGCCACCACCTTCGAGTGGGGCATCGCGCTGCACGATTACGACGCGCAGAAGCAGTTGGACGGCGAGGACGAGAAGGGCCTGCTGAAGTCTCCGGCGACCCGCGCCTTCGCGCGCAAGATCGCCAAGCAGGTCGGCAAGGATTTCGTGCTGTTCCCGGCACTGTCCGGTCCGGCGTGGAAGTCGACGTTGACCGCCAACGCGACGGCCAACCTCGTCCGGAATTTGTGGGCGTACGCGGTGATCTTCTGTGGTCACTTCCCCGACGGGGCAGAGAAGTTCACGATCGGCCAGTTCGAGACCGAGACACGACCCGAGTGGTACCTGCGTCAGATGCTGGGCAGTGCGAACTTCGACGCCGGTCCGGTCATGGCGTTCATGAGCGGCAACCTCTGCTACCAGATCGAGCACCACATGTTCCCGGATCTGCCGAGCAACAGGTACTCGGAGATCGCCGAGAAGGTGCACGCTCTGTGCGAGAAGTACGACCTGCCGTACACCACGGGGTCGCTCGGCAAGCAGTACCTGCTGGCGCTGCGGACCATTCACAAGCTGTCGCTGCCCGACTCGTGGTTGCGTGCCACGTCCGACAACGCTCCCGAGACGTCCTCCGAGCGACGGTGGCGCGTAGGGGATTCGCCTGCCGTTCATGCTCTTCGGATCGATCCGCTGACCGGGCAGCGCCGCGGTCTGCGGTCGGCGATGCAGGAGGCGCGTGTGAGCCTGCGCAACGCCAAGAAGGAAGCCAGGCGTCAGGCCAAGGCCCTGCGTCGATCGGGCGACCGCGCGTCGTTGTGAATCGTCACACACATTCCCGGCGCTAACCTACGGAACCGTAAGTTACGATACGGTAGGTGACGGAATCACACATGGCCTGATACGCGAGCTGTGTGTTCACGACTGCCAGGAGGTTGTTTCCCATGGCGATTACGGACGTCAAAGAATACGCGCATCTGACCGATGCCGACATCGAGGCGTTGGGCCACGAGCTCGACGCCATCCGGCGTGACATCGAAGCGTCCCGCGGTGAACGCGACGCCCGGTACGTCAAGAACACGATCCGCCTGCAGCGATCCCTCGACATCGGTGGCCGGGCCGTGCTCTTCGCCAGCCGTCGTCGTCCGGCGTGGCTCGTCGGCACCGCCATGCTCGGTGTCGCGAAGATCATCGAGAACATGGAGCTCGGCCACAACGTCATGCACGGCCAGTGGGACTGGATGAACGACCCGGAAATCCACTCCACGTCGTGGGAGTGGGACAACACGGGGCCGTCCGCTCACTGGAAGCAGACGCACAACTACATTCACCACAAGTACACCAACGTGCTCGGCATGGACGACGATGTCGGCTACGGTCTGCTGCGCGTCACCCGCGATCAGCGGTGGAAGCCCTTCAACATCGGCAACCCCGTCTACAACCTGCTGCTGCAGCTGTTCTTCGAGTACGGAGTGGCGCTTCAGCACCTCGAACTGGGCAAGGTCGCCAAGGGTCGAGTGCCGCGTGAGGAATTCGAGCAGAAGCGGCGCGAGGTGCTCGAGAAGGTCGGCAAGCAGATCGGCAAGGACTACGTCCTGCATCCGTTGCTGACCGGTCCCGCCTGGAAGAGCACGTTGACGGCGAACATCGCCGCCAACATGATCCGCAACGTGTGGACCAACACCGTCATCTTCTGCGGCCACTTCCCCGACGGTGCGGAGAAGTTCACCAAGTCCGACATGGAGGGCGAAACTCAGGGTCAGTGGTACCTGCGTCAGATGCTCGGCAGTGCGAACTTCAACGCGGGCCCCGTCATGGAGTTCATGAGCGGCAACCTGTGCTACCAGATCGAGCACCACCTGTTCCCGGATCTGCCCAGTAACCGCCTGCGCGAGATCAAGGTTCGAGTGCTCGAACTGGCCGAGAAGTACGACCTGCCGTACACGACCGGCTCGATCGTCCACCAGTACTTCCTGTCGTGGCGAACCATCGCCAAGCTGTCGCTGCCGAACAAGTACCTGAAGGCGACCAGTGACGACGCTCCCGAGACTGCGTCCGAGCGCAAGTGGGCCGATGCTCCGGCCGGTTTGTTCACCGTCGATCCCGAAACGGGCAAGCGTCGCGGTCTCCGCACCGCCATCGCAGAGACGAAGAAGCGCAAGGGAATTCGCAGCCTGGTCCGCAAGGCCGCGTAAGTTCCGAACGGCGTGCAGCCTGGTGGCAACCGACCCCGAAAGGGGGGTTGCTACCAGGCTTCGTTCGTTCGAACGGCTTCGAGGAGCAGACGCACGGCCGCGACGCGTCGGGCTGCGTCTCCGGTCAAGGTGTCCAGAGCGCACTCGGGATCGGCGGGTGGGCCGAGGTGGGTGCATCCTCGGGGACAGTTCTCGATGGTGTCGGCCAAATCGGAGAACGCTGCGACGACGTTCTCGGGGGAGATGTGCGCCAGTCCGAACGACCGGATACCGGGAGTGTCGACCACCCAGCCGCCGCCGGGCAGAGGGAGCGCCACCGACTGCGTCGAGGTGTGACGGCCCTTCCCGACGCCCGAGACCACACCGGTGGCGCGATATGCGTCGGGCACGAGCCTGTTGACGAGCGTGGACTTTCCGACGCCCGAGTGTCCGATGAGCGCCGTCACCTTGTCGGTCAGCATCGCGGTCAGCACGGTGAGGTCCTCGGACTGGCCTGCCAACACCACCGGGACGTCGAGATCGGCGAAGGCCGCGGTGAATTCCTCGGGGTCGGCCAGATCGCTCTTGGTCAGGCACAGGACCGGTTCGAGTCCGCCGACGTACGCAGCCACCAGCGCCCGCTCGACGAAACCGGTCCGAGGCGGCGGGTCCGCGAGCGCGGCCACGATGAGCAGCCGGTCGGCGTTGGCCACCACCACCCGCTCGAACGGATCGGTGTCGTCCGCCGTGCGCCGCAACACCGTGCGCCGCTCGGCGACGCGCACGATTCGGGCCAGAGTGTCGACCTTGCCCGACAGATCTCCGACGATGCCGACCTCGTCGCCCACCACGATCGGAGTACGGCCCAACTCGCGGGCACGCATCGTCACCACCGGCCGTGCCGGGTCACCGCCGAGCACACAACCCCATCGGCCGCGGTCGACGGACACCACCATGCCTGCTTCGGCGTCGTTGTGTTCGGGTCGAGTCTTGGTCCGTGGACGCGAACTCTTGCCCGGTCGGATACGAACGTCGGACTCGTCGTATCGGCGCGCGGTCAGGAGCCGACCCCGCTCGGTGTCGACGCGGACAGCATTGCGTCCCACAACATCTCGAAACCGGGCAGAGTTTTGGCTGTGGTACCGATGTCGTCCACCTCGACCCCGGGGACACGCAGTCCGACGATTGCGCCCGCGGTGGCCATCCGGTGGTCGGCGTACGAGTGCCAGACGCCTGCGTGCAGCGGAGCCGGATCGATGCGGATGCCGTCGTCCGTTTCCACGGCGCGCCCACCCAGTCGGACGATCTCGGTTGTCAGTGCGGCGAGTCGGTCGGTCTCGTGGCCCCGCAGGTGGGCGATGCCACGCAGAATCGACGGACCTTCGGCCAGTGCGGCGAGTGCCGCGACCGTCGGGGTCAGCTCGCCGACATCGTGAAGATCGAAATCGATGCCGCGCAACGTATCCGGGCCCTCGACGGTCAAGATGCCTGCGGTCAGGTCGACTCGAGCGCCCATCCGGGTGAGTATCTCGCGGAAGGCATCGCCGGGCTGGGTGGTCGATTCGGGCCAATTCGGCACGCGCACTCGGCCTTCGGTCACCACCGCTGCAGCGAGGAAAGGGGTGGCGTTGGACAGATCCGGCTCGATGATCCACTCGATCGGCGCGACCGGTCCGGGGTGCACCCGCCAGGTGTTCGCGTCACCACCGGACTCGGGGGAATCGACTCGGACGCCGGCGCGCCGCAACATGTCCACGGTCATGTCGATGTGCGGCATGGACGGAACAGGCTTGCCGATGTGGTGGATTTCGATTCCCTCGTCGAACGCCGCCGCGGAGAGCATCAGACCCGAGACGAACTGCGAGGAACCCGAGGCGTCGATGTCGACCGATCCGCCGCGCAGCGAACCGGTGCCGCGCATCGTGAACGGCAGAGCGCTGCCGTCGATCTCGGCCCCCACCGCACGCAGGGCGTCGAGGATGGTGTCGAGTGGACGAATGCGAGCCTGTTCGTCGCCGTCGAACGACACCTCGCCCGCGGCGAGGGCAGCCAGGGGCGGCACGAAGCGCATGACGGTACCCGCCAGACCACACTCCACGGCTCCTCCGTGCAACGGAGCGGGAGTCACGCGCAACGCCGTCCTGTCGTCGTCCGCGGCGATGATCTCGATCCCCAAGGTTGCCAGGGCGTCGATCATGAGATCGGTGTCACGGCTGCGCAGAGCACCGGTGATCGTCGACGAGCCGGAGGCGAGCGAGGCGATGATCAGTGCGCGATTGGTGATCGATTTCGATCCGGGCAGAGTGACTGTCGCGTCGACGGGTGCGACGGCGGCTGGGGCTGTCCAATTGCTCACCGGTCCATCTTCTCTCATTCGATGTCAGCGCGCGGCGATGGGCGCGGTTGTGGCACGGGTGAGCCCGATGAGATCGGCTGGCGCGAGTTCGATTTCCAGTCCCCGGCGACCTCCGCTGCACAGAATCGTCTCGAAGCCGAGAGCCGAGTCGTCGATCGCGGTGGGCAGGGATCTGCGTTGTCCGAGTGGTGAGATGCCGCCGAAGACGTACCCGGAGGACCGCTCGGCGGCAGCCCTGTCGGCCATCGCGATCTTCCTGGTGGACAGCGCAGCGGCCGCGGCCTTGAGGGAGAGCATCGCCGTCACCGGAACGATCGCCACCGCCAGCGAGCGATCTGCTCGTTCCACGACGAGCGTCTTGAAGACCTGTTCGGGTCGAACGCCGAGCCGTTCGACGAGTATCCGGGCTGCCTCCTCGCCGTAGGACTGCACCCGAGCATCGTGGTCGTACGAGTGCACGGTGTGCGCCACCTTTCGTGCGGTGAGCAGCGCGAGAGCGGGTGTGGACGCAGCCATTCACCGGACTCTAGCGACTGAGCGGGAACACGACGGGACGACGCCGTGTTGTGTAACGACAGATACGGATGCAGGCGGAAGGAATGACGAATGGCAGTGCTGACCGCGGGACGTCCCCTCGTGTTGAAGGGGGTGATCTCTTCGCAGAAGCCGACTACGGGCGCCGTAGCCTGGGCGGTGGAAGCTATCGAAGGGATCAGCGTGACAGAAGCCAGCAATCCCGTCGCTGACGTGGACGACGAAAAGGCGATCGCGGAGCGCAGGGCTGCCGAGACCGAGGCTCAGTTGACCGAGCGCTTCGAGCGCGACGCGTTGCCGATGCTCGATCAGCTCTACGGCGCAGCTCTGCGAATGACGCGTAACCCTGCCGACGCCGAGGATCTGGTTCAGGAGACGTTCGTCAAGGCCTACTCGGCGTTCCGATCGTTCCGTGAGGGCACGAACCTCAAGGCATGGCTGTACCGAATTCTCACCAACACCTACATCAATTCCTATCGCAAGAAGCAGCGTCAGCCCGCTCAGTACCCCACCGACGAGATCAGTGACTGGCAGCTCGCCGCCACCGCCGAACACACGTCGACAGGGTTGCGATCCGCCGAGGTGGAAGCTCTGGACGCGCTGCCGGACGACGACATCAAAGCCGCGCTGCAGTCTCTTCCCGAGGAATTCCGGATGGCTGTGTACTACGCCGACGTCGAGGGATTCCCGTACAAGGAGATCGCCGAGATCATGGGTACGCCCATCGGCACGGTGATGTCGCGTCTGCACCGCGGACGCAAGCAACTGCGAGGCCTGCTGGCCGGGGTTGCACGGGAGCGCGGATTCAACCGAGACGGCGCAGTCGACCGGCACGAGCAGGAGGTAGTCCAGTGACGGGCACCGGAAAGATCGACGGCGGGGACGACGGCGACGCACAGTTCGAGCGTCTCGACTGCTCGGCGGTGATCGCGGACGTGTGGGTGATGCTCGACAACGAATGCGACGAAGCGAGCCGGACCCGTCTGCAGAAGCACATCGACGAATGCGGATCCTGCTTCGAGGCATACGGAATCGAAGAGAAGGTCAAGCGGCTCATCTCGCGCAAATGCGGGGGAGACCAGGCACCGGCCGGGTTGCGCGAGCGACTGAGCGTCGAGATCCGACGGACGGTGTTGATTCGTCAGACCGACTCCGAATAACCACAGCTCGTACGACGACGAGGGGCCGAGAAGCAGTAGCTTCTCGGCCCCTCGTCGCTTGTGGCAAATCGTCAGCTGTTCGGACGTTTGCCGTGGTTGGCCTTGTTGCCCTTACGAGCACGCTTCTTACGTCCACGCTTTCCCATGATGGGCTCCTCTCGTTTGTTCACTACAGTCTCCCACGTGTGATTGGCTTACTGTGACGGGCCTGGCCTCCGGTGGGTGGTCTGCGCAGTTCGTGGTGACGTGAGAGAGGGGTTCGCCGGTGTCCGAGGACGTTCGTGCGGAGATGGTGTCCACGGTGTTTCAGGTGGTCGTGGCCCGAGGCGACGCAGTCGAGGTCGGTGACACCCTCGTCATCCTGGAATCGATGAAGATGGAGATTCCCGTGCTGGCCGAGACGGCAGGGACGGTCACATCGGTGGACGTCGCGGTGGGCGACGTCATTCAGCAGGGCGACCTCATCGCCGTCGTGTCCTGAGCAGTGATCACGTGAGCTGTCGTGTCGACCCTCAGTGACCTTCTGGCCGAGCACACCGACCTCCCCGGTGTCGCGGTCGACCACTTGCAACGTGTCGTGGGGGAGTGGCAGCTGCTGGCCGACCTGTCGTTCGCCGACGTGCTGCTGTGGGTCGGCACCGACGACGTGTCCAGTGGGACTGCCGACGTGCTGTGTGTGGCTCAGTGCCGGCCGACCACTGCGCCCACGGTCTTCACGCACGACATCGTGGGAACGACGATCTCGGAGTCCGAGCACCCCGACGTGATGGTCGCGCTGCAGCAGCGGCAAATAGTGCACGGAGGAGTGGTGACCCGGACCGAGAGCATTCCGGTGCGCTGCGGGGAGCACGTCATCGCGGTGCTGACCCGAGACACCAATCCCGCGCAGCTTCGTCCGCCGAGTGCCCTCGAGGTCGCGTATCGGGAATGTGCCGACGACCTGTGTCTGATGATCAGCGAAGGGACGTTTCCCACCCCGGAGGAGCGGACCGATGTGAACTCGTCCCCGCGAGCGGGCGACGGATTCATTCGCGTCGACACCGAGGGGCGGGTGGACTACGCCAGTCCCAACGCCCTCTCGGCGTACCACCGGATGGGATTGACGACGGAGTTGTCCGGTCGAGATCTGGCGTCGGTCACGCGATCTCTGGTCACCGACCCGTTCGACTCACAGGAAGTGGCCGACCACATCAGATCGTCGCTCAGCGGCAACGTGGGACACCGGATGGAGGTCGATGCACGCGGTGCCACCGTTCTCGTGCGTACGTTGGCTCTGCAGCCCCGGGGGAGGTCGGCCGGTGCGGCTGTGCTGATCCGCGATGTCACCGAGGTGAAACGACGCGATCGAGCCCTCCTCAGCAAGGACGCGACCATCCGAGAGATCCATCATCGGGTGAAGAACAACCTTCAGACGGTGGCGGCGCTGCTCCGGCTGCAGTCTCGTCGACTCGAGAACGAGGAAGCGCGGACGGCGTTGTCCGAGTCGGTTCGTCGGGTGACGTCCATTGCACTCGTGCACGAGATGCTGTCGATGTCGGTGGACGAGGAAGTGGATCTCGACGAGATCGTCGATCGTCTGGTGCCCATCATGTTGGACATAGCGACGGTCAACCCGAGAGTTCGAGTGGTGCGCGAGGGCAAACTCGGAGTCTTCTCGGCCGAACGGGCGACGCCCTTGGTGATGGTGCTCACGGAGCTGGTGCAGAACGCGATGGAGCATGGATTCGACGCCGGTTCTGCGGGTGTCGTCCGAATCGGAGCGGACCGGTCCGCGAAGTGGCTCGATGTTGTCATCCACGACGACGGGCGCGGGTTGCCCACGGGGTTCTCCCTGGAACGCTCGGACGGTCTCGGACTGCAGATCGTGCGCACGCTGGTATCGGTGGAGTTGAACGGATCGCTCGGTCTGCATCCGGCGGCGGGAGGGGGAACCGACGCGATGTTGAGAGTTCCTCTGGGACGGCGTGTGCCGAGGGCCTGATGCACGTTCGGTGAACAGTGTGTAACGAGCCCGCCGACGATCCGTGGAACGCAGAAGGCCCGGTATCCGCTGAGCGGGTACCGGGCCTTGCCGATTGCTGCGTGTGCGTCCTAGACGGAGCTGCGTGCGCGCGTACGTGCGTTGCGTCGCTTGAGAGCACGGCGCTCGTCTTCACTCATTGCGCCCCATACTCCTGCGTCCTGGCCGGATTCGAGTGCCCAGGACAGGCATTCAGCGGTGACGGGGCACCGAGTACAGACGACTTTGGCATCGGCGATCTGCGCGAGCGCCGGACCACTGTTTCCCACCGGGAAAAATAGTTCCGGATCTTCATCGCGACAAATTGCCTTGTGGCGCCAGTCCATCCTCTGCTCCTTACCGGGCGCCGAAGCGCCGTTTCGTTTCTCTTCTGTTCACGAGTGGGTAACCAATGTTTCCGCACTGTTGCTTGTGAATGCTTTCACGAACTCAGGTGAAGTCAAGGGGTACGCGCGTGACCGTGGTCAAGCTCACTCTGTTAGGCTCGCTTTAGCCTTCTGCGTTCCTTTGTACCCCGAGTGAACGGATTTCGCTCGTGGTTTCCCCAGAACAGCGCTGTGTGTTGCCGCATATGCCCAGGACGGGCGGCCCTCACCTGCCCGGCGCGACCACTTCGAGCGCGTCGGGAGTGGAGAAGAATTCCGCTTCCGTGCGCTCGCCCAGATAGTCGCCATCCATCTGCAAACCGACCGGTTCCGCCGACGAAATTCGGACACTCGGCACATCATCGATCCGAATCAGCTTGCGCGACTTCGGTTCTGCGCCCTTGGCCAGCAACTGGCGAGACACCCGCAAGGTAGGGAGCAAGGCAGTCGAACGCATGCCGAACACTCCCAGACCCGAATCGAAACCGGTACCCGGATTGGTGTGCACCGGCCTCTCGTTCAAATACGTCCACGGACTCGAATTCGACACGAACGCATAGTGCACACCCTCGAACGGATCCTGACCCGGAACCTCCACCGTCAACCGAGCCGGCTGCCGCTTGTGCTTGAAGAACTCCTGCACCGCCGACCGCACATAACGCGTCGCAGACACCGGCTTGCCGTCCTTGCGCCCGGCATCGATAGCTCGACACACGTCCGCATCCAGACCCATACCCGCGTTGAACGTGAACCAACGGTTGTCGCAGTGCCCCAACCCGATCGTCCGCCGCGCCCGTGCATCGAGCAGGCCGATCAACTGATTCGTCGCCGCCACCGGATCCGCCTCGATACCCAGCGAACGAGCGAACACATTCGCACTACCACCGGGAACGACCGCAATCGGCGGAATCGCACCGATCGTCACCGCCTGCATCGACGTCGGCAACGGCACCCCGAGCAACCCGTTGATCACCTCGTTGACCGTCCCGTCACCACCATGAACGATCACCAGACCCATCCCGTCCTCACGGGCACCCCGAGCAAGCTCCGACGCATGATCACGATGAGTCGTCTGCGCAACCGTCACCCGCACCCGACTCGACAACGCATGAGCCAACAGATCCCGAGCCGCAGCCGTCGTAGAAGTCGCATTGGGATTGACGATCAGCAGCGCACGCACGAGCACTGACACTAACGGGGTCGTTCCGCAGGCTCCACTCCGGTCACCTCGGGTCGTTCCGCAGGCTCCACTCCCGTCACCTCGGGTCGTTCCGCAGGCTCCACTCCCGGTTGCCTAGGCTGGTCGCGTGTCCACCTCACCCGAGAACCTCACCCCGCCGGCCACGTTCCGATCCGCCGGGGCGCTCGTCGCAGCGCAAGGCGTGGCGTCGCTGGTGGCCGCCGTCGTTCTTCTCGTCCGAGCGTTCTCCGGAGAAGGGGACAACGCCGTGGCCAACGGCTACGGCACCGCGGGATGGTTCGGTGTCCTCGGTATCGGAGTCGGGGCGGCGGGCATCGCCCTGGTACTCGGAAAACGCTGGGGAAGGTCCATCGCCACCGTCGTACAGCTGCTGCTGCTGCCCGTCGTGTGGTCACTGTTGACCGGATCGCATCAAACCGCCTACGGCATCGCCCTCGGAGTAGTTGTCGTCGGCGTGCTCGTGTTGCTGTTCAGCCCGCCGTCCTCTCGGTGGATGGCCGCCGAATACAGCGACGTCGACGACTGATTCCGCCGAGGTGGTCGTTCAACGCGCCCGGGTGGCCAGCTCTGCCAATGCCGTCTCGGTCAGGCGGAACGTGGTCCACTCGTCCTGCGGCTCTGCTCCGAGTGATCGGTAGAACCCGATCGACGGGGTGTTCCAATCCAGAACCGACCAGACCAAACGCGTGTACCGCCGATCGACGCATTCGGCAGCCAACGCCGCGAGCAGTGCCGTTCCGAGGCCTTCTCCGCGCGCGGCGGGCTGCACGTAGAGATCCTCCAGATAGATTCCGTTGACGCCGTCCCACGTGGAGAAGTTCAAGAACCACAGCGCGCACCCCACCACCGTCCCCTCGTGCTCGGCGACGTGTGCGAACACCGACGGCTGCGCCCCGAACAGCGCAGAACGAAGCTGCTCGTCTCGAACGGTGCACAGCGAGGACGACTTCTCGTACGCGGCCAGTTCGTGCACGAGAGCGGTGACGGCGGGAACATCGGCCTCGGTGGCGCGGCGAATCATCCTGGGTTTCCTTTCGGTGCCGTGGCAGCGGTGAGAATCGACGGGTGCACGTTGTGCGCGACGAGCTGGCGAAACGAATGCTCGAAACCGAGCAACGAATACGCGGCGGGTGAGAGTGCGAAGCGTTTGCCCTCGGTGATGGCGGCCTCTGTCCAGCCGGCGATCAGCGCGCGCGAGAAGTGGCCGTGGCCGACCAACACGACGTCGCGGCCGCTCAACAGTGGCAGCACCACCGAGAGCACCAGTTCGACGCGCACTGCGATGTCTCCGATGGACTCACCACCCGGGCACGGATGCGTCCAGACGGTCCAGTGCGGCACCGTCTCGTGGATCTGCGTCGAGGTGATGCCCTCGTAGTCGCCGTAGTCCCACTCCGACAACGCATCCCACGTCCGGTCGACCTCCAGGCCTGCGAGCTCGGCAGTTCGACGGGCGCGCTCTCGCGGACTCGTGATCACCAGGGGATCGCGCAGCTTCAGGAGTCGGAGGAGCGATCCGGCCTCGACGGCCTGTCGCTCGCCGGTACTCGTGAGAGGGACGTCGGTGTTCCCGGTGTGCTTGCCGGCAAGCGCCCATTCGGTCTCACCATGCCGAAGTAGAACGACTCTGCCGGCCTCGACGCCGCCGTGTGTGGTCATGGAACGATCATGCCCGCTCTCGAGATGTGGCCCTTGTCATAGGTGGCCTGCGGATGTGTCCGATTTGTCGATTGAGTACGGACCTACCGGCCGGTTACTCTCGGGGCGAATCTTCGCTGCCTCGGACAACACAGCTCTTCCCGTCGTGCCTCACACTTCCATCTCATCTCCTGGAGAACCATGACCGACCTGCAGAAGCCCGTGTCGTCCGATGCTCCGGAGAAGCTCGACGGCGCGTTGCTGAAGATCGCCGGTGTCGTCGTGCTCGGGGCGATCATGTCGATTCTCGATGTCACCGTCGTCAGCGTCGCGCTCCGGACGTTCACCGACGTGTTCGACACCACCTACGCCAACGCCGCGTGGACGATGACGGGCTACACGCTCGCTCTGGCGACCGTCATACCTCTGACCGGTTGGGCTGCCGATCGGTTCGGTACCAAGCGCCTCTACATCACCGCGCTGGTGCTGTTCGTCCTCGGTTCGGTGCTGTGCAGCTTCGCCTGGGACATCACCTCGCTCATCGCCTTCCGGGTGTTGCAGGGTCTCGGCGGCGGCATGCTGATGCCGCTGGGCATGACGATCATGACGCGCGCCGCCGGTCCCGAGCGAATCGGGCGGGTGATGGCCGTGTTGGGTGTTCCGATGCTCATCGGTCCCATCGCAGGGCCCATCCTCGGCGGCTGGCTGATCGAGGCAGCGAGCTGGCACTGGATCTTCCTCATCAACCTGCCGATCGGCATACTCGCCCTGATCGCGGCCGGGGTGATCTTTCCCAGGGACAACCCGACTCCGTCCGAATCCTTCGACTTCCGCGGCATGCTGATGCTCTCGCCCGGCCTCGCCCTGTTCCTCTACGGCGCGTCCTCGGTCGTCGAAACCGAAACCGTTCTCGCGGTGAAGGTACTGGTCCCGGTCATCGTCGGGCTCGTGCTGATCGTCCTGTTCGTTTTTCATGCCCTGCGTGTGCAGCATCCGCTGATCGATCTACGGCTGTTCGCGAACCGATCGCTCACCGTGGCCGTGATCACCACCACGCTGTTCATGGTCGCCTTCATGGGCGCGGGACTGCTGTTCCCGAGCTATTTCCTGCTTCGCGGCGAAACGACGTTGACTGCCGGGCTGCTGCTCGCACCGCAGGGCATCGGCGCGATGATCGCGATGCCGATCGCCGGAGTGATCGCCGACAAGTTCGGTCCCGGCAGGATCGTGCTGGCGGGAATGGTGCTCATCACCGCAGGGATGGCGGTGTTCACCCAGGTCGGCACCGACACGTCCTACACCCTGCTCATCGGCGCACTGTTCGTCATGGGTCTCGGCCTCGGTTCGACGATGATGCCCATCATGACGGCCGCGCTGCAGACACTGACCGACGAAACGGTTGCCCGCGGCTCGACGTTGATGAACATCGTTCAGCAAGCGGCCGGTTCCATAGGCACTGCGCTGATGTCGGTGGTGTTGACCGCTCAGCAGAAGCCCGCATCGACGGCGACCAGCCAGGTCGAGGCCTTCGACATCTCGGCCAGGGCGTTCGGAACCACCTTCATGGTCGCGCTGATTCTGATCGTCGCCACGTTCGTCCCCGCCTTCTTCCTGCCCCGAACGAAGCACGTCACCGAGCGGTCCGCGGCACCGATCGCGATGCACTGACGCGCCCGAGAGATGCCGAACCCTCGCTCATCGGCTCGATGTAAGCAAGGATCAGGGCCGTGACGACAATTCTCGCGGTAGCGAATCAGAAGGGCGGCGTCGCCAAGACCACCACGGTGGCTTCGCTCGCGGCTGCGCTGCATGCTCTCGATCGACGCGTCCTGGTGGTCGACCTCGACCCGCAGGGCTGCCTGACGTTCTCGCTCGGGCACAACCCGGACAAGCTCGATTCCTCGGTCCACGAAGTGCTGACCGGGGATGCGAAGGTCGAGGACGTCCTGATCGAGACCGCGGAAGGAATCGTGCTGCTGCCTGCGACGATCGATCTCGCCGGCGCGGAAGCGTTGCTGCTGATGCGTGCGGGTCGCGAATTCGCCCTCAAGCGGGCCCTCGCACCGATCCTCGAGGATTTCGATGTCGTCGTCATCGATTGTCCGCCGTCGCTCGGGGTACTGACCCTCAACGGCCTCACCGCCGCGCAGTCGGTGTTGGTGCCCCTGCAGTGCGAGACCCTCGCGCATCGAGGAGTCGGTCAGTTGTTGCGAACGGTGTCCGAGGTGCAGCAGATCACCAACCCCGATCTGACGCTTTTGGGTGCCCTTCCCACACTGTTCGATGCTCGCACCACGCACAGCAGGGACGTGCTCGGCGATGTCTCGGATCGCTATTCGTTACCGGTGCTCGCGCCGCCGATTCCGCGGACCGTGCGCTTCGCGGAGGCCAGTGCATCCGGCGCGACGGTACTCTCGGGCCGAAAGAACAAGGGCGCGCAGGCCTATCGAGAACTTGCCGAGAATCTGCTGGCGCACTGGGACGGCAAAGCCGATCTGAAGACCTACGATCCGGCGGAGTAGCACGAAGCCCCTGAGATCGAGTCAGCCCAGAGCGACCACGTCGGAACCGCGTTGCTCGACGACCACGTCGCCGATCACCGAGATCTGTATCGGGCCGTCGTAATCGCCTCGGTCGACCGGAATGTCGGCCGTCGAAACACCGGTGACGAGATCGACCACCGATATGCCGTCGGGTACGGGTACGAGGAGTCGTCCGGCCATGACCGCGCCGTTTCCGAGGGCTCCGGGGACGGTCCACAGAGGGCCGAGGTTGTCGGGATCGAACGCCTGGACTCCCGCGCCGGTGAACCAGGTGAGCACCGAACCTGCTTTCGTTGCAGGGAAGTTCGGGGTAGGGGAGGAGCCTCCGGGGAGAGCGAATTCGGAGGTTCTCGCGGCCGCGTCGTCGTACAGTCCCACCCGATCGGGCGCGCCGTTGTTCGCTGGGATCCACAGCGCGACAACGCTGCCCGTGATCGCGATGATCCGCCCGGCAGTCGGTGTGTCGGATTCGGGAACGAGTTCCGGTACCACCGCTGACCCGTACTCCTCGGGTTCACTGGCGTCCTTGGGGGCAGGATTGATGAGCGACAATCGCGCGGCGGGCTCTCCCGGGCACTGTTCGAGCACGGCCGTTCGTGAGTTCGTCGACGCCGAGGACAGCAATGTGCAGCCGGTTCTCGGCTGACTTCCCGGATTGACCGGGGCGTCCACTCGGCCGTATTCGAGGGTGCGCACCAGGTCCGACCGCCACAGCTCCATGCGGGTGTCGCCCCTCGATGTCACGTAGGTGCCGTCGGAGGACAGGCGGACCGCATCGTCGGCGTCGGACGTGCGCTGCGCCTTGCGGTCTCCGGTGGCCCCGTCGAGCTCGGTGACCTGAGAGCAGCCGCGGCCGTCGCGGTAGACCGCGACCGCGGTGTTCCACGACGCGACCACCGAGCAGAGCGGGAGATCGCGTGTGTACGACCAGGATTGCTCGCCCGACCGTGGATCGCGGCCGAGGACGGCACCCCCGTCGGCGGTGACCACCGTGGATCCGGTGACGACAGGAAACGGGGTTCGCGTCGAGTCCGTCGCTGCGCTCGGTGCGCGCCACAGTTCGGTGAGCGTCGTGGGCACCGCGGCGGCGGGTTCGGCTCGAGGCAGTGGCTCCTCGGCCGGGATCGATGTGGTTCCGCGAGCATCACCGGTGAACCAGGCGATGCTCGCGGCAACGACCACCACCACTGCGATGACGGCGGCGACGACGAGGTCGGTTCTCGTCCGACGTTCTGGAGCCAGCACGGCGGGAGGTTACTCCGATGCGCTCGCAGTCGACGGTCCGGCATCGGCGGACGATCCACTGGGGCGACGACGCCTACGGCGGCGCGGGGCAGTCTTGGTGGCCGTGTCGGTGGTCGCTGTGTCGGTTGTATCCGACTGTCCGGCAACCGAATCCGAGGCGGAAGTGGATTCGTTCGTGGTGGTGGCAGAGCCTGCGGCGTTGTCGCCGTCCTGCCCTGCGCGGGTGCGCCTGCGACTGCGCGAGCGGCGCGGCTTCGTCGTCGACGACGCGTCGGCCGCAGGCGCTGCGGCATTCGTCTCGCCGTCGTCTTCCGTCTTCTCCGGGGCACGCGACGGTGCCTTGCGCACGGTGCCGGTGGCATCGGTGGGGATGTCGAGGTCGGAGAACAGATGCGGCGAGCTCGAATACGTCTCGACCGGATCCGGCATACCCAGACCCAGAGCCTTGTCGATCAACTGCCAGCGCGGGATGTCGTCCCAGTCGACGAGGGTGACGGCGATACCGGTGCGCCCTGCACGGCCGGTGCGGCCGATGCGGTGGACGTAGGTCTTCTCGTCCTCGGGGCACTGGTAGTTGATGACGTGGGTGACGTCGTCGATGTCGATACCTCGGGCCGCGACGTCGGTGGCGATCAGCACGTCGATCTTGCCGGTGCGGAACGCCTTGAGAGCCTTCTCGCGCTGGACCTGGCCGAGGTCTCCGTGGACCGCGCCGACCGAGTAGCCGCGCTCGGCCAGCTCGTCGGAGACCTTCTGCGCGGTGCGCTTGGTGCGGGTGAACACCATCGTCGCGCCGCGACCTTCGGCCTTGAGGACCTTGGCGACCATCTCGACCTTGTCGAGGGCGTGGGCCCGGTAGACGTGTTGGGCGGTGCGATCGTGCACGGCCGAGGACTCCGCCTCTTCGGCGCGGATGTGCGTCGGCTGCGTCAGGAAGGTGCGGGCCAGAGTGATGATGGGGCCGGGCATCGTGGCGGAGAACAACATCGTCTGACGCTTGTCGGGGACCATGCCGAGGATGCGCTCGATGTCGGGGAGGAACCCGAGGTCGAGCATCTCGTCGGCCTCGTCGAGAACCAGGACCCCGACCTTGCCGAGGATCAGGTGGTTCTGCTTGGCGAGGTCGAGCAGTCGGCCCGGGGTGCCGACGACGACGTCGACGCCGTTCTGCAATGCGCTGATCTGCGCCTCGTACGGACGGCCACCGTAGATGGAGAGCACCTTGACGGGGCCGTTCGCGCCGCTGAGGTACTTCGACGCGTTCTCGAGGTCGGAGCTGACCTGCACGCACAGTTCACGCGTCGGCACGATCACCAGGGCGCGGGGGGTGCCGTCCAGCGGGGAGGTGCCGGAGTTGTCGGTGGCGAGTCGGTGCAGCAGGGGCACACCGAAGCCGAACGTCTTGCCCATTCCGGTGCGTGCCTGACCGATGAGGTCGTCGCCCGCGATGGCGAGCGGCAGCGTCAACTCCTGAATGGCGAAGGTGCGCTCGATTCCCATCTCGGACAGCGCGCGAACGATGGTGGGGTCCACGTTCAGCTCGGCGAAGGTGGGAGGTACGTGCGTGTCGTCCACGTGCGCCGACACCGTGGTGTCGCCGGTGTCGGACTCTTGGTCGATGACTGTCTTGCTCAGGGGACTGGCCTTCCTCGTGTTCGAACGTGCGCACGAGGAAGGGCATAGGCCTATTGCCGGCCGAAGTCGATGCCCTCGATCCGATGTGATGTCGCCGTCAGCCTCAGCGCGGCCGCGGACTGCGATGTCCGCTGCGGCGAAGCTGTCGAGGCGACCCGGATCAGGTGCGCACACATTATCGATGACCGTCGCGTGCTTCTTCGGTCCGTTTCATCGGTCCGCGAGCGACGATCGAGCACCATGGTAGCTTGCCGAACGGATTTCTCCATTGTCGGCAGGTCGCGGCAGGTCCGGCGCGCGCCGAGACGACGGGTCCGACACCGGACTACGATTGCCGCATGGGAGCCCATTCGTCGGAGCCGTCGTCCGCAGTTTCACCCACCACCGTCGTCGAGTCGCCGGAAACGGACCGGGTCGACCCGGCGATCGCGCACGATCACCCCGGCATTCCGGATCTTTTCGCGGTGCTCGCCTACGGCGAGATCTCTGCGTTCTATCGCCTGGCGGAGGACGCTCGAATGGCTCCGACCATGGAGGGTCGCGTCGCGCTGGCGAGCATGGCGGCTGCGGAGATGAGCCACTTCGAGACGTTGCAGAAAGCCCTGTCGGATCGCGGTCTCGATGTCTACGCCTCGATGGATCCGTTCGTTCGCGCTCTGGACGAGTACCACGAGTCGACGACGCCGTCGACGTGGTTGGAGTCGTTGGTCAAGGCCTACGTGGGTGACGGCATCGCGGCCGATTTCTACCGGCAGATCGCGCACAGTCTCGACCCGGCCGTGGCCGAGATCGTTCGAGACGTGCTCGCCGAGACCGGACACTCGGAGTTCGTGGTGCACGAGGTCTCCGACCGGGTTCGCGCCAGCTCGCAGGACAAAGCACGACTGATGCTGTGGGGTCGTCGTCTCCTCGGTGAGGCCATCACCCAGGCGCAGTTCGTGCTCGCTCGCCGCGAGTCGCTGACCGATCTCGTCATCACCGCGTCGGGAGACCTCAACGGTGTCGTCGCACTGTTCGATCGCATGCAGGAACAGCATGCGGAACGGATGTCCTCACTCGGCCTGGACTGACCGCACTGGGCGCTGTTCGCTGACAGCACAGGGCGTCGGGCATCCGGGGCGACACCTCTGCACTAGCCTGGCGTGAGCAGAGTTGTCGAGAGTTCGGAGGTTGACCGTGGAGGTCAAGATCGGTGTTTCGGAGAGTTCCCGTGAGCTCGTCGTGAACAGCACGCAGTCCCCGGCCGAGGTCGAAGCGCTCGTATCGACCGCCTTCGCCGGTAAGGACGGAGTGCTGTCGTTGGAGGACGAGAAGGGACGCAAGTTCTTGATTCAGGCTTCCAAGGTGTCGTACGTCGAGATCGGTCCGTCCGATGCTCGCAAGGTCGGATTCGCGACCGCCTGAGACCGCGCGGAACGAAAACACGCCCCTCACTCGGATCGAGTGAGGGGCGTGTTGCGTTCGTGGGTCCGTTCCCTACGGTGCCTGCAGGGGAACGTGTGACAGACCGCCCCAGGCCAGCGACACCGTGGTGTCGACGGCGTCTTCCTTGGAGATCGGCCGGTCGGCTTCGAGCCAGTACCGAGCGGTGAACTGACTGGCCCCGACCAGGCCGACAGCCAGTACGCGGGCCCGGTACGGATCGAGTCCGGAGTCGTGAGCAACCAGGTCGAAGACGGCGTCTACGCAGGCTTCCGTCGCCTGCTCGACGCGCGCATTGACCTGCGGGTCGCCCATCAGATCGGACTCGAAGACCAAGCGGAAGCCCTGTGTGTCGGTGTCGACGAAGTCGTAGAACGCCAGCACTGCGGCGCGAACGCGCTGCCTGTTGTCCGTGGTCGAGCGCAGGGCCTGACGGACTCCCGCGATCAGGGTGTCCACGTAGCTCTGCAGCACCGCCAGATACAGCTCGAGTTTTCCCGGGAAGTGCTGGTACAGGACCGGCTTGCTGACACCGGCGCATTCGGCGATCTCGTCCATTCCGGATGCGTGATATCCGCGGGTCACGAATATTTCGCTCGCAGCAGCGAGCAGTTGCGCCCGACGGGCATCGCGCGGCAACCGTGCGCCGCGGCGATTGCCGGTGGTGGCCGGCCGGTCGGAAGACCGCCGGTCATCGAGATCTGTCATCAATTATGTTCCCATCCGCGTCGACAGCTGCGCTCGTCTTGGTTCGACAACGAACGGTCCGGCATGAACTTCCGGCGGGTGGCCGTCGGTTCGGACCGTTCGTAGCGCAGATCACGGGCAACGATACTCGTGGCTGCCCGCACTCACGGGATCCTGGGGGACCGTTGCGAAAAGTGGGCAATACCGGATCATGTCGAGCGGTTTGTTCGTACGATGTTTTCGTACCGAAAACCCGATAGTTCCGTTCCCGGTATCGGCGTGCCGAGCAGCGGGCGGTGAGGATTGTGAGATCGTGATCGAGTGACTGACCGAGGCGGGCCGCGTATCCGCGGTGGTGTGCAGTCGGGCGGCGTCGACGAGAGCTACGACGATCGGTCGGACGACTTCCCACGCACCGTGGGAAGTCGTGGGTCGCATCAACCGCTCCGCGCGCAGTGGGACCCGACGCAACGCGAGGTCAAGCAACGCAGTCCCAGACCGGATCGCGACATCAGGAAACAGAGCAAGCTCGGAAAGTTCGCGTCCACGTACGGCTGGCGGGCGTACGCGGTTCCGATTCTGATCGTGGTGACCGCGCTCGTCGTGTTCGATGCCGTGCGAACCGGTGACCCCGTCACCGGCACCGCCGCGCAGTCCACCAATGTCGATCCCGGATTCGGCACCCTGAGTGCGGACACGACCTCGGGCACCGGAGTCATCGGCGTGCCGCCGCAGGCCGACGGCAACTTCGCGGAATCGATCTCCTCGGGTGAACTACCCGACGGTGGTCCGTTCGCGGTGCAGGGAGCCGGAACGTGGCACACCGTGCCGGGCACCACCGAGCAGGTGGGTCAGGGGACCGAGCGGGTGTTCACCTACACGGTCGAGGTGGAGGACGGCGTGGACACGGTCGGGTTCGGCGGCGACGAGTCGTTCGGCCGATTGGTGGATCAGACCCTCGCCAACCCCAAGAGTTGGACGAACGATCCACGGTTCGGATTCCGTCGAATCGATCAGGGCGATCCCGACTTCAGGATCTCGCTGACGTCGCAATTGTCGATCCGCCAGGCCTGTGGCTACGACATCCAGCTCGAGGTCTCCTGTTACAACCCCGGCATCGAGCGAGTGGTGCTGAACGAGCCGAGGTGGGTGCGTGGGGCGATCTCGTTCCAGGGCGACATCGGCTCGTACCGCCAGTACCAGATCAATCACGAGGTCGGCCACGCGATCGGCTACCAACAGCACCAACCGTGCGAGACCGACGGCGGGCTGGCTCCGGTGATGATGCAGCAGACTTTCGGGACGTCCAACGACGACATCGCGCGACTGGACCCCGCGGGAGTCGTTCCGATGGACGGCAAGACGTGCCGTTTCAACCCGTGGCCCTACCCCCGAGGTTGATCGGCTGGGTTCGGGACGGGCCGGGGGATTAGATTCGAACGTGGCGTGCCGGGTACTCGGTCGTCGTGTCGAGTCGAGGAGCGTCGCTGCGTCGTGGTCCATCTCCCCCCTCTGGTCGAACCCGCGGGCGAACTGACTCCCGAGGAAGTCGCCCGATACAGCAGGCACCTGATCATCCCCAATGTAGGAACGGACGGTCAGAAGCGACTGCGCAACGCACGCGTGCTCGTCGTCGGTGCCGGGGGGCTCGGTTCACCCGCGCTGCTCTACCTGGCAGCCGCCGGTGTCGGCACCCTGGGCATCGTGGAATTCGACGATGTCGAACTGTCGAACCTGCAACGGCAGATCATCCACGGCCGATCCGACGTGGGTCGTCCGAAGGCCGACAGCGCCAGGGACTCGATTCTGGAACTCAACGACGGCGTCGAGGTGGCGCTGCACCGTGTTCGACTCGACTCCTCGAACGCGCTCGAACTCTTTCGGCAGTACGACCTCGTCCTCGACGGGACCGACAATTTCGCCACCCGATATCTGGTCAACGACGCGGCCGCCCTGGTCGGCATCCCGTACGTGTGGGGTTCGATCTACCGGTTCGAGGGGCAGGTGTCGGTGTTCTGGGACGCCGCGCCCGGTGACGCAGGCATCAACTATCGCGACCTGTACCCCGAGGCTCCGCCGCCGGGCATGGTGCCCTCGTGCGCCGAAGGTGGGGTGCTGGGGGTGCTGTGTGCGTCGATCGGGTCGGTCATGGTGACCGAGGCCATCAAGCTGATCACCGGAATCGGCGAGACGTTACTGGGTCGATTGATGATCTACGACGCGCTGGCGATGAACTACCGAACCGTCGGCCTGACTCGGGATCCGCATCGAACGCCGATCACCGAGCTGATCGATTACGAGGCATTCTGCGGAGTGGTCCCGGCCACCGAATCCACCGGAGAATCGATCACCCCGGCGGAGCTGCACGCACTGATGCAGTCCGGACGCGAGATCGCCCTCATCGACGTGCGCGAGCCGGTGGAGTGGGACATCGTCCGCATCGACGGTGCGCGTTCGATTCCCAAGGATCGAATCCTGTCGGGCGCGGTGATGGCGGAGCTTCCGCAGCACATTCCCATCGTGCTCTACTGCAAAACCGGCATCAGGTCCGCGGAGGTGCTCTCGGCCCTCGTCGGTGCCGGTTTCTCCGATGCCGCCCATCTGCACGGCGGAATAGTGGAGTGGGCCAAGCAGATCGATCCCGGTTTGCCCATGTACTGATGCGGTCCGTGTGCGCGTCGTCCGCAGTGGTGCCGCGATCGACGGTAGCGTGACGTTCGTGAGCTCTGTCGAACCTCCTCAGCACGTGATCTCTACGTTCGGGCTGCGCGATGTCGAGCCTGCACCGCTCGGTGCGGACTGGGACGGTGGATGGCGTCTGGGTGATGTCGTCCTGTCTCCGGTGGCAGACCATGCCCGAGCCGCGTGGTCGGCCAAGGTACGCGAGACGTTGACCGTCGACGGGGTTCGTCTCGCCCGTCCAGTGCGTTCGACCGACGGCCGATACGTCGTGTCGGGCTGGCGCGCAGACACGTTCGTCGCCGGCGAGCCGGAGCCCCGCCACGACGAGGTGATCTCGTTGTCGATGCGGTTGCACGCGGCGACCGCTCAACTCGAGCGACCCCGATTTCTGGTTCAGCCTCCCGTGGCCCCGTGGGCCGACGTGGACGTGTTCGTGGCTGCCGACAGGGCTGCCTGGGAGGCGGTCCCGCTACGCTCCGCCCGCGGTGCAGGCGCACCCGAGCCGTCGTCCAGTGACGGCAAGAGCAGTCTGGAATTGGTCAAACAGCTTGCGACACTTCGCAAGCCCGTCGAATCACCCGACCAGTTGGTGCACGGCGATCTGTTCGGAACGGTTCTGTTCTCCGGAAGCGAGGCCCCCGGGATCAGCGACATCACCCCGTACTGGCGTCCCGCGCCCTGGGCTGCCGGGGTGGCCGTGGTGGACGCACTTTCCTGGGGTGACGCCGACGACGGTCTGGTCGGCCGCTGGGACGATCTTCCGGAATGGCCGCAGATGCTGTTGCGTGCGTTGATGTTTCGTCTCGCAGTCCACGCGCTTCACCCGCGATCGACGTCGGAGGCCTTCCCGGGCTTGGCGCGAACAGCAGATCTGGTGCGCCTCATTCTGTGAGATCCGCTGCGCGAGCTGATAGTTCCACCGCACGAGCCGGCGATTCGGAGAGTTCGTGGAACAGTGACCTGGCGGCCTGCATCGCACGGGCTGCGTCGCCGTCGATGACCGCCGCCACGAGTGCGGTGTGTTCGTCGATGTAATCGTCGTCGTGCTCGATCGCGTGATGTCGCATGGCGTCGTGGATAACCGGCAGCAGCGAATCGTAGAACTCCAGATAGATGGCGTTGTGGCTGGCCGCGACGATGGCGCGGTGCAGCCGTGCGTCGATCCGAACGGCATCGGCCAGCGGGGTGTCGTCGGACCACGCGGCGTTGCGATCGGCCAGCGCACCCAGCATGGCGCGGATGTCGGCGTCGTCGCGTCGGTCGGCTGCGAGTGCTGCCGCAGTGACCTCCAGGGTTTCGCGCAGCTCGGTGACGTCGCGGTGCCGGGCGTCCGAGAAGTACTTACCCAGTGTCCCGCCGAGGTCGGAGCACGTCATGACGAAGGTGCCCGAACCTTGTCTGCGTTCGACCATGCCTGCATGGACGAGTGCCTGCACTGCTTCGCGCACGGTGTTGCGCCCGGTACCGGTCATCTCGCACAGTTCGGGTTCGGTGGGAATCCGGGTACCCACCGGCCATCGCTGCGACGTGATCTCCTCGCGCAGTGCAGCTGTCACCTGGGATATCAGGCTCGATCGCTGGACCTGCCGCACGTGGGCTCCTCATGCCGGGGACATTGCAGCGTCGATAGTAGTACTTTGCACCCAATGATCCGGTCATCCTATGATTGTGCGGTGAGTGCGCCCACCGTCCCCGCCGGCCGAATCGTCGGTACCTCCCTCCTGCGCGGGCGAATTCTGGTCTTCTCCGCGATCATTCTCTCCGCATTGACTCTGCGCGCCGCCGTGACCTCGATCAGCCCGCTGTTCGGCAGAATCGGCACCGACCTCGAGTTCGGTGCCACGGTGATCGGCATCGTGGGCATGTTGCCTCCCGCGATGTTCGCAGTGTTCGGTTTGGCAACGCCGTTTCTCGCCAAGCGCACGGGGCTCGAGCGGGCCGCTCTGCTGGCCATGGCACTGACCACCATCGGTATGGCCACCCGCGCGTTCGCGCCGAACACCGCGTCGTTGTTGGCGCTGTCCGCGATCGCCCTCGCAGGCATGGGCATCGGCAATGTCGTCATCCCGCCGCTGGTCAAACGCTACTTCTCCGACCGGCTCGCCGTGGTGAGCACCATCTACATCTGCGCCCTGCAGGTCAGCACCATGGTGCCGCCTCTGCTGGCGGTCCCCGTCGCCGACGCCCACGGGTGGCGGCTGTCCATCGGAATCTGGGCGGTCGTCGGCCTGGCCGCAGCACTGCCGTGGCTCGGTGTCGTGGTGGCCCGACGCGGCCACGACGAGAAGGATGTGACGGCCGAGGCCGGATCGGACGCGGTGCACGTGGAGCCGAGCGGCCGAATCCACCGGTCCTCGCTGGCGTGGGGGATGGTCCTGATGTTCGCGATGACGTCCACGATCACCTATGCGATGCTGACGTGGCTGCCGACGCTGTTGATCGATGCGGGTATCGGCGAAGCCCTTGCGGGTGCGTCGGTGGCCGCATTCGGGGCGATGGGCCTGATCACGTCGCTGGCCGCACCCACTCTCTGCGCGCGGGTGCGCAACCCGTACGGCATCGTGGTGGTCGCAGCGGCGTGTTATCTCGGCGGCTTCGCGGGTCTGCACTGGTCGCCGACGGCCGGTACGGTCCTGTGGGTGTGTCTGGTCGGGCTGGGCACGATGACCTTCCCGATGTCGCTGACGCTGATCAACCTCAGGACGCGCACTGCGGTGGGCTCGTCCTCGCTGTCGGGATTCACCCAGGGGTTGGGCTACGTGGTGTCGTCGACCGGTCCGATTCTGTTCGGGCTGTTGCACACGCGGTCCGGTGGATGGGGACTTCCGTTGATACTGCTCACCGGATGCGTGGCAGTTCTGCTGGTCGGAGGGTTCCTGTGCTGCCGACCGCGGATGCTCGAAGACACCTGGTGACGCACGTCGACGTCGACGCGTCATCTCACGACGGTGCCGGTGGGCGCGTGAGACCGAGTTAATCAGCGAGTCACCGCACGCAGCGCCGCTGCAACATGGCTTTCCTATGTTCGGTTCACACACCGATCAGGAGGCCACACGTGACCAGCCTTTCTCGCAGCGCTTCGGCAGATGCCGGCTCAGCCACCACGGCGACAGTTCCACCCGGAACAGTTCCCGTCTCCGTGAACCATCACATCGCGCACTGGAATTCCGAGGACGTCGAGGCCTGGGAGGCAGGTGGCAAGCAGATCGCCAAGCGCAATCTGATCTGGTCGGTCATCGCCGAGCACGTCGGATTCTCGATCTGGTCGATCTGGTCGGTGATGGTGCTGTTCATGCCGATGTCGGTCTACGGCATCGACGCGGCGGGCAAGTTCTTCCTGGTGGCCGTCCCCACACTCGTGGGCGCGATCCTGCGGATTCCCTACACCTTCGCCACGGCCAAGTTCGGCGGGCGTAACTGGACCATCTTCAGTGCTCTGGTGCTCCTGATCCCCACCGTGCTGACGATGTACTTCATGCTCAACCCGGCGTCGTACACCACGTACATCATCGTCGCGGCGTTCGCCGGACTCGGCGGCGGAAACTTCGCATCCTCGATGACGAACATCAACGCGTTCTATCCTCAACGCGAGAAGGGATGGGCGCTCGGCCTGAACGCGGGCGGTGGCAACATCGGTGTGCCTGTCATCCAGCTCATCGGCTTGCTGGTCATCGCTACCATCGGCAACACCGCTCCCGAGATCGTGTGCGCCGTCTATCTCGTCTTCATCGCGGTGGCCGCCGTCGGTGCCGCGTTGTTCATGGACAACCTCGACAACCAGAAGACCAACGGCCGCTCCATGATCGACGTGTTGAAGTTCTCGGACTCGTGGTGGATCGCCTTCCTGTACATCGGCACGTTCGGATCGTTCATCGGCTTCAGCTTTGCGTTCGGCCAGGTACTGCAGATCAACTTCCTCGCCGGACTCACCGACGGCGGCCCCTCGACTCCTGCTCTGCAGGCGCAGGCATCGCTGCAGGCCGCTCAGATCGCCTTCATCGGACCGTTGCTGGGATCGCTGTCGCGTCCGTTCGGCGGCAAGCTCGCCGACAAGATCGGTGGCGGCAAGATCACCCTGTACACGTTCGTGGCCATGACGTTCGCCACCGGAATTCTGGTCGCGGCCAGTACCTGGGACGATTCGACGCCAGGGGCGGCCAGCGGCACGGTGATGGTGCTCTTCGTCGTCGGATTCATCGCACTCTTCCTGCTCTCCGGTATCGGAAACGGATCGGTCTACAAGATGATCCCGGCGATTTTCGCAGCCAAATCGGTTGCACTGCAGGGTATGACGGCCGACGAACAGCAGCACTGGTCGCGCAAGATGTCCGGCGCACTCATCGGCATCGCCGGTGCTATCGGCGCTCTCGGCGGCGTCGGAATCAACCTGGTGCTGCGGGCGTCGTACTCGGGTACCGCGAAGTCCGCCACGACGGCGTTCTGGGTGTTCCTCGGCTTCTACGTCGTGTGCGCGATCGTCACCTGGGCGATCTACCTCCGCAAGACCGACTCCGCCGATGCGAACGCTCCGGTAGCCGTCTGAGGTTCCGGCACCGGCAAGAACGAAACGCACTGCACGGCAACGAAGATCGGAAGGACCCGCAATGAAGAACGCGGTAGTGGTAGGTCACGGGATGGTCGGACACCGATTCGTCGAAGCGCTGCGTGCGCGCGACGAGGCGGCCGAGTGGAAGGTGACGGTCCTGTGCGAGGAGGCACTGGCGGCGTACGACAGGGTGGGACTGTCGTCCTACGTCGGTGCGTGGGACCACAAGGAACTCGCGCTGGCGGGCAACGACTATCCCGGTGACGCACTCGTCGAGATGCGCACCGGAGTACGTGCAGAGCGCATCGACCGTGACCATCGCACTGTCGTGACCTCGGCCGGGGACACCGTCGACTACGACGCTCTCGTCCTCGCCACCGGGTCCTACCCGTTCGTCCCGCCGATCGCCGGTCACGACCTGCCCGCGTGCTTCGTCTACCGCACCCTCGACGATCTGGACAGGATTCGTGCTCGCGCCGACGCCGCGGGCCCCGGAGCCGTCGGTGTGGTGGTCGGCGGTGGCCTCCTCGGTCTCGAAGCGGCGAATGCGTTGAAGAAGATGGGGATGACCCCGCACGTCATCGAGTTCGCTCCACGGCTGATGCCGTTGCAGGTGGACGAGGGCGGCGGCGCGCTGTTGGCTCGCCTCGTCACCGAACTCGGGTTGAACGTACATGTGGGAGTGGGCACGTCGTCGATCTCCGAGAACGACAGCGCCGGTCTGACGGTCGAACTTAGCGACGGCAGCAGCATCGACGCCGCGCTGCTGGTCTTCTCCGCCGGTGTTCGTCCGCAGGACCGACTGGCACGCGAGAGCGGCCTCGAGGTCGGTGAGCGCGGCGGCATCATGGTCGACATCGGTTGCAGTACATCCGATCCGGCCGTCTACGCGATCGGTGAATGTGCCGCCGTCGAGGGCCGGTGCTACGGCCTGGTCGCTCCCGGATATTCGACGGCGGAGGTGGTGGCCGACCGATTGCTCGGTGGCGCAGCGCAATTCCCGGGTGCCGACATGTCCACCAAGCTCAAGCTGATGGGCGTCGACGTCGCGAGTTTCGGCGACGCCATGGCGGCCACTCCCGGTGCGCTCGAGGTGGTGTTCAGCGATGCACCCAAGGGCACGTACGCCAAACTCGTCGTGACCGACGACGCGAAGACTCTCCTCGGGGGCATCCTCGTCGGCGATGCCTCCGCCTACTCGCTGCTCCGTCCGCTCGTCGGACGGGAACTGCCCGGCGACCCGGGTGCCCTGATCTCACCGGCAGCCGAACAGGTCGGTATCGGTGCGCTGCCCGACGACGCCGAGATCTGCTCGTGCAACGGTGTGAGCAAGGGGGCGATCTGCTCGGCGATCGCCGACGGGGCCTGCGATCTGGCGGCCGTGAAGAGCTGCACCACTGCGGGCACTACCTGCGGTGGATGCCTGCCGTCCATCAAGTCGTTGCTGGCAGCATCCGGGGTGGTGCTCTCGAAGTCGTTGTGCGAGCACTTCGCTCAGTCCAGGGCCGAGCTGTTCGAGATCGTTCGGGCCACGAACACCCGCACCTTCTCGTCGCTGATTACCAAGTACGGCACCGGAACCGGCTGCGACATCTGCAAGCCCGTCGTGGCATCGATTCTGGCGTCGACGTCCTCGGATCACATTCTCGACGGCGAGCAGGCGTCACTGCAGGACACCAACGACCACTTCCTGGCCAACATTCAGAAGAACGGCACGTACTCGGTGGTGCCCCGGATGCCAGGAGGCGAGTGCACGCCCGAGCAGCTCATCGTCATCGGTGAGGTGGCCCGCGATTTCGGGCTGTACACCAAGGTGACCGGAGGCCAGCGCATCGACATGTTCGGTGCCCGCGTCGAGCAGCTACCGGCGATCTGGAAGCGCCTCGTCGACGCCGGTATGGAATCGGGCCAGGCGTACGGAAAGTCGCTGCGGACGGTCAAGAGCTGCGTCGGCTCCAGTTGGTGCCGCTACGGCGTCCAGGACTCGGTGGGAATGGCCGTCGATCTCGAGAACCGCTACCGGGGCCTGCGATCGCCGCACAAGATCAAGTTCGGTGTCTCGGGCTGCGCGCGCGAATGCGCCGAAGCTCGGGGCAAGGACGTCGGGATCATCGCGACGGAGGGCGGCTGGAATCTGTACGTGGGCGGGAACGGCGGTCAGTCACCCAAGCACGCTCAGCTGCTGGCCTCGAACCTCGACGATGCCACCCTGGTCAGCTACATCGACCGCTACCTCATGTTCTACGTGCGTACGGCCGATCGGTTGCAGCGCACAGCGCCGTGGCTCGAGTCGCTCGATGGAGGCCTCGACCACCTCAGAGCAGTCGTGTGCGACGACAGCCTCGGCATCGGTGCGGAGCTGGAGGCCGACATGGAACGCCACGTCGCCGGGTACAAGGACGAGTGGGCGGGTGTGCTCGAAGACGACGAGAAACTCGGTCGATTCGTCTCCTTCGTCAACGCCCCGGACGAGGCGGACCCCACCATCGCGTTCGACGAGTCCGGGGCACGCAAGGTACCCGTGCTGATGGGAATGCCGCGCATCGGCGCGTGAACCGCCGAAGGAGCTGACAACCGGCAGGTCACGAGACTGAGTGCATGTGCACAGACGAGTAATCGCGACTTAACGGGCCAGAAACACAAGCAACGTGGAATAGCTGATCAGGAGGTGCGCCATGACTGTCATCGATTCATCAACAGTGAAGTCACCAACAGCGGTACCGAACGGCATCGCTCGTGATTGGACCCCGGCCTGCACACTCGACGCACTGATTCCGGGGCGCGGAGTGGCGGTGCTCCTGCGAGGTGGCACCCAGGCGGCGCTGTTCCTGCTCGACGACGGACGACTGTTCGCGGTGGGCAACATCGATCCGTACGGACACGCAGCAGTGATGTCACGCGGACTGGTGGGAGACCGCGGAGGCGAACCCACCGTCGCGTCGCCGTTGCTCAAGCAGGTCTTCTCCCTGGCCGACGGGCGCTGCCTCGACGACCCGCAGGTCACCCTCGGATCCTTCGAGGTCTCCTGTGTCGAAGGCGTCGTGCTCGTCCGCGGCGGATCTACGTGAGCGAAATCGCCGGGGCAGCACTGCCTCTGGCCGGGTTCACGGTCGGAATCACGGCGTCGCGTCGGGCCGAGGAGTTCGCGACTCTGCTCGAGCGGCGCGGTGCCACCGTGATGCATGCACCTGCAATCCGCATCATCCCTTTGGCCGACGACGCCGAACTCGAACGCGTCACCGCCGCCGTCATCGCTGATCCGCCCGAGATCACCGTTGCCACAACAGGAATCGGCTTTCGTGGCTGGATCGAGGCAGCGGACGGGTGGGGGCAGGCCGAAGAACTGGGGCGCGCACTCGGCGCGTCACGCCTGCTGGCTCGTGGGCCGAAGGCGAAGGGTGCCATTCGAGCGGCCGATCTGCGCGAGGAATGGTCGCCCGCCTCGGAGTCCTCGGCGGAGGTACTCGAACATCTGCTCGCCGAAGGGGTGGAGGGTAAACGCGTCGCGGTGCAGCTGCACGGCGCGACCACCGAATGGGAGCCGGTCCCCGACTTCTGCGAGGTGTTGCGCTGCGCAGGGGCCGAAGTGGTTCCGGTGCCGGTGTACCGCTGGACGGCGCCCGACGACCAGAGCCCGATGGACCGGATGATCGAAGCCGTCGTCGTCGGCGAGCTCGATGCCCTCAGCTTCACCTCGGCACCGGCGGTGGCGTCGATGCTGATGCGCGCCGACGAGAACGGCGTGCTCGAACCCCTGCTGCAATCGATGAGATCGAGGGTGCTGGCGGCCTGTGTCGGGCCGGTCACGGCCGCGCCCCTGGAACAACTGAACGTGGCCACCACCCAGCCCGCACGGGCGCGTCTGGGGGCACTCGCGCGGCACATCGCCGAGGAGCTGCCGAGGCGAACCGGCCGGCTGCACGCTGGCGGACACGTGGTCAGCGTCCGCGGTAAGTGCGTGGTGGTCGACGGCGAAGTTCGACCGGTGTCGCCGGCAGGCATGGCGCTGATGAAGACGTTGGCCCGCAATCCCGGACGCGTCGTCTCCCGCGAGGACCTGTTGGCGTCACTGCCCGGCGGAGGCGGCGACACCCATGCGGTGGAAACCGCGATGACCAGACTCAGATCCTCGCTGGGCGCGCCGAAGGCGATCCAGACCGTGGTCAAGCGTGGCTATCGCATCGCACTCGATCACATCGAGACCGAAACGGACTGCGACTCCGACGAATCGGCCTCGCGTTCGGCCGTCGTCGAAGGAGGGAAGTACTGATGACACCCACTCTGGTGTTGGTTGCACACGGCACCCGAAACCCCCGTGGTGTCGAGATGATCGCCGCACTCGCCGATGCCGTGTCGACGCAGATCGGTACCACGCGCGTGGCGTTCGTCGACGTTCTCGGGCCGTCTCCGGCCGAGGTGCTGCGCGACACCGCCGAGTCGGCGGTGGTGGTTCCGGCTTTCCTTGCGTCCGGCTACCACGTGCACACCGATGTGCCGCGAGAGATCGCCGACAGCGCTCACACCTCGGTCGCGGTCACCCGCGCTCTCGGACCCGACCACGTGCTGGCCGAGGTCATGGTCGACCGACTGCGTGATGCAGGTTGGCAGGCGGGTGACAGTATCGTGCTCGCTGCCGCAGGATCGTCGGACGCTCGTGCGTTGGAGGAACATCGGCGCGCGGCAGCGATGCTGACCGACGTCGCCCGGGTTCCGGTCCGCATCGGCTACGTCGCCACCAGTACCCCCACCGTGTCCGACGCGGTGTCGACTCTGCGTGACGACGGGCATGCGCGGGTGTTCGTGGCGTCGTATCTGTTGGCGCGCGGGCTCTTTCACACCCGTTTGGCCGACGTCGGTGCCGACGGCGTCGGTGAACCGCTCGGAGTGCATGCCGCGATCGTCGATCTCGTGGTCGCGCGCTACCGCGAGGGTGTTCGCTCTCTCGGTGAATCTAGTGGTGCGGTAACGGAAGAATTGTCACCGGCTCGTCGGCGCTGACCTCGGCCGGGATCACCGCCAGTGCGTCGCGGCCGACGAGGTGAGCCAGATGTGCCGTGCGGACCTGGGTATCTGCTCGCCACCGCGTGCCGTCCGCGGTGACCGGGACGATGCGAGGAGTCGAGGACCGAACCTCGGCGGCATTGGTCAACAGGCCGATCCGCGATGGGCGCACCGTCCTCCCGGTCAGGGCGTCGACGATGGCGGGTGCGGTGAGCATCGCGGTGCCGACGGCGGCGAGCGGGTTGCCGGGTAGGCCGAGCACCACCGTGCCGTCGGGCAGCGCCGCGGTGATCTGAGAACCCCCGGGACGCATCCGCATTCGCCCGACGACGGTCTCCGCATCGAGGCCGACGAGGGTCGTGCGGAGCTGATCGGCGGCCCCGCCTCCGGTTGCCCCGACGACGATGATCACGTCCACGTCCTCGGTGCGGGTCAGCACGTCTCGAAACCCCGTCGCGGTATCGTCGAGCAGCGTCACATCGACGACGGTGATACCGCAGTGTGCCAGGTACTCCGGCAGTACCGATCCGAGAACGTCCCTCGTCTCGCCGGGGGCGAGTGGTCCGATGGATCGAATCTCGTTGCCGCTGATGACAACTCGCCCGCGGGCCGGGCCTCGAACCGCCATCTCGAACACCTCGGCGCTGGCGGCGAGCGACCGTACCGCGGCATCGATCGGGGTGCCTGCTGCGGCGAGTTCTGTGCCGGGCAGCCAGTCCTCGCCGCGTCGACGCGTGTCGTCCGACTGCGGGGCCGTCGGCATTCGCCGAGCGGACCCGTCGGGCTCGCGGATCACGTGTTCGTCGCGAACCACCGACGTCGCTCCGGGCGGAAGCGCGGCTCCGGTCGCTATGCGCACCGCCGTACCGTCGGTGAGTTCGGCGATGTTCGAGCTTCCGGCGTACGCGATGTCGGACCGCAGCGTCCAGGGTTCGGTGCCGCAGACGGCGTAGCCGTCCATCGCGGAGATGTCGACTGCTGGCAATGCGGTCCGGGACACGAGTGGTTCCGCGAGAACGGTTCCGACACTGTCCCGCACCATGACTCGATGGACCGGCAGGGGAGCGAGTCGACTCCGAATTTGCCCGAGCGCGTCGCCGACCTCCAACGTCTCGGGCAGCTGCGCGGCGCGGCGGGCCGCGAGCAGATCGGAACGGGTATCGCAGTCCTCGATGCCGGACATCGGGATGACCGTGTGTTCCGCGGGAACGATTCTGCGCATCGGTGCGCCGTCCACCGAATCCAGCTGTGCCACAGCAGAGCGCAAGGCAGACATTTGCCAGATGCCGAGCAGGAACTGGGTGCGGCCGTGACCGTCGCGGGCGAAGACGGCGTCGGTGCGCGAGTGGGATATGGAACCGATCAGCGATTCGACCGCCGCGGCGTCGAGAAAGGGCAGATCCGACGCAACGACCACCACCAGATCTGCGGTGCCCTCCGAATCTGCGGAACCGAGTGACTTCAGTCCGGCGGCGAGGGCGGCGACGGGCCCACCGCCTGCCGGCGTCTCGCGAGTCTGCACCACGTGCTCGGGCACTCCGGTTCGGAGCGGACCCACGAGAACCGTTCTGCGACAGCTCGATACCGCGTCCACGGCGATGTCGACCATGCGACGTCCGCCGACGGTCATGGCAGGCTTGTCGACCCCCTCCGACGCAGCGGGGTGCTCGGGATCTGCCATCCTCGACCCTCGGCCGCCGGCGAGAACGATCGCGTCGCAGACCGGCCGTGTCACGGTGCGAGCTCGGTCATGTCGGCAGCGGCACGTTCTGCAGGCGAACCTGCCCTCGCGCAATGGTCTTGCCGCTGTCCGAGGCCGTGATCGTGACCAGCCACAGTTGCTGAACGCGGCCCTGCTGCAACGGTTCTGCGACAACGTCGACGCGACCGCCCTTGCTGGCGCGCAGAAAGTCGGTGCCGTTGTGTACGCCGACTGCGAATTCACCGCGATCCTTGACCGCCTCGCTGGCACCGATGCTGGCGGCGCTCTCGACGGCAGTGGTGTAGACGCCGCCGTGGACGACGCCCCACGGCGTGAAGTGCTCGTCCGTCAAATCGATGTGCCCCGCAACCCTGGTGCCCGAGACCTCGTCGACGACGAGACCGGCGGACGCGACGAAGCTGCTGGCCTTCGACAGAGCGAACTTCGCCGTGGGGCGTGGATCGAACTGCTCGAACGCGTCCCTGATGTTCATTCTCCGAGATTAGTGGTCGGCGCAGTCGGGGGTGGGAGCGCCCCGAAGTCGAACCGAATCGAGGTCAACGGCACGCGCCCGTCGTGACTCGGCACGCCTTCGCCGGCCAGGGCGGCGAGCTGTCTCGCGGCAAGGTGCGGGGCCGGCTTTCCGCTCGCGCCGAGGACTCGATGCCAGGGCAGGTCCGCTGAATCGGTGCGCATGATCCAGCCGACGATGCGGGGGCTGGACAGGTCCGCGGCAGCCGCGATGTCTCCGTAGGTGGCAACGAATCCCGGGGGGATCGACGCGACCAGCGCGCGAACCCTTTCGACCTGGGCTTCGGTGATCGGGGCCATCTACAGCACAGATCGCACCAGTTCGGCGACCTCGACCGGCTTGGCCTGGCCGACCATGTGATCGCAGTCCAGCTCGACGGTACGCAGGTTCTCACCGAGTTTCTCTCGCAGTGCAGCAAGGAATTCGTCGGTGACATAAGGGGGTTCGACGCGCATGGCCCGAACCACGATGGTCGGGACGCTCTCGGCGGGGACCACGATCGGACGAGCGAGCTCGCCCCACGTCGCGACGATCGCCGGAATCGACATTCGCCACGTAACCTTTCCGCCTTCTGCGGGGACCAGGTGGTCGGCGACCTCGCGGTCGAGCAATTCGGTGGGCACGTCTGCCCACGCCCCGTGGATCTTCTCCGATCGCGCCTCGTCGGCGTCGGTGTAGTCAGGGGACTTCGCGGTGGCCTCTGCCACCTCGAGCAACTCGTCCGGCGGCAGAGCGATCGCGGGATCGAGCAGAACCAGCGCCCGCACCGCGTCCGGGAACCTCTGTGCGAGATGGACGGCCAACGCGCCGCCGTACGAATGCCCGAGCACCACGACCGGACCGCGCGCGTGGGCGTCCAACACGGCCTTCAGAGCCGTGACCTGCGCGTCGATGTCCCAGGGCGGCGTGGCCGGAGAATAGCCGTGGCCGATCAGATCAGGAGCCAGAATTCGGGCCTCGGGCAGGTGATTCTCGGCGAGATCCCACCAGCGGGCACCGTGGCCGGTCACACCGTGGACGGCAAGGATTTCGGGACCGTCTGCGGGTCCGAACGTATGCAGATTCAACTCGGGCACGTCGACCACTATGCCGCATCGCGCTAGGACCAGCGAAACAACCGGATCGCGCACGCGGTTCCGGCAATGACCGCGATCACGAGCCCGATGGGTCCGCCGATGTCGACAGGCGTTCCGGCCCAGGCAGATCCAAGCGCAGTGACGGTGGCACCGAAAGGAAGTACCTCGCCGACCACCGCAACAGGCCCAGGTAGATCCGCGACCGGTCCGAACAGTCCGCCGGTGGCACCGAGAGCCAAGAACAGAGTCAGACCGATCGCGACGGCCGAGTTCGCAGTGGGTGCGACGGCAGCCACCACGATCCCCAGCGAGTACATCGCCGCGGCACCGAGCACCACGATGGCCGCAACCAGGATCGGGTTGTGCGGTGGCGTGATGCCGAAGAGCAGGGTGCCGGTGGACAGAGCGATACCGATTCCGAGTGTCGCTTGGACGGCGCTGGTGATCACCTGCGCAGCCAACACCTGCGCCGGTCGGATCGGTGTCGTCGACAGTCGCTTCAGCACGCCGGACTTGCGATACAGCGCTAGAAAGCTCGGCATGTTCACGATCCCGACGACGGCGACGATCATGGTCAGGGTAAGCGGCAGCACGAACCGATCGAACGCGGTGATCGCGCCCGGACCGACGATCTCCGCCGAAGCACCCGAGCCGTTCATGACCAGTACGAGCACGGGGAGGGCGATGGGAACGATCAGGCCGGCCGTGTCCCGGATGACCATGCGCATTTCGGCCCCGACCAGTGCGCCGGTGGCGCGCAGGCCCGGACGAGGTGCAGCGTGGATGTCGTACGCGGTCATGCCGAATGCCGTTCCATCAGCGTCAGGAATGCGGCCTCCAGTGTGGCTCGGTGGTCGCCTCCGAGGCCGGCGTCGGCGATCAGAGATTCCGGTGTGCCGGTGGCCACGACGGCCCCGCGATCGAGGACGGTGATGCGATCGCACAGGCGGTGTACCTCGTCCATATGATGGCTGACCAACAGGATGGTGACACCGTCTGCGCGGAGGTCCTCGATCAGTCGCCACACGGTGCGTCGGGCATCCGGATCGAGTCCGGTGGTGAGCTCGTCGAGCACGACGACCCGAGGAGAACCGATCAGGGCGAGGACCACTGACAACCGCTGTTGCTGGCCTCCGGACAAGTGCTCGTACCGAACCCGCCGATGCTCGTGCAGGCCCACCGCACGGACGAGAGCGCCTCGATCGGCAGGTCGACGGTAGAAGGAGGCGAACAGATCAACCAGTTCGGCGACGGTGAGCGAGGCGTGAAGATCGTTGGACTGCAGCTGCACCCCCAGAACGGCTCGCACACGATCGCGATCGGCGACGGAGTCGAGTCCCAGAACTCGCACGGAACCCGAGCTCGGCTTACGAAGGCCCGCAACGATTTCGACCAGGGTTGTCTTGCCGGCTCCGTTGCGCCCGAGCAGGCCGTGCGTCTCGCCTTCGGCGATCGCGAGGCTGACGCCTTTCACGGCGGTGCGCCCCCGATAGCGCTGGGTGATGTCTCGAACGTCGATCGCTGCCATCCGATGTTCCCTTCTCGATGGTGTCGATCTCGACGCTAGATCCGCCCTGGCCTGCGCACAGGTGTCGATGGTCACCGATGGCGATCGTGACTTTCGGCAGGGGTGTGAGGGCGGACCTGGAGATAGGGTCGACAGAATGACACGACTCGGACCCGACGTTCTGGCCGGTGCGTTCGTGTCCGCGCTCGCGGTCGCGATGGGCGCTCTCGTCGTCTTCGATCGCTCGATCGCCGACGAGCTCTCGGTTCCACGTTCGGTTTGGGCGGCACTGTTCGCGGCCTTCCTGCTCGCGCAGACCGCGGGCATGTGGTGGGAAGACCGGCTGCCGGATCGTCCCGTGCGCGCATGCTTTGGCTCCCAGGTGGTGCTGGCACCGATTCTGGTGCTGACCGCCCCGACTGCAGGCTGGTTGCCCATTCTGCTGGTCTTCACCTCGACGTTCGCCGTGTATCGGGTGTCCGCCTCGGCGGTGGCGGTCATCGTTGCGATCTACACCTGCTGTGTGGGGGTGTCGGTCGCGATCCGGGGTGGACGGATCTCGGAGATCGTCCTGATCGCGTCGATCTACGGAGCGCTGCAGGTGGCCAGTGCGTTGTCGGTGACCGCGCAGCTGCGGCAGTCTCGGTTGCGTCGGGAACTCGCGGTCGCGCACGCCGAACTGCGCACCGCCAGTGCGTTGTTGGACGATTCCTCCCGGGCCGACGAGCGATTGAGAATCGCGCGAGAGTTGCACGACGTGCTCGGTCACCAACTCACAGCACTGAGCCTGGAACTAGAGGTAGCCTCCCATCAGGTCGCCGAGCCCGCGCGCGAGCATGTCGTTCGGGCTCGAACCATCGCACGTGACCTCCTCGCCGACGTCCGTGCGACCGTCGGCGAGGTGCGCAGCAGGACTCCGGTGCTGGGGGAGTCACTCGATCGTCTGGTTGCGCAGCTGCCCCAACCTGTTGTGCATCTGACGGTCGATCCCGAGATGCGGGTCGACGAAGCTCGCGGCTTGGCGGTGGTGCGCTGTGTGCAGGAGATGATCACCAACACAATTCGCCATGCGAACGCCGACGAGATGTGGATAGAGGTGACGTCGGATCCGACCGGTGCGCTGTCGGTCTCGGTGCGCGACGACGGCCGGGTGTCGCCCGATTTCGAGCCGGGGCACGGTCTGAAAGGAATCCGAGAACGCATCGAAGGACTGGGCGGCACGGTCACGTTTTCGGTCCAACGCGGGTTCGCGGTCCATGCAACGGTGCCGGCACCGTGATCTCGGTCTTGATCGTCGACGACCACACTCTGGTTCGGCAGGGTATCCGCAGCCTTCTCGAACTGGACCCCGACATCGAGGTGACCGGTGAGGCGGACGACGGCGCTGCTGCGGTCGCGTCTATGGAACTCGATCCTCCCGATGTGGTGTTGCTCGATCTACGCATGCCGCGGTTCGACGGACTGTGGACGCTGCGGGCATTGCAGGACAGAGGAATCAGGGTTCCGGTCCTGGTGCTGACGACGTTCGACGACGACGAGTTGGTCCTCGGGGCACTGCGTGCGGGTGCGAAGGGTTATTTGCTCAAGGATGTCACCTTCGAGCGGCTCGGCGGTGCCGTACGTGAACTCGCGGCAGGGCGCACCTTGGCACAACCTGCCATTACTCAAAGATTGCTGAACGCTCTTCGGACCGGAAAACACGGCGCGAGCGACGTCGGAGTCGCCGAAACCCTCACGGCCCGCGAGATCGACGTCCTACGGCTCGTTGCAAGCGGGTACACCAACAGATCGATTGCCGACGCACTGCATCTGGCAGAGGGAACCGTCAAGAACCACATGTCTTCGGCCATTCTCAAACTCGGTGCGAACGACAGAACCAGCGCAGTTCTGCGTGCGCTGCGCGACGGGCTGCTCGACTGAACGTGTCCAAGGCTCCGTCCGGGCGACGGTCGGTCTGTCGGTGGCTCGTGATTGCATCTGTGTCATGAGCTCGGACGGCAGACACGGCGCGACGGTCACTCTCGTCCGTGCACCCAAGGTGGCTCGCCCGGCACGGGAGTGGACCGGCTCGGCAGCTCGGCTGCTGTCGTCGACTCCCGACGCGGCAGCAGCGGCCGCGTCGGGTGCGCCGCGATGGAATCCATGGCAGATCCTGGGTGGTCCCGGCACGGGTAAGACTTCGCTCGTCGCCGATTACGCGGTCTCGCGCATCGTCACCGGTGATCCGGAGTCGGTTCTGGTACTCACCCAGTCCAAACGGGCGGCAACCGCGGTGCGCGAGGTCATCACCTCGGGTCTGTTCAGCGGCGATCACGCACTGCGGGCGACGCGTGAACCGTTGGTGCGCACGGTGCACTCCTACGCCTTCGCGGTGCTGCGGCTGCAGGCCTCGCTGTACGGCAATCCGCCACCGCGATTGCTGACCGGTGCCGAGCAGGACGCCGTGGTGCGCGAGATGCTGCGCGGCGATCTGGAGGACGGGGCGCTCGACTGGCCGGAGCGGCTGCGTCCGGCCCTCGGCACCGCGGGATTCGTCACTGCGGTGCGAGACATGATGCTCAGGTCCGCCGAACGCGGCATCGGACCGGAAGACCTGATCAAACTCGGCCGCAAGCACGGCAAGCCCGAGTGGGTCGCCGTCGGGAGGTTCGCTGCCCGATACGAGCAGGCCATGTTGCTGCGCGGTGCTGTGGGAGTGGAGGCGGCGGGAGCCACGGCTCCTGGTCTGGACGCCGCCGAGCTGATCGGTGCCGCGCTCATGGCGTTCGCCACCGATCCCGAACTGTTGCGCAGCGAACGCGCGCGTATTCGGCACCTCGTCGTCGACGACGCGCAGCACCTCGATCCGCAAGCGGCGCAGCTGGTTCGGTTGATCGGCACCGACACCGAATCGACAGTCGTCGCCGGGGATCCCGATCAATCCGTGTTCACTTTCCGTGGCGCCGATCCCGCTTTCGTGGCCGATCTGGTCGAGGCGGGCTCGCCGCGCCGCGTTGTGCTCACACGCAACTACCGCTCCGTGCCCGAGGTCGCCGAGCTGACCGACATCGTGGCGAGAAGATTGCCGGGCCTCGGTCGCCACCGCTGCCCCGAACCGGTGGGCAGGGCCCGATTCGGAGCGCCGGCAGCGCGGGTGCACGTCGTGTCCTCGCCTGCGAAGGAGGCGGCGATCATCGCCGACGCCATGCGTCGGGCCCACCTGATCGACGGCATGCCCTGGTCGGAGATGGCGATCGTGGTGCGGTCGGTACCGCGCACCCTCGCACCGTTGCGTAGGGCGCTGCACGGGGCAGGGGTTCCCATGATCACCCCGACCTCGGAGCTACCGTTGCACCGCCAGCACGGGGCCGTGGGTCTCCTGCTGGTACTGCGGGCGATCTCCGACCCGAGCTTCGACGGTGAAGATGCACTCGCGTTGCTCTCCGGGCCGATCGGCGGAGCCGACCCGGTGGGTCTGCGGCGACTGCGCCGCGGCGTGCGCAGGCTCGAGCTCGCATCGGGCGGCGAGCGCGACTCGGCGGAGCTGCTCAGAGTCGTACTCACCGACGACGCTCGGGGGAGTGCCGGGTGGACGAACGGACTGTCGGACGTCGAGTCCGCCCCGTTGCGCAGAGCCCTCGGTGTCATCCGGAAGGCGCGGGCTCTCGCCCGCGCGGGCCGCGGTGTCGAGGACGTGTTGTGGGCGGCGTGGCAGGCTTCGGGACTCGAGCGGCGGTGGGCCGCGGCGTCCGCCTGGGGTGGCTCGGCCGGTGCTCAGGCCGACCGCGACCTGGATGCGGTGGTGGCGTTGTTCGACGCGGCGGCGGCATACGTGGACAGGTTGCCCCGGGCGCAGATCGGTGGATTTCTCGATTACATTGCGAAGCAGGAGATCCCCACTCTCAACTCACACCGCGCCACGGTTCGGGCCGACGCGGTGACGCTGCTGAGCGCGCATTCTGCCGCGGGTCGGGAATGGGAGCTCGTCGCGGTTGCCGGCGTGCAGGAAGGGCTGTGGCCGGGTCTGCGGTCACGCGGCAGTCTCCTGGGCACCGACACCTTGGTCGACCTCGCGTCCGGCAAGGTCGACGCGGCCGCGGCGCTCGACGGGCGACTGTCGAAGTCGACACCGTTGCTGGCCGAGGAGCGCACCCTGTTTCTGGTGGCGTGCAGTCGCGCCCGATCGACCTTGCTCGTCACCGCCGTCGATTCCAGTACCGGAGATGCCGATCTGGTCCGGTCGCGATTCGTGGACGAACTCCGCGGCGTCGACGCGGGAGGTGAGTCGGATCTCGTACCCGAGCTCCCCGGGCCCGAGACCGCACACCGAGTGTTGGCGCTGCCGATGCTGGTGGCCGAACTGCGGAGTGTGGTGTGCGATCCGGTTGTCGCCGAGCAGGATCCGGACAAGCGAGCCCGAGCGGCCCGGCATCTGGCCACTCTCGCCGACGCCGGTGTTCGAGGTGCCCATCCCGACGAGTGGTTCGGGGTGGCAGGGCCCAGTACCGACGCGCCGTTGTGGCAGCTCGGCGACGGTCCGGTGCCGCTGTCGCCGTCCACGGTGGAACAACTCACCACCTGTCCGCTGCGGTGGATGTTCGAACGTCACGGCGGCAACGACGGCACCAACACCCATGCGGTCACCGGCACGCTCGTGCACACTCTCGTCCAGGCAGTGGCCGGTCGGATACCACCGGAGCAACTCCGTCGTGCTCTCGAAACAGCCTGGGATGCAGTCGATCTCGGATCGCAGTGGTACTCGCGACACGAGCTCGACCGAACCGGGGCGATGCTCGAGACCTTCGAGACCTGGCTGCAGGGCAGTCGAGGCGAGCTCACCGAGGCCGGAGTCGAAGTGCGCGTCGACGGCATACTCGACGCTCGGTCGGAGGACGAACCGGCGGTGGCGTTGCGTGGCCGCATCGACCGACTCGAGCACGACTCGGACGGCCGGCCGGTGATCATCGACGTCAAGACGGCCAAGACCGTGATGTCCAAGGAGGATGCCCAGGGCCACCATCAGCTGGCCACCTACCAGGTCGCCGCAGCAGCCGGTGCGATCGAGGGCGAGCCTGCGGGCGAGCCCGGCGGAGCGCGGCTGGTGTTCGTGGCCAAGCCTCACAACAAGGACGGGGCGACGCAGCGCGTCCAGGACGTGCCGACACCGGAGAAGCTCGAGGAGTGGCGAGACACCGTGCACCAGGCCGCATCGGCGACGCAGGGACCGACGTTCGAGGCGCGTGTCAACGACGGGTGCAGGCACTGCCCGGTCAAGTCCAGTTGTCCGGCACACGAGACGGGTAGGCAGGTGACCGAGCAATGACGACATCGACGAAGACACGGACCGGTTCGGTGCTGGTGTCGCCGGTCGAGCTCGCCCGGGCGCTCGGGCAGAAGCATCCACCGACCGACGAACAGGCCGCCGTGATCGCCGCCCCGCCCGGCCCGACGCTCGTCGTCGCGGGAGCAGGTGCGGGCAAGACCGAGACCATGGCGGCCCGCGTGGTGTGGATGGTGGCCAACGGTTTCGTCGACCCCGACCAGGTTCTGGGTCTGACCTTCACTCGAAAAGCCGCACAGCAGTTGATCTCTCGGATCAGAGCTCGGCTGGCTCGGCTGGCCGGATCCGATCTGGTGCGTGCACTCGATCCGAGTCTGGCGCTGCGCGAGCGAATCCTCGGTGCCGAGCCGGAAGTGAGCACTTACCACTCCTATGCAGGCCGCCTGCTCACCGAGCACGGCTTGCTGTTGCCGATCGAACCATCCGCGACACTGCTCTCGGAAACCGAACTGTGGCAGCTGGCCCACCGTGTCGTCAGTACCTGGGACGGCGACCTGGACACCGACCGCAACCCCACGTCGGTGACCGAGGCCGTACTCGCGCTTTCCGGTCAATTGGCCGAGCATCTGGTCGATCCCGAGGATCTGCGCCACGCGCACGTGGAGCTGGAGAAACTGGTGCACACTCTCGGGCCGGGGCCACGACAACGCGGCGGGCCCACCAAGGAGTTGCTGAACATTCTCGACGCGCAGCATCAACGAATCGGGTTGCTGCCGTTGGTGGAACGGCTTGCGCAGACTCTGCGTCGCGAGGGCGCACTGGATTTCGGCTCGCAGATGTCGATGGCGGCGCGGGTCGCCGCCGAGCATGCCGAGGTGGGAATCGCCGAGAGGCAACGGTTCCGGCTCGTCTTGCTCGACGAGTATCAGGACACCGGACACGCTCAGCGTGTGCTGCTGTCGTCTCTGTTCGGTTCCGGCAGCGACCCGCAGTTGGCCCTGACCGCCGTCGGCGACCCGATGCAGTCGATCTACGGGTGGCGCGGCGCATCGGCAGCGAATCTGCCGCGGTTCGCCACCGATTTTCCGAATGCCGACGGAAGCCCCGCACCTCGGCTCGAGCTGCTCACCAGCTGGCGAAATCCGCCCGAGGCCTTGACGCTGGCCAACCTGATCACCGACCCACTGCGTCGCGTCGGCGTGCCGGTGCCGACTTTGCGGGCTCGCCCCGGTGCGGTTCCCGGTGATGTTCGCCTGGCCGTCACCGACACCGTGCTGGACGAACGAGAGTGGATCGCGGACCGGATCGCGGGGGAGTACCGCTCCGCTCTCGAGCAGGATCGCATGCCGCCCACCGCCGCGGTTCTGGTGCGCCGCAACGCCGACGCCGAGCCGATCGCGGAGGTGCTGCGCAGCCGCGGACTACCGGTGGAGGTCGTCGGGCTCGGTGGATTGCTGCACGTTCCCGAGGTGGCCGACATCATCGCGATGCTGCGACTGGTGGCCGACCCCACTGCCGGTAGCTCGGCGATGCGCATCCTCACCGGCTCTCGGTGGCAGATCGGGCCGACGGATCTGCGGGCACTCTCCCAGCGCGCCCGAGAGCTCGAGATCCGCGGCGGCTACGGCACCAGCGGACGCGTCGACGACCCACAGGCGCTCGAGGCGGCGCTCGGTAGCGCTCTGCCCGGCGAGCAGTCGGAGCAGGCCGGTCTGGCCGACGCGATAGCCGATCCCGGTCCGGCCGAGCGGTACTCGGAGGTGGGGCACCGCCGGATCGTCGCCCTGGCAGGCGAGCTCCACCTGCTTCGCGACCGAATCGGTCAACCTCTGACGGAGTTGGTCGGCGACATCGAGCGGATCATGGGTATCGGTGTCGAGGCTCAGGCTCGCACGCCGTTCGGCACCGACGGCGCGGTCGGTCGTGAACATCTCGACGAATTCGCCCATGTGGTGGCCGATTACGCCGACAATCCGACCGCCACGGTCACCGGATTCCTGTCGTTCCTCGCCGCCGCGGAGACGGTCGAGGACGGCCTCGCCCCCGGTGAGGTCGAGGTCGCTCCCCATCGCGTGCAGGTGCTCACCGTTCATTCCGCGAAAGGCCTCGAATGGGAGGTGGTGGCGGTCCCGCACGTGGCCAAGGGTGTGTTCCCCTCCTCGAACGCCTCCTCGACCTGGCTCGGGGCGATGGCCGAGCTGCCGCCGTCTCTGCGCGGTGACCGCGCGCTCGACGGCGAAGGCTCGGAAGGGGTTCCGGTCCTCGAACTCGACGGGCTCCACAATCGCAAGGACCTGGAGGACGCAGTCAAGAGTCACAAGGATGCGTTGGCGAGGCGTCGGCTCGCCGAGGATCGCCGACTGTTCTACGTGGCACTCACCCGAACCGAACGGGTGCTGCTGGTATCCGCGCATCACTGGGACGAGAGCGCCACGAAGCCGCGTGGGCCGTCGGAATTTCTCGACGAGTTGCACACGCACGTCGAGGAGTTCGCCGACATCGCGGTGATCGAGCAGTGGGCCTCGGCCCCGGAGGACGGGGCGTCGAACCCACTCGGGGCCGTGCCGCACACCGCGTCCTGGCCGCGCGATCCACTCGGTCCACGACGAGGAGCGATCGAGAGCGGCGTGCACGAAGTGCTGCGCGCGTTGGCAGACATCTCGGCCACACCGAGCGAAGACGACGGCACCGATGGTCGAATTCGGGAGGACCCCGAGAACTGGGCCGCGGACGTCGACACTCTGCTGGCCGAGCGGGCCGCGAGATCGGTCGCAGGAGTCGACGTGGCTCTGCCCGGCAACCTGTCGGTGACACAGCTGGTGGACCTCGCGGCCGACCCCGACGCGTTGGCGTCGCGCCTACGCAGGCCGCTGCCGTTCCCGCCGAACCCGTTGGCCCGCAGAGGAACCGCGTTCCACGCCTGGATCGAGCGGCGCTTCGGTGCGACCCGACTGCTCGACCTGGACGAACTGCCGGGGTCGGCCGACACCGGAGCCTCGGCCGACGTGGACCTGGAAACCCTCCAGCAGGCGTTTCTCGACTCGGAGTGGTCGCTCCGCAGTCCCGTCGAAGTGGAGGTGCCGTTCGAGACGTCCGTGGCGGGAACGGTGCTGCGAGGACGTATCGACGCCGTGTTCGCAGACCCCGACGGCGGGTGGACCGTCGTCGACTGGAAAACCGGTGCCGAGCCGACGGCGTCGGAGCAGCGGGCGGTGGCGATGCAGCTCGCGGCCTACCGGCTGGCGTGGGCCGAGCTGATGTCGATCGGGCGCAGCGAACCGGTACCGCTCGATCGAGTGCGCGCGGCGTTCCACTACGTGCGCAGTGGTCACACCATTTCGCCCGAAAACCTTCCGGACGCAACAGAATTGGCCCAACTCCTGGAAGGCCCGGCCGGGCCCGAGCAACCGGGGGTCACGGTGCGTTCCGACGAGCCTTCAGAGCCTCGGTGACCAGTGGAATCTGCATCGGCAGTCGGGCGATCATCGCTGCTTTGAGAGCCGGCGAGGTCTTCGGGCTCTGCACGTACTTCCATGCCAGGTTGATGTTGGCGGGGAAGACCACGACGAACAGCGCGGCCGCGAGTGCACCGCCCAGTCGACGGGTCCGCGGTGCGGCAAGCGTTGCGGCCACGGCGAGTTCGGCAACGCCGGAGACCTGCGTGTAGGTCCGCGCCGAGCCGGGCAGGGCCGTCGGTACCTGGGCATCGAAGAACTTCGGGGTGGCGAAGTGCAGAACTCCGGCTCCGGCGAGCAGTCCGGCGAGGCGCAGTGCGGCCGCCTGACTCGATCTCTGTGTCATGCCCATACCGTGCCACACCCGGCGTCGTCGGCACAGAAGCCTGGCATGGGGTTACGCTGCGTGCCGTGAATGATCTCGACTTCGGTGAGTACCTCGGCGGACGACGTGGCAGGTAGGTTGCGAGCGCGGCTGAGTGACAGTGGCGCGCTGACCGACAAGCCCGACTTCGCGCTCGTCGGAGTGCTGCGGGTTCCGGAACTGGAGTCGAGTCCGTGGCGCGCTATCTACAAGCGGGTGCTGATGGCGCTCGGAATCCTGTTCCTCGCGGCGTTCGTCGTCTATCTCGATCGAGACGGCTACAGCGACAACCAGAACGGCGAACTGTCGTTTCTCGACGCGTTCTACTATGCGACGGTGTCGTTGTCGACGACGGGATACGGTGACATCGCACCGATGAGTCCGTCGGCGCGCCTGGTCAACATCCTGGTCATCACACCCCTTCGGGTCCTGTTCCTCATTCTGTTGGTCGGTACAACGCTGTCGGTTCTCACCGAGCGGTCCCGGCAGGCATTCAAAATTCAGCGATGGAGACGCAGCGTGCGCAATCACACCGTGGTCATCGGTTTCGGCACCAAGGGCCGTACCGCAGTCGACGCGATGCTCGGAGACGGTGTTTCGGCGTCCGACATCGTCGTCGTCGACACCGATCAGACGGTACTCGACGCCGCATCGGCCCTGGGCTTGGTCACCGTGCACGGGTCGGCGACCAAGTCCGACGTGCTCCGGCTCACCGGAGCCCAGCATGCGGCGGCCATCATCGTGGCGACCAACCGGGACGACACCGCGGTGCTGGTGACTCTGACCGCACGCGAGATCGCTCCGAAAGCAAAGATCGTCGCGGCCATCAGGGAAGCGGAGAACACGCACCTGCTGCGTCAGTCCGGTGCCGATTCGGTCGTCGTGTCGTCGGAGACCGCGGGACGTCTGCTCGGCATCGCCACGTCGACCCCGTCCGTGGTGGAGATGATCGAAGATCTGTTGACCCCGGAGGCGGGCTTCGCCATCGCCGAACGCGAAGTCGAGCGTGACGAGGTGGGCGGTTCTCCGCGGCACCTCACCGACATCGTCCTCGGAGTGGTGCGGGGCGGCAAACTGTTCCGAGTCGGCACCCCGGAAGTCGATGCGGTCGAGGCATCCGATCGATTGCTGTACATCCGTCGCGTGGGCGACTAGTCCCGGCCAAGTAGGGTCGTGCGCGTGCCGAAATTCCACCTCGCTCACCCACCTCGACTGTCCCGATCGCCACTGAACAGGGCAGAGGAACTGCGCCGAGACACCGCAACATTGACAGCGGGTTGGCCGACAGCTCGAATCCTGAACGTGGACGGCAGAGGCCGATTCCCGGTGGACGAGCACGGCCTGGTGCTCGGCTCCGCCGCGGACGTCGCCGCCGAGCCGACGGCCGATGCGGTCTTTCTCGGAATTCACGGCGATCGACACCTGTGGGCCAGGCGGGTCGAGGTGGTTGCAGGCACCCTCGGCGACCTGCGCACCGACGGTGATCGCCTCGACAGCGACGCGTTGTCGATGGTGACCGGAGCCCTGGCGATCCTCAACTGGCATGCGAGCGCACAGTTCAGTTCACTCGACGGTGCGCCGTCCGTTCCGTCGAGCGCGGGGTGGTCGAGGACGAGCACGTCGACCGGTCACGAGGAGTTCCCTCGTACCGATCCGGCGGTGATCTGTCTGGTTCACGACGGTGGCGATCGAGTGCTGCTGGCCCGAGCACCTGCGTGGCCCGAGCGTCGATTCTCGGTGCTGGCGGGTTTCGTCGAGGCCGGTGAGTCGCTGGAAACCTGTGTGACTCGGGAGATCAGGGAAGAAGTGGGCCTCGACGTCTCCGACATCGAATATCTGGGCAGTCAGCCCTGGCCGTTTCCGCGTTCGGTGATGATCGGATTCTCCGCCGTCGCCGACCCGCAGCAACCGTTGCACTTTCAGGACGGCGAGATCGCCGAGGCCCACTGGTTCGACCGAGCAGAGGTGGTCGCAGCGCTCGAACTGGGTGACTGGGGATCGGATTCGACGTCACGGTTGCTGCTCCCAGGTTCGATCTCCATCGCGCGCGGAATGCTCGAGGCCTGGGCGGCGTCGGCCTGACGGTCGGTCAGAGCGACAGCGCGCGCTTGACCTCGGCCAGAGTGGGGTTCGTGGCCGTCGACCCATCGGCGAACAGCACGGTCGGCACCACATGGTTGCCGTTGTTCACGCTGCCAACGAAGTCGGCCGACTCCGGGTTCTGCTCGATGTCGATCTCGGCGTACTCGATTCCGGCCTGGTCGAGCTGGGTCTTGAGCCTGCGGCAGTAACCGCACCACGTGGTGGAGTAGACGGTCAGCGCGGCCGGGGTCTGTGGGGTGTTCTCGGTAGTGGTCACGCCAACAGTCAACAGGAGCGCCGACGCGATTGTTCCGGCCGACACCCGCATCGGCCGTCGGACACCCGGTTCGGCCCCGGGTGGAGCTGTCGGTAGGCACTGACACAATGGACCTCATGGCTGACGACGCGATGACCGCCGGACTCGATCCGGAGCAATCCGCGGCAGTGTTGGCTCCCCGCGGCCCGGTCTGCGTCCTGGCGGGTGCGGGCACAGGAAAGACTCGCACGATCACCCGACGCATCGCCCACCTCGTCTCGGCGGGGCACGTGTCCTCGGGGCAGGTGCTCGCAGTGACGTTCACTGCGCGCGCGGCCGGCGAGATGCGCGGTCGCTTGCGTGAGCTCGGTGTCGGGGGAGACGGCCCTCCGGTGCAGGCTCGGACGTTCCACGCCGCGGCCATGCGTCAGCTCAAGTATTTCTGGCCGCAGGTGGTCGGCGACACCGGATGGCAGCTTCTCGATCGCAAGTTCACCGTCGTCTCGCAGGCGGCCAACCGCGCCGGGGTGTCCACGTCGACCGACGCCATCCGGGATCTCGCGGGAGAGATCGAATGGGCCAAGGGATCGTTGATCGCACCCGAGGACTATCCGCGCATCGCGGCGAGCAATCGCCGTGACGTTCCGATGGACGCGACCAAGGTCGCCGCCGTGTACGCCGGCTACGAGGAACTCAAGTCACGCGGCGGCGACGGGATGTTGCTCGACTTCGACGACCTTCTGCTGCACACGGCCGCCGCGCTCGAAGAACATTCGTCGGTGGCCGACGAGTTCCGCGAGCGCTACCGCTGCTTCGTCGTCGACGAGTACCAGGACGTGACGCCGTTGCAGCAGCGGGTGCTCGACGCCTGGGTGGGTGAGCGTGACGATCTCACCGTCGTCGGTGACGCGAACCAGACCATCTATTCCTTCACCGGCGCATCTCCGCGGTATCTCCTCGACTTCTCACGGAAGTACCCCGAGGCCACCGTGGTTCGGCTCGAGCGCGACTATCGTTCGACGCCCGAGGTGGTGTCGCTGGCGAACCGCGTCATCGGAGCCGCCCGCGGTCGCATCGCAGGCACCCGACTGCAGTTGATCGGTCAGCGCGAGCCGGGTCCGGAACCGGAGTTCTTCGAGTACGACGACGAGCCGGCGGAAGCGGACGGCGTGGCGCGAGCGATCAAGAGGTTGATCTCGAAGGGCGTGGAACCGGCCGAGATCGCGATCCTCTACCGCATCAACGCTCAGTCCGAGGCACACGAGCAGGCGTTGACCGAGCTCAAGATCCCCTACCAGGTGCGCGGCGGTGAAGGGTTCTTCACCCGACCCGAGGTGCGGCAGGGTGTCAACGCGTTGCGGCAGGCAGGCGGTCGCGACGATCTGCCCGACGGCGCGCAGGCGGGCGAGGGGCTACCGGCTCTGGTGCGAGCGGTGTTGGCTCCGCTCGGCCTGACTGCCACCGAGCCGACGGGTGCGCAGGCCCGCGAGAAGTGGGCATCGTTGGGTGGTCTGGTGCAGCTCACCGAGGAGCTGCTGGTGCACGAGCCCGACCTGACTCTCGACAAACTGCTGGGCGAGCTCGCAGCACGCGCCGAGGCTCGGCATCCACCGACGGTGCAGGGCGTCACGCTCGCCTCGCTGCACGCGGCGAAGGGACTCGAGTGGGACGCGGTGTTCATCGTCGGTCTCGCCGACGGCACTCTGCCGATCTCGCACGCGATCGGCAACGACCCCAGCGCCAACAACGAGGCAGCCGTCGAGGAGGAGCGCAGGCTGCTCTACGTCGGTGTCACGCGCGCCCGTGTCCACTTGCATCTGTCCTGGGCACTCGCCCGCAACGAGGGCGGACGCAAATCACGGCGACGGTCGAGGTTTCTCAACGGTCTGATTCCCGAGGACTCACCCGCGTCGCGTATCGCCGCGCCTGCTGGCAAGAAGTCCGGTCCCAAGTGCCGGTTGTGCGGCAAGCCGTTGATCGGCACGTCCGCGACCATGCTCGGTCGGTGCGACAGTTGTCCGTCGAACGTCGACATCGCCCTGCTCGATGCGCTGAAGTCGTGGCGATTGGACAAGTCCCGCGAACTGAAGGTGCCCGCGTACGTGGTCTTCAGCGACAACACGCTGACGGCCATCGCGGAGCAGCAACCGCAGGACGAGCGTGGGCTGGTGGCGATTCCAGGAATCGGGGCCAAGAAACTGGAGCGGTTCGGCGAAGAGGTCCTCACCGTCGTGCGGGCCTCGGACGCGTGACGCAGAGGGTGAGAATTTCCGCGAAACCGCAGGTAGAAAATAACTTGTGCAGATATCGGCGGGGGGCTTAGTCTGTTTCACGTGCCGCGGGAGATCGCGCACTGTCCCATCCGCCGACGAGACCAGAACAGGAGCTGAAGAAAATGATCAACACATTGCACGCCGCCGTTGCCCACGCAACCGTCGCGTTCAGCCCTGTCCTCGGCACGGCACCCTTCGGAGTTGCCCCCCTCGGCACTCATGCCGCCGCCGCAGGCTCTGTTGCGCAGACGTGGATTCGTTCCTCCGCTTTCGGCCCCATCGACGAGTCCGCATACGCGGCCTCGGGTTCGAATTCCGCCCAGGTCGCCCTGGCACCAGGAGCGAAAGCCGTTGCTCAGGCAGCCCGACGTCACCGCGCACCACGTGCGTCCGTGCTCGACAGCAGACACCGACTTCACTGTCGGTAGACGCTTCGACAAGCCCCACCAGGCCACGGACCCGCACTCGCGGACCGTGGCCTTTCTCGTTCAGGTAGTTCCTCTATCCGAGCGTGAGGCCGACAGGTTCGCATCACCCCTCGAACCGATAACGACGCCGCACGAAAAGTAGAGGAGACCGACGTGTCAACCGCCACGATCCGGACGACATGCCGACCAGAGTCCGAGAGTGCCTACGCTGCACAGTATTCGACCGAATCGGTCGAGCTGGCACTGTCGGTGCCCTGCCGAGCGGCGAACCCCGACATGTGGTTCGCCGACACCCCTGCCGAACTCGAGCAGGCGAAGGCGCTGTGCGCCGAGTGCCCCATCCGGCGTACCTGCCTGAGCGCGGCCCTCGACCGAGCCGAGCCGTGGGGCGTATGGGGCGGTGAGATCCTCGAGCAGGGTGTCGTCATCGCCCGCAAGCGTCCCCGAGGACGGCCGCGGAAGAACGCAGCATGATGTCCGAGACCGGTGCCCGGTTTCGCCGAACGATCAGTCGGCGAAGCCGGGCAGCCACTCGGTGAGAATGGCCATGTACGGCGCGTAGGCGTCCAATTGCGCGCAGATACCGACCAGCCCGCCGAGCACTCGGAAGATCATCACGTACTCGGCAGGCATGTTCAACGCGCGAACGGTGCGGAACTGCGCACTGTTGAAATCCGCGGCGGTGCCCGCAGCCTTCTGCAACCAGGCCCTGGTGAAATGGAACGATTCGGTGTGAATCGGATCGGTGAACGGACGTAGATAGTCCTCGATCTCCTTCTGCGTCACCGTTCGCCCCGGCACCACGAAGCCGCTCTCGGTGAACAACACCACGAGTTCGTCGAACTTCTCGTCACGCGCGAGCGAGACCATTCTGCCGAGAACCGGAGGGAGGCCGTCGGGCATCGGAGCGCAGGCACCGAAATCGATGACGCCCATGCGTCCGTCCTCGAGCATCATGAAATTGCCCGGATGGGGATCGGCGTGCAACAACTTCGCCCGCGCCGGAGAGACGAATGCGAACAGTGCGAGCAGTTCGCCCGCCCGATTGCGTTCCTCGGCCGTTCCGTTCGCGATCACATCGGCCAGCGGCCGACCCGTCATCCATTCGCTGACAACCACTTTGGGTGCACTGGCGACGATCTTGGGAATGGCGAACTGTGGATCGCCCGCAAATTCCTTGCTGAAGGCACGTTGATTCGCCGCCTCGATGCGGTAGTCGAGCTCGTCCTCGGTGCGAGCCGTCAATTCCTCGAGCACCGGCTTGACGTCCGTGCCCGCGAGCACCGTGCTGAACAGGTTCGCGAACCTGTTCAGCGTCTTGAGGTCGGAGCGCAATGCGTCGTCCGCGCCGGGGTACTGGATCTTCACCGCGACATCGCGTCCATCCGACCACGTAGCTCGGTGCACCTGTCCGATGCTGGCCGAGGCGATCGCAGTGTCGTCGAAATCGAGAAAACGTGACCGCCACGCAGTTCCGAGCTGTTGGTCCAACACCCGATGCACGGTCTTCGCGGGCATGGGCGGTCCCTGCGCCTGCAGCTTGGTCAGCGCCTCGCGGTACGGCTCCGAGAACTCCTCCGGAACGGCCGCTTCCATCACCGAGAGCATCTGCCCGAGCTTCATGGCACCGCCCTTGAGTTCCCCGAGGACGGAGAAGAGCTGTTCTGCTGCTTTGGCGGCCATGTCCGCGTCGATTTCGTCGCGATTGCCGCCGGCGAGCTTCTTGCCGAACCCGACGGCAGCACGACCGGCCATTCCGAGGGGAATGCTGGCCAGTTTTGCAGTACGAGTCGATCCACGGCGCGGTATGTCAGACACAGCTCCATCATGGCTGAACCTTCCGACAATTGCTCGGACCGCCCCGCACCGACCGCTGTCGGTCGAGGTGAACTCGCTTTCGGTGCGTTTCGTCAGTGCCAGCAATCGCAGTGCGGATGCTTGGACCACAGCCGTTTGTGCACGGTGGTTCCGGCTGCCGCGAAGTCCAGCTCCATGGTGCAGTCGGCGGTCTCGGGGAGCGCGGCGTCGGAACGGCCGATAAGGTTCTCCAACTGAGCGAACGCGAACGCTGCCGTGGCCAACACCGTCGCGCTGCTGGCTTGGCCGACCGTGCCGAGCAGTTGAGCGGACAGATGTGGCCACTCGGGCTCGAAGTCGCAGCGCGTCAGATCGGCACACCGCAGGCAACTGGTCCGACCGGGCACCACGAAAGGACCGACTATCCCCTTGCCGTCTCGTAGCCGCACCTGCAGATGTGGGGTGCGCAGGCGCACCAGATCGGTCACCAATCGGGGTTCGGCAACCAGATCGTCGGCCAACACCACGACGTCGTAGTTCCAGGACTTCACCACCGAGTGCGGGTAGCGCGTCGGAGTCAGACTCGTCCGGCTCACCGTCACTCCGGTACGACTCAGACCGGAGGCCAACGCGTCGGAGATCGGGCCTCGCCCCACCAGGTGGACGGTCTTCACTGCCCCCGATCCGGAGGCGCCCGGTGAGGCGTCGGACACCACCGGTTCGCTCGTGCCGTGCAGCAGCAACCCGGAATCCTCCAGTTCGCCGAGCATCGCCGATGTCCGATTGGCGGACATTCCCAATGTCATTGCGTGACAGACGATGTGCGGTCTGGAGTGGCCTGCGGCGAGGAGTCGGAGAATGTCGAGTATCGAGCCCGGCTCGGTGCCGGGAGGTGGAGTGACGACGACGCTGGTCTCGGGATTCCAACCCAACTGAACTGTGCCGTCTCGCCGCGGCAGAATTGCCACCGCAGGATCGAGTCGAACTGTCGGTGTGATCATGAAACACACTCTGGCAGCCCAGACCGCGAAGAACGCCCACTCGGAGCGCGTTATCCACAGGGTGGAAGGGCCTCCGAGCAGGCGTTCGACGAGCTGGATCGAAGCGGTGCGACACCGCCCGGGTCAGGTTGTGGATGAACCTCTGTCGGGACCGTCGTCGGTGCCCTTGTCGTCGTTCTCCGCAGCGCGCTCGGCGCGCTCTTCGGCCTCCTTGGCCTCCATTGCTTCGAGCTGCGCGATCGGGTCGTCGAAGTTCGATGTTCCACCACCGACCACTCGGTCGATGAACGCCGCGGGATTGTCGAGATCCGACGAGTCGGGCAGAAGATCGGGGTGTGCCCACACGCCGTCACGCCCCTCGATGTCGGCGGCGGCGAGGAGCTGACGCCACAGATCGGCTGCTTCGCGGACCTTGCGGGGGCGCAGTTCGAGGCCGACCAGCGTCGCGAAGGTCTGTTCGGCCGGGCCTCCCGACGCCCGGCGGCGACGGATGGTTTCGCCGAGTGCGACGGCACCGGGCAGACGGTCGCCGAGAGCGGTCGCCACCACCGTTTCGACCCATCCTTCGACGAGGGCGAGCAGTGTCTCCAGACGCTCGAGTGCGTGCTTCTGCTCCGGCGTCGTCTGGGGCTCGAAGGCACCCTGCTGCAGGATCGCCTCGATCTTCGACGGATCGGTCAGCGCGGACGGGTCGAGTCCTGCGGCGGCCTCCTCGATGGCCGAGAAGTCCATCCTGATGCCGCGGGCGTACTCCTCGACGGTGGCCAGAACCCGCTGCCGCAACCACGGGACGTGGCTGTAGAGCCGCTGATGGGCGGCTTCACGAGCGGCGAGGAACACCAACACCTCACGGTCGGGCTGCTCGAGCCCTTCACTGAACGACGCGATGGCCGACGGCAACAACGCCGCCGTCCCCGACGGTCCGAGGGGCAGGCCGATGTCGGTGGACGTCAGCACCTCCTTGGACAGCTGGCCGAGAGCTTGGCCGAGCTGCGAGCCGAACGCCATCCCGCCCATCTGCGTCAGCATGCCCATCATCGGCCCGGCCATCTGCTGGGCCTCGGCGGGCAGTCCGGATGTCCACATCCCCGAAATCTGCTCGGCGACGGGGTCGCACAGGCGCTTCCAGGTGTCGATCGTGTTGTCGAGCCAGTCGACCGGTGTCCAGGCAACGGTCTTCGTGGCACCGGCAGGCAGCGTCGTCGCCCCGTCCAGCCACAGCTCGGCGAGGTGCGCGGCGTCGGTAACGGCCTCCCGTTCGCCCGCCGACACCGGGCTGAAATCGCCCATCTGCTGGCGTGCCAGCTGCTTGGCCAGGTCGTAGTTCACCGGCCCCGAACCGGTTCCGCCCGCAGCTCCCATTCCGCTGAGCATCTGGCCGAACTGGGTGAGCATCTGGCCCAGCTGTGCGGGGTCGAAGCCCTCCGCACCGAACCCGAAGCCGGCAGGGTTGCCGGAGCCGTCCGGATCCTTCTTCTTGTCCGGGTCGTCGTCGGGGGCACCGAAACCAAAATTGCTCATGACTCAACGGTACAAGCCCGGAGAACGGAGAGAGTGGTGGATCGTCACGCTGACGGCGAACAGTCGGACCCGTGCGAAGTCGGCACCGACGCACTCGGTAGGGGCGGTCTGCACCGTGGACTTCGTTCGGATCTAGTGTCTACGGAGTGAACCGAAGGATCGCCACTCTCGTCGCTGCGCTGGTGCCCGTGGTGGTGCTGGGCGTCACCGGCTCGGTCGTCACCGTTCCCTTCGCCGCACTCGGCCCCGGACCGACGTACAATACTCTCGGCGACGTCGACGGGGTGCCCGTGGTGCAGATCGACGGAACCGAGGTCGACCCGACGGCGGGTCACTTGAACATGACGACCGTGGCCGTGCGTGATCAGCTCAATCTGTTCGAGGCTCTCGGCTTCTGGGCGAGCGGACGCCAAGGCCTGGTCCCGCGTGAAGAGGTCTATCCGCCGGACATGACGAAAGAAGAAGTGCAGGAGGGCAATCAGGCGGATTTCGAGCAGTCCGAATCCAGCGCCGAACTGGCTGCTCTGCACCATCTCGATCTCCCCGTGTCACTGGCGGTGGCCAGTGTGGCCGAGGACGGCCCCGCTGCAGGCGTGCTGAATGTGGGGGACACGCTGGTGTCGGTCGGCGGCACGCCCGTCGCGACTGCATCGGCCGTTCGTGAGGCCGTCAGTTCGAGAGCGCCGGGCGATTCTCTCGACATCGAGTACGTGCGAGACGGGTCGACGCAGACCAGCGCAGTGGTGCTCGGTGCTCGGCCCGACGATGCATCCCTCGGATACCTCGGAGTCACGCCCGAGGAGCAGCCGGACGTGCCGTTCGACGTGAAGTTCAACCTCGCCGACGTCGGCGGTCCGTCGGCCGGACTGATGTTCAGCCTCGCCGTGGTCGACAAGCTCAGTCCCGGTCAGCTGAGCAACGGTGAGTTCGTCGCGGGCACCGGAACGATCGACGCCGACGGTACCGTCGGGCCGATCGGCGGTATTCCCTACAAGCTGATCGCGGCTCGCGAAGCGGGTGCGACCACGTTCCTGGTGCCGGACGCCAACTGTGGTGAAGCCGAACAGAACGTTCCCGACGGACTGCGTCTGGTGCGCGTCGAATCGTTGGACAGTGCTGTCGACGCTCTGCAGGCGATCGGCTCCGGCGGCGACGCGCCGTCCTGCAGCTGACCGGGTCCTGCCGCTAGTCGTCGTCGACGACGTCGAACGTTGCGTAGAGGCCGTGCACGACGTTGGGGGCCAGATCCTCGGCGATGCGAAGGTCGATGGGCGCGAAGGGATCGGCGTCCTCGTCCGGGTGCAACTGCAGCAACGTCAGGGACGGGCCGTCCTTGAGCACCGCGACGATCAACCGAGCATCCCGTTTCTCGGGATGGTTCTCGGCGGCCGAGCGTGCGGCTTCGTCGGCTGCATCGGGATCTGCGAGCAACGGCATCAAGGCATCGTCGAGGGTCGATTCGGCAGTCGGTGGAAGCACGACTATCTCCTGAACCAGGGCACATCCGACCACACCCTCGGGCCACGTGGAGGTGGCGAGGAACTCGTCCAGGCCGGGGGAGCCGCCGGTGATGTCCTCGGGCAGCGAGTGCTGCTGGATCGGCGTCAGTGCGGCACCGTCGGCGAGATCGTCGAGCAGGCCGGGCTCGGCCGCGGCGAGCGCTGCGGTCGGCACCAACGCGAACATCTGCGGGGCCTGGTGCCATCCGCCCGCGTCGACGAAATCCGCCACCTCGCGGGCACATCGAGCCAGAGCCTCCGCCACGTCCTGCCCACCCGACTCCGGGTCGAACTCGCTTCCGAAATCGTCTCTGCCGGGCAGTCCGTTGCTGTCGTTGCTCACCGCACTATCCTCGCATTCCGATGGTTCTGTTCGACGCGACGCTCCTGACCTGGGTTCGGCAGTGGCCGCAGTACGGTTGTCGCAGCCGTAGGATCAACGTACGTACAGTAGGGCGAAACGGACATGCGGTGCACACTGAGTGCATCGCCGAAGTCATCTGCGGTGCCGATCGGCGCCGCCCGAAGTTGGAGTGTGGCACGTGGGCATGAGGCCCCCCACCGGTATGCCGTCCTTGTCGCGGCGAAGCCGGATCTTGCTCGTATTGGCCTTGGTGGCAGCAGGTTTGCTACTCATCGGTCCCCGTCTGATCGACGTGTACACAAATTGGCTGTGGTTCGGCGAAGTCGACTTCCGTGGCGTGTACACCACCACTCTGCTGACGCGGTTGGTGATCTTCCTCGTCGTTTCCCTGGTCGTCGGACTCATCGTCTTCGCGGCACTGCTGTTGGCGTACCGCAATCGGCCGGTGTTCGTTCCGGTCGCCGGTCCCAACGATCCGATCGCGCGGTACCGCACCACGGTGATGAGCCGTCTGCGCCTGTTCGGCATCGGAATTCCGGTGGTGTTCGGTTTCCTCTCCGGCATGATCGCCCAGACCAACTGGGTGACGGTCCAGCTGTTCCTGCACGGCGGGGACTTCGGGATGACCGATCCACAGTTCAATCTCGACGTCGGGTTCTACTCGTTCGATCTGCCGTTCTACCGATTCATCCTCAACTGGCTCTTCGTCGCCGTCCTGGTCGCGTTCTTCGCGAACTTGGTGACGCAGTATGTATTCGGCGGAATCCGGCTCGCCGGACGTGAGGGAGCCCTCACTCGCGCAGCGCGGATCCAGCTCGCCGTCCTGGCGGGCAGCTTCGTTCTGCTCAAGGCCGTGGCGTACTGGTTCGACCGCTACACCCTGCTGTCGAGCAGTCGGAAAGAACCGACGTTCACCGGTGCCAGCTTCACCGACATCAATGCGGTGTTGCCGGCCAAACTGATCCTGCTCGCGATCGCCGTGATCTGTGCCATCGCGTTCTTCGCAGCGATCTTCCTGCGTGATCTTCGAATTCCGGCGTTGGCCACTGCGCTGCTGGTGCTCTCGTCGATCCTGATCGGTGCCGTCTGGCCGATGGTGATGGAGCAGTTCTCGGTGCGCCCGAACGCGGCGGACAAGGAGAGCACGTACATCGAGCGGAACATCGCGGCCACCAGAGCGGCGTACGGACTGACCGACGACGTGGTCACCTATCGGAACTACTCCGGCGAGGCGGCGTTGAGCCCCGGCGAGGTGGCGTCGGAGTCGGCCACGATGTCCAACATCCGTCTTCTCGACCCGAACATCCTCGCGCCCACGTTCACCCAGCAGCGTCAGATCCGTAACTTCTACGGATTCCCCGACACTCTGGCCGTCGACCGGTACCCCGATGCCGACGGCAACCTGCGCGACTACGTCGTTGCTGCCCGTGAGATCTCACCGCAGACCCTCGACGCGAACCAGCGAGACTGGATCAACCGCCACACCGTGTTCACGCACGGCAACGGTTTCGTCGCAGCGCCGGCCAACTCCGTCGACGAGGCCGTCGCCGACGAATCCAGCGGCGGGCGCGGCGGTTACCCGAACTACCAGGTCAACTGGATCGAGAACGACTCCGAGGGCACCATCCGAAAGGACGGGCCCGGCGACCTGGACCAGCCGCGCATCTACTTCGGCCCGGTCATCGCGAACTCCGACGCGGACTACTCGATCGTCGGTTCCACCGGCGAGCCTCGCGAGTACGACACCGACAGCAAGAGCTACACCTACACCGGTGCAGCAGGTGTCGACGTCGGCAACTTCTTCAACCGGCTCGTCTTCGCCAGCAAGTACGCCGAGCGCAACATTCTGTTCTCGAGCGTGATCGGCGACGAGTCGAAGATTCTGTTCAACCGTGACCCCCGCGACCGCGTTCAGAAGGTCGCACCGTGGTTGACCACCGACGGATCGACCTACCCGGCGATCGTCGAGGGCAAGCTCGTCTGGATCATCGACGGGTACACCACGCTGGACAACTTCCCGTACGCCCAGCGGATGTCGCTCGAGGACGCCACGGCCGACAGCATCGAGTCGACGACGACACGTGCGCTGCCGAGCCGAGAGGTGTCGTACATCCGAAACTCGGTGAAGGCCACCGTCGATGCCTACGACGGCACCGTCAAGCTCTACGAGCAGGACGAGAACGATCCCGTGCTCAAGGCATGGGAAGGCGTGTTCCCGGGAACCGTCATCCCCAAGGACCAGGTGTCCGACGAGCTTCGTGATCACTTCCGTTACCCGGAAGATCTGTTCAAGGTTCAGCGTGAACTGCTGACCAAATACCACGTCAACGATCCGCGAGAGTTCTTCACCAACAACGCGTTCTGGGAAGTTCCGACCGATCCGACCGCAGAGAACACCGCGGCCAAGCAGCCTCCGTACTACGTCGTCGCATCCGACATCTCCAACGAGGAGAATCAGGCGTCGTTCCAGCTGACCAGTGCGCTGGTCGGATATCGCCGAGAGGTGCTGGGCGCGTACGTCAGTGCGGATTCGGACCCGGAGAACTACGGCAAGATCACCGTGTTGCGATTGCCGACCGATACGTCGACGCAGGGTCCCAATCAGGTGCAGAACCAGATGACGACCACGACGGACGTATCCGAGAGTCTCGGCATCGTGCGCCGTGAGAACACCGTGGAGTTCGGCAACCTGCTGACACTTCCGGTCGGCAACGGTGGATTGATCTACGTGGAGCCGGTGTACGCCTCTCGAACCAACGAGGCGTCCGCTTATCCGCAGTTGATTCGAGTACTCGTCTCGTACGAGGGCCGCGTCGGGTATGCCGCGACACTGCCCGAGGCCATCGAGCAGGTGTTCGGAGCGGGTGCCGGACGCACGGTCACCGCACCCGGTGAGACCGACGGAAATACGCAGCCCGGCGCTGTTCCCGAAACCGCGCCGTCCGACGGTGGCACGCCTGCGGCAACTCCTGCCCCCGCCACCGGCGGTTCGGCAACGAGGGATGCTGCCGTTTCCGGTTTGAACGCTGCACTCTCCGCTGTGCGCTCTGCGCAGCAGAGCGGAAATCTGGCGGAACTCGGCACTGCGCTCGAGAACCTGCAGACCGCGGTCGACACGTACAACCGGGCCGGCAACTGATCGGGTCGGGTCAGGTCTGCTGACCCGAACCGGTCGATACGAGCGAAAGGGCCGCCTCACCGAATGGCGGGTTCTAACGATCCCCGCAACACCCTCGATTTGAGGGAGTTGCGGGGATCGTGGCATGTGCTGGGTTGAAGGTGCGGTTTTTCGAGGCGTTGGA
>NZ_NOYB01000022.1:0-102929 GCF_002258235.1 Rhodococcus sp. 06-470-2 | reverse complement strand
CGAAGGGTGGCCCTTGTCGTGGGCGAGTTACGACAGGACTCGCCGAGCACCTACATATGAGGTTGTACGGGGACCATCACGTGAGGGTGTACACCGATAACAATGCTGCGATGGAGTCATTCTTCGCGCTTCTGCAGAAGAACGTGCTCGATCGACAACGTTGGTCCACGCGAGAGCAGTTACGGCTGGCGATCGTCACCTGGATCGAACGGACCTACCATCGCAAGCGTCGCCAACGCCGGCTCGGCAAACTCACCCCAACCGAGTTTGAGACAATCAATCAGTCCGCACACGCGGCCTGATTCACTCAACCCAACGAGTCAACCGAACTCGGGGCAGTCCCTTCCTCATCATCCGGGACATCGTCTCGCATGCAGCTGGATCGTCAGCTCCGAAACTACATCCTCTGCGTCGGTAGATGCGCGAAACGCAGTCAGCGGACAGTGCGGAGGTTTTTGCTGCTGAAGGCGTTCAAGAATGCAAGCTGCAGTGAGCGATCAAAACCAGCGGTGACTACAGGCCGATGTCAGAGACGGCATTCCCTAGGAGGGGTGCGTGTTCGCGGCGGTACACCTCGACCGAGTCGAGACTGGCGTGGCCGGTCTGTCGGGCGATAGCCGATCCGTCTGCGCCGTTGCGGTTGCCTTGGGTGACGAAACCGGCGCGGAGCGAGTGGCCTCCGAGCTTAGCGAGAGCCGTGGAGTCATATCCGGCATGCTCGGCGCGGCGGCGGATGGTTTGGTGGATTGCCGCCCCGGATAGCGCGGTGGAACCGAGATTGCCGTTCTTGGCGACTGCACGAAGCAGGGGCACCCGTGCGGCGGTGCGGGGCACCCCCCCACGGCACACGTGACCGTCGAATGGATCCCGCTTCCGGAGAAGCCGGATCACTGAAGGCCGGCCGCCGGCATCGAAGGCGGCGATCACCTGCGCCCACCGGACGTACGCGCAGGGCGGGCAGGTCTGGTGGGACTCCGTGTAGGGCAGGGCTTTCACCGCTCCCCTGCCCTCCTGATCGGTCTTCGATTTCCGCAGCCGGATGTGGAGTCCGTCGTGCCGGTGCACGGTGACGTCTCCGCAAAGCAGCTCGGAGAGTTCGCTGCGGCGGTAGGCACCGGCGAACCCGAGTAGCAAAATCGCCGAATCGCGGCGTTCCAAGACCTCATCGGCCCAGCCTCGGCACCGGTTCCGCGCCGTCTCGACGAGGAGTTTGATGTCGTCGACCAATAGAGGGTCTCGCGGGGTGCGTGGTCGGTCCCCTGCGGCCGCGTATTCCCGCCGGATCCCCGACAGGGTTGCAGTGACAAGTTCGTGCGCGGAGGGCGATAGATGTCCGGTAATGCGGTGTTGGTGGTTGATCGCCGCGATCCAGGTACCGAACGTGGCGACGGCATAGGCCCGCTCCCCTGCTTCGTTGCGGGTATCGGCGGCGTCGACCAGGTACGCGGCGACAGTGACCGGGTGCGCCGGTAGCGTCACGTGACCATTCGTCTCGCACCAGCTTGTGAAGCGTCTCCACGCGGCCGCGTAGGTTTTGCGCGTTCCCTCGGAGCGGGAGGACTGTACGGCGCTCGCGATCCGCTTCGCGACGGCGGGCGGGATCTCCGGCTCGACAGCCATCGGCCTTCCCGTGCCCGAAATGCCTGCGGAAGGGTTCACCGCATGTGGTTGGCCCGGTCGGAAGTCCATATGCGCAGCCTAACCCAGGTCGCCAACGTCCCTGCGGAGCGAAACTGTGCTGAGCTGCTGTTTTTTGTCGAGACGACGCGGAAAATGCAATTTACGTGGGTCAGATCCATTGAACTATGGGTGACAACGAAGGCGGGATGAATGTCCCTGCTAATCAACTTGAAAGAGCCGCCGTAATAGACCCCAGTTTGATCCGGCCCGGGGCTGCACCAGGCGATCTTGGCGGTCGTTGCTCCCCCCGGTAGTTACAACGATCGTCCGTTTCGCGTCTGCTTTTTGGGGCTTCGAACTGTGGGATTCCCTCGTGGCCGTGGGGCCCGCCGTTACTGCGGTATTCCACCGAATCATTGGTTGAGTTCGGGCGCAGTCGTGGTTCCGACCGTTCCTGCGACTTAGACAGGGAACAGCCTCGCGGTGCGGCGCTGTGTTTTGGGTGTCGGTAAGACGCACGTTGCCCACCTTGAGAATGGTGGCGGCGGCGCTTGTGGACGCAGCCAACCGTCAAGTCCCCATCCTCGACACTGAACTCGCCGCAGGCTGAGTCGGTTGCAGCCGACGAGTCGCGCGACACCCCATAGGTCACCATCTTGTGAGACGACCGTCCAACCTGTTGTGATGGATGCCAACGCTAGTGATGATAGCTATCTATGCTAGCAACGCTAGAGGTTCTGACGCCGGGCATGATTTCGCCTGGGTTGAACAAAGCGCCCAGTCCGTACGTGATCACAGCTCGCGATTGTTCGGTTTGCGATGTTGCTGCCTGGCGCAGTCCGTCGCAGTTTTATCGCCTCTCAGTTCAATCCGCCGAACCGTGGGTCCGGCGGATTGAACTGACGCATTGTGGAGCAAGGTGTTGCAAGGCTCTGCAACGCCAGCCCTGTACAGACACTCTTGGGCTTCGGCATACGCGAGTGCTAGGCCATCTAGCATTGCTATTTATCCTGCTGAGGGCCGTTGCACGCGAGATTCGCCTGCGCGCAGACGGGCAGTTAACCGGGTTCGCTCCGTTCGCGTTCTGTTGAGCAGTAATTGAAGAGGTATGGGTGCAATGATAGCTAGCGTAGCTAGCAAAGAATGCAAAGCGAGCGGAGCGTCGGAACGTAGGCTAACGTAGCTGGCATAGCTAGCAAAACAACGCTAGATAGGCGTGATGCACTAGATGCGATTGCTACACACGCGGTGCTAGCGAGGCAAGTGAGAGTTGCTTGTCTAGCACGGTAATCTTGCGTAACTAAATGCGCTTGGCTAGATACGCAAGGCGCTGCAGCGCGGCGTGCAAGCAGTGCGAGACGGGCGAAGCGAGCTACGCAAGCGAGCAAAGCACTCGTCGCAAGGTTCGCTCCGCGTGTTAACGCAGCACACGAAGCAATTGGCTATAGCGTAGCGAGCCAGAAGGCTTGCAGGGCATACGTCCAGGGTGCGAGCCAACGCAGTTTTCCTCGGAGAAAAGTTCGTTGGCCTTGATCCTCAAACAGAGAAAGGAACGCGAATCCCAATGTCGACGTCGTCGAAGCAACCCAGGAAGTTCGCGATATGCAACCAGAAGGGTGGGGTTGGGAAGACAGCGACAACACTCGGATTGGCGAGTGCATTGGCAGACAAGGGCAAACACGTCCTCGTCATCGATATGGATCCTCAGGCCAACGCGACGACCGGTCTGGGAGTCGACGTTGATGACGACATGCGAACTACCTTCGACCTGATGTCGGTCACTGGCGAGGGTGCAGCAGCGGATGCGGTAGTAGCAACCGAATGGGATCGGGTCGACCTGATCGCGGCGACTCAGAGCCTCGCCAATCTTGAGGCTGACGGTGCAAACGACTTGATCTTTCGGTTGGATATCGCGCTTGAGGGTGTCGATCTGTCGCCTTACAGTGCAGTTTTCATCGACTGCCCGCCGTCGCTTGGAAAGTTACTTTTCGCGGTCCTCTGCGCCTGCGACTCAGTCATCGCGGTCACCGAACCCACCATCGACAGCGTGCGAGCGATTACCAAGGTTGAGGAAACCATCACCAACGTCAAGCGGCGTGCGAACCCTCGTCTCGAGCTCGAGAAGATCGTCTTGTCTAAGAAACGAAGGACCTCGGAGCATCAGTATCGCGAGGACGAGTTGCGTGCTGCATACGGCGAATTGGTTGCAAGAGCGGGGATCCCGGAGCTGGCGGCGCGCCAAGACGCTCATAGCAGCCACACTCCCATCCATTCTTACAAGGGAGGCCGGGCGATAGACCTGCAAGTCGCCTACGACGCCCTGCTGAAAGAACTGTCTATCGACCTCCTAGGAGAGCCTGCCGCATGAACGCACAACGCGAACCCGCCATCCGCCGCCATCCGGCTGCAGACCTCCCTTCGCGACCGACCGCTTCACCCCGGCGCGTTGGGCTCGAAGCACAGCAAGAATCAACCGGGTCGCCGAGCGTCGACGTTCCGACCAGTGCTGGCGGTATCAGGCCGACAAACGAGCCCACTCTTCCGGCAACGAACGAACCGTTGGCTCAGCACAATGCGCGGCCGGCGGCAGGACCAGGCGGAGAAAAATTTACTGAGCAGCACAATGTGCGGATACGGAGTTCTACCAAGCTTCGTTTGAACAGAGCCGTCGACAGGCTGCGGTACGAGACAGGGGACCGATCAATCAGTATTGCTTCCTTGACCGACGCAGCGCTCTGTGAGTACCTCGACAAGCGGGGCATCTAGACCGTTGAATGAGGATCCCCGCTTGCTGTGCTAGCTAGCGTTGCTAGCACAGCCCTTTTTGTGACCCATAAGTATTCAGTCACGTACATGTGCGCGATGGCAGACCTAAGGCGGGACCGAGATTTCAGGCACCCCCACCGAGGCTCGGCGTCCTTTTTGACGATCGTCTATCGAGACACCCCGCGGCCGAATCGTGTCAGTTTCAGAAGACGGCGGCACTTTTTGCTGGCGATTTGTGGGTGAGTGCAGTGGTCTTCTGACATTCTGATGTCAGAAGTGCGCTGCACGATCGCGTTCGGCTCTCGGTGACAGGGGAGGCTTGTGGTGGACCCGGGCAAGCTCGACGTCGTGGAGACCGGTGTGCTGACGGCGTCGGGGGAGCGGTGGGCGCAGGCAGAGACCCGATTCGCTGTCTTGGCTCCCTTGCTGGAGATGCATCCGGTGCGTTTGGCAGCGGTCGATGATGCGGCCGAACGACTGGGGTTGTCGCGGCGTCGGGTCTATGCGTTGCTTGGCAAACTCAGGGACGGGACAGGTACGGTCACCGATCTTCTGACGAAGGTCTCGCCGGGTGGGCGTGGCCGCAGCCGAGTAGCGGCTGAGGTCGAAGAGGTGATCGGCGATCATCTCACCCGATATTTTCTTCACCGCCAGAAGCTGAGTGTCGCTGCGCTGCATCGACGTATCGCGTTGGCGTGTCACCGCGCGGGTCTGCCAGTGCCGGCCAGAAACACCGTCACCGCACGAATCGCCGCGCTCCATCCGGCATCGGTGGCCAGGTCACGCGGAGGACCCGATGCCGCCCGCCCACGTCAGTCCGCCGGCGACAGTCCACCGACAGTTGCGGGGATTCTCGATCAGGTCCAGATCGACCACACCGTCGTCGATCTGATGGTCGTCGACGAGTACGAGCGTCAACCGATCGGCCGCCCCTACCTGACGATCGCCATCGATGTCCTCAGCCGTTCCGTACTCGGGTTCGTCGTCACTTTGGAGCCGCCGTCGTCGATATCGGTCGGGTTGTGCCTGGGCCGCGTGTGCTGCGAGAAGCAGACATGGCTGGAGGCATGCGAGCTCGCGGAGCAGGTGCAGTGGCCGATGGCAGGGAAGCCGAAACAGTTGTATCTCGACAACGCCTCAGAGTTCAAAAGCGAAGCGCTGCGCCGCGGATGCGCCCAGCACGCCATCACACTCGAATACCGTCCTCCGGGCCGACCGCACTACGGCGGGATCGTCGAACGCATCATCGGAACGGCGATGACAGCGGTGCACGAGCTGCCTGGGACCACCTTCTCGAGCCCCGCGGACCGAGGAAGGTACGACTCGGACAAGCATGCGGCGTTGACATTGCGTGAGTTGGAGCGCTGGCTGGTCCTGGCCATAGCCTCGTATCACGGGAGTGTTCACACAGGGATCGGGAACACTCCGGCCGCCGTGTGGGCCGGCGCGGTTGCCGCAGCTGGTCATGCCCCTCGTGTTGTGCTCCGCGAAACCGCGTTCCTGGTGGACTTTCTTCCCGTCATCCGGCGACGTCTGACGCGCACGGGCTTCGTCCTCGATCACGTGCACTACTTCTCGAACGCGCTCAAACCGTGGGTTGCGCGGCGAGAGGACTTGGGACGGTTCGTGATACGACGTGACCCACGCGATTTGAGCAGAATCTGGGTCCTCGAACCAGACGGTGCCGGCTATGTCGAGGTGCCGTACCGGACGATGTCACATCCCGCGGTGACATTGTGGGAGCACAGAGTTGCTATCACTCGTCTCCGCGAACAAGGTCGGTCGAACGTCGATGAGAGCGCACTGTTTTCGATGATCGAGCAGATGCGCGAGGTCACCGACCGCTCGCAGAAAGCCACCCGCAAAGCCCGGCGCAACCGTGCCCGCCGCACGCATCTCACCGGCGCCGCGTCTGCACCGATCCCGGCGATCCACCCGCCGGTGGAGCCTCGAGCGGACGGCGGCACCGCAACGCCTGTCTTCAGCGACATCGAGGAATGGTGAGGCGATGACCGCATCGACAGGAAGCAGCGACGAACCCACCGAGTCGTCCAGCGAGGATTTGGGGCACCTTCGGGAGTCGGTTCGTCCGCTCGCCGCACTCGACGACGCGGACCGGATCCGGTTGATCCTGATGGTGTACAGCAGGCCGGTCACGGCCGCGATCAGCAGAAACGGTCCGACCAGGATGCCGGCATAAAAGTGCAACCGCAGCACGAACGGCCTGATCTGTGGCCACAACGGGATCTTCGTCACCGAAGGCGGGGTGTCACCGGGCGCAGGCGGTCGATCGATTTCACTGGTGGACATCTGCGTGTTTCGGTTCCTTCTCCTCGGGCTGCACTGGGCGCTCAGCCGGTCCTACTCGTGCAGTAGTCGGGCCAGCGGTCCCGGAAGTTCCCGATAATTCCGAGCCGCGTACTCGAGAACTATTCGGGTGTCACGCCCCGACTAGGTCCTCGTAGGGCTGCGACCCCGCCACGAGCTGCCGGTGTAGGTGTCAAAGTGAAGGAGATTCGACGGGTTTCCCGTCCAAAGAGCTACTGCTCAGTGGAACGACCTGATCTCGTGGCCGGACAAGTCCTCGACGGCTACGCTTGCGACCCGTCCCAGGGATACTCAACTGTCGAGCAATTCGAACAGACCGGTGCGGCCGTGTACGGAGCAAACTTCTGCTCCTCAACCGACGCTCAGAGCACCGAGAAGTGGTACTGCAGGCCGTCGTACGCCCATTTTCCCGCACCATCCCCGGCGAAACACCAGGTGAGCGTGTTTTGAAATCAAAAAGCCTGTCGGAGGTGCGCACTACAGTTCTTGCCATGGCAGAACGGCAGCTCGGTGAGGTCCTGGACGCAGATTCAGTTGCCCTGGTGAGTGGTGCGGTGGTGTTTCCGGACCTGTCGGCCGAGGTGGCTGCGCGTATCGAACGGTCGATGGCGTCGGCGCGGTCTGCCGCAACCCGCCGCGCCTACGATTCGGCGTGGCGGCGATTCGAGACCTGGTGCACTGCCGCCGGGCACATCTCGTTGCCGGCGCACCCTGCGACCGTGGCTGCGTATCTCGTTGACGCGGCGGACTCGCTGACCGTCGACGGAGTCCGGGCGTATGCACCGTCGACCTTCGGCAAATGGGTCGCTGCGATCACCGACCGTCACCGCGGGCTCGGCCACGACACCCCGTGTGGCCACGAGATGGTGCGCGCCACCCTCGCCGGTATCCGCCGAGACTACGCCGCCGCGGGGGAGCGCCCCCGCAATCCCCGCGCCCCACTCCTGACGTCCGATATCACTGCCATCGTTGACGTAGCACGTGCCGGTGTCACCGGCTGGGCCAGTGAAGTGCTCGAACGCCGCGACACCGCACTACTGCTGATGGGGTACTCCGGGGCATTTCGGCGCAGCGAACTCGTGGACCTCGAATGTCGTGATGTGCGCCGCGATCGCCTCGACGGTGCGCATGTCCGCCTGCGGCACTCGAAGACCGACCAGGACGGAACCGGAACGGTGAAGGCGCTGCCGTTCACCGACCGGCACGAATCATGCCCGGTCTGCGCGTGGGTTCGCTGGCTGCAGATCGTTGCTGCATTCGATACCGGTGGCAGAACCGCGATCATTCGTTTGCTTTCCCGCGCAGCGAAGTTCGACTCCCATCTCTGCCACAGCACCCTGCCCACCGCTGACACGCGGTCGGCGCTGTTCCGGTCGATCCGCAAGAACGGCAACCTATCCCAGACCGCACTGTCGGGTGCGGCAGTGCACGCCGCGATCCGCCGCCGCGCCGGCCGCGCCGGCTACGACGCAGACCTTCTCGCCCAGCTGGGCGGACATTCACTGCGTGCCGGATTCGTCACTCAAGCGTTCCGTAACGGTGCCGACGCACACGCGATCATGCGACAGACCGGACACAGAAGCCCGGGAATGGTCGAAATCTATGCCCGCGAGAACGCGCCTCTGGTCGGCAACGCCGTGAACGATCTCGGCTTGTGACCCTCATGCACGGCACCGACACCTCGACGAGCGGCGACAACACCGACCTTGTCCGAACAACTCCAGTATCGAACGACACTGTCCCGGAACGGGGTCGACACACGTGGTCGCTGTTCGCGGACTGGTGCACCGCTCATGATCAGTCGGCGTTGCCGGTCTCACCGGAGTTGTTCGTTCGGTTCCTCCGAGCCAACCCTGCCGCGCCGGCAACGCAACGTCGTCGCATCGCCGTCATCGACGCTGTTCATCGAGACCGCGCCCTGCCCCCGCCGGGTCGCGGTCAGAGCGTGCGAGCGGCTCTGGACGCGCTGCGTGCAGCGCGTTTGCGCGACACCGCAACTCGGATCGGCGGCATCGTCACGCGCCTCCCCGGAACAGGGTGGCCGGCGGCGTTGTTCGCTCGCCGAGATGCACTGGTCCTCACTCTTGCCGCGGCCGGGCTGCCATACACCGAGATCGCGGCACTGCGAATAAGAGATGTCGCCGTCGAACCCGAATTCGATGCCCTCACAATCGAAACGGGCACCGGTGTACATGCCGTCACTTCGTTGGAGCTCGTGAGGGCGGGCGCATCACCGAGAAAGGTGTACAGGCGCTGGTACGAGGTCCTGGCCCACGGCGAGCGGCACCCCAGCACACGCATGCTCGCCGACGCCATCGAGCACGTCGACGGAACCGAACTCGCCGACTCCGTTACTCATCTCGACCCAGGCAGCGAACGGCCGTTGTTGACCACGATCGACCGGTGGGGCCATACCCCGCTGGTCGCAACCCCTCTCACCTCCCGGGGAATAGCCGATATCGTTCGAGCACACCTCGGGGGACGCGCTCCCACGCACATACCGCCCCCCGTCCGAGAGACGAACCCAAAGCGTGTCTTTACGCTCGAGCCTGCATCGGCGGTCTCGCTCGACCCTGGTTACTACGAACGCGGCACACTCGCACGAAGGCACTCCCACGCGCTCCTCGACGACGTCGATTCGGTTCTTGCCGATGTCGAAAACCGCGCAGACCGACTGCTCAGGGAACTTCTCGAGTTCTTAGATGCGGAAATGCCGGAGTGCGAGCAATAGTCTTCAGCGCGCGACGATCCCAGGTGTCACCCCGCAGGAGCGACCCCTGTTGTGAGTGAGTCAGCGAACATTGCACCGAACGACGACCGGGTCTGTGTCGAAAGTTCGCACGCGGGCTTCACGGTCTCTTGGTACGGGGTGGTCGTGTCGCTGGACCTCGTCTCGCGGTGCGCTTCCGATCCACTGCATCGATGTCTGCGTTGATGGTTCGGCGACGTTTCCTGAGGGTCAGTGCCGACAGCGGCAAGCGCGGTGAGAAGTACCAACACGAAGGGGATGTCGAGACTGGTCAGTGCGTCGATGGTCACGATCGCTCCTGCAGCGACACACACGAAAAGCAGGCGTGCACCGTCCACGCAAGCGCATCCCGATCGTGTGCGGCGGCTGGTTCCGGCACTGGCGATCCTCGCCGCTGGGGTTGACCCCAGTCGCGCTCTCGTCGTCTCGCAGGTCGTGTTGTCCTTCGGTATTCCGATCGCGCTGATTCCGTTGGTGCGGTTCACCTCTGACCGCATGTTGATGGGCAGCGATGTCAAATTACCGGATCACTCGATATGCAGCCCGGTTCATCGCGGGAATCGTCGTCGCACTCAGCATTGCACTGATCCATCTAACCGTCGTCTGATTGTGCGCGGGTGAACGTCTCCTGCTTGCCTCTGTGTTCCAGGACCGATTACCGCTCGCGATGGTGGTGGTGTGCGTGGGAAATCGGAATCAGTGGGTTCTTCCGCCGCTCAGGGGGAGTCCGTCCTCGAAAGAAAGAAGACTTAGTGCGGGCCACCAGATTTGCAAGCAACGCAATCGATGCCCCCAGTTTGGATGACGACGAAGCCGCCCACCACCTTCAAGACATCAACCCGCGTGCGGATCGTAGACGGCGGTGACAGTCGATGCCGGCCGGCCCGTTCCATGCTTGGGGTCGAGACGTGATTGCCTCCGGGGCGTTGCCTCAGTCTGGATGGTGCAAGTCTGCCCACTAACTACGCACATTGTTCGGCATCGATCGCATGATCGAGCAGGACGCGAGAGGCTGCCTCACACTGAGTAGCTCTCTCACAGGTCGTACACTACGGCGTCGCCGATGACGCGGATGGCGACCCTGTCGCCGGGCGTCAGAGCCGTGGCGCCGAAGCGGCGCACGGTGACCCGCTGGGCCATAGCGGTGTCCGCGGTGTCGAGGCGGATCCCGAGCAGCATCTCCGACCCGAAGTACTCCACGTCGACGACGGCCCCCGATGCACCCGCGCCGTCGGTGGTCACCTCGATTTGCTCCGGCCGCAACATGATTCGGGCTGCACCTTCGATGGCGTTCGGGGAAGGGGCGACGGCGACGTCGCCGAGGGCGCAGCGGGCACGGCCGTTCTCGATGTGGGCCGTCAAGATCACGGCGTCACCGATGAATTCCGCGGTGGTGACGTCCACAGGGCGGGAATAGATTTCACGAGGTGTACCGATCTGTGCGAGCCTGCCCGAGCTCATCACCGCAACCCGGTCGGCGAACGACAGGGCCTCGGGTTGATCGTGGGTGACGAGGATGGTGGTGATCCCAGCCTTGGCGAGGACGTCGGCGACGATCCGTCGAGTGTTCGCCCGCAAGCCGGCATCGAGTGCCGAGAACGGTTCGTCGAGCAGCATCAATTCAGGTTCACGCGCCAGCGCCCGCGCGAGCGCGACCCGTTGCTGCTGGCCGCCGGAGAGCTGGTCGGGTCGACGTGAGGCGTAGGACGAATCCAGCGACACCATCTCGAGCAGTTCGGTGATCTTCGAGACGGTGCGGGCACGGCGTGGCAGGCCGAACCCGATGTTCGCGCCGACCGTGGCGTGTGGGAACAGTGCCCCGTCCTGGGCGACGTACCCCACCGACCTTCGGTGCGCAGGCGTCCAGCCGGATCCCGCGACGACCTTCCCGGTCAGTGCGACAGTGCCTGCGTCGGGTTTGTCGAAACCCGCGATCAGACGCAGCAGCGTCGTCTTACCGCAACCGGACGGTCCGACGATGGCTGTGGTCGACCCGGCATCGACAGCGAACTCAACACGACGTAGCACCGTCACAGGACCGAACGACTTGTCCAGCCCATCCACCTCCACCGCGTATGTCATAGTCCTGCCGCCTTTTTCGACTGGGAGAAGAGAACGTAGGTCATGGGCAGAGACAGCACGATCATGATCAACGCGTACGGAGCAGCCCCCGAGTAGTCGATCTCGCTGCTCAGCGACCAGAACTGCATCGACAGAGTGCGGGTTCCGGTCGGTGCCAGCAGCAATGTCGCGGTCAACTCGTTCACGATCCCCAAGAACACCAACGCACCGCCCGCTGCGGTGGCCGGCGCAGCCAATCTGAGAGTCACCCGAAAGAAACTCGACAGCGGTGACAGACCCAGCGACCGAGCCGCCTCGTCCAACCCGACGGGCGCCTGCGCGAGCCCCGCCCGCAGGTTGACCAATGCGCGTGGCAGGAAGAGCAATGCGTAGGCCGCGATCACGACGACAACTGTTTGATACAGCGGATTTGCGTACCGAATGGCGACGGTGACGAACGCCAACGCAACCACGATGCCGGGCAACGAACTCGAGATGTAGGTACCGCCCTCGAGGACACGGCTGAACCGTCCGCGGTGGCGAATCGAGATCCACGCGACCGGGAACGCGAGTGCACACGTCATGACCGCACCGGCAATTCCGAACCCGAGCGTCTGCAGCAGCGCGGACGAGATTTCGTCCCACTCCCACACCGCGCTGCCGCCGACGACAAGCCACCGCAGAACACTGGCGATCGGGACTCCGAGAGACAGTGCGATCAACATCCCCAGGAAGACGAGCGCGATCGGCGAATACTGCCAACCGAGTTCTGCAGGCACGGCCGGGCGGGCTGCACCCGAGCCGATGCGGGCATACCTGGCACTGCCACGCACAACCGCTTCGATCACCAACAATGTGAGGCACAGCAATACCAGCACCCCGGCGAGCATGGTCGCCGCCGCTCCGTTGAACGTCGATTGATACTGCTCGAAAATCGCTGTAGTGAATGTGTCGAAGCGGATGAAGACGAAGGCACCGTATTCGGCGAGTAGGTGCAACGCGACCAGAAGCGCGCCGCCGGCGATTGCCAGCCGCAGCTGCGGCACCACGACGCGAAAGAACACTGCCCACGGTCCGATTCCGAGTCCTCGCGCCGATTCCTCGACCGCGGGGTCGAGCCTGCGTAGCGTCGCGGCCACGGGAATGTAGACGAGAGGAAAATACGAGAGCGTTGCGATCAGAACGCCGCCGCGCAGCCCGCCGAGGGAAGGGATCGCCGTCACCCACGAGTAGCCGTTCACGAACGCCGGGACAGCCAGCGGCGCGGCAAGCAATACCGCCCACACCTTCGCTCCGAATACTCGTGTGCGCTCGACCAACCAAGCAGCCGCGACGCCGATTGCGACACAGATGGGCACCGTGATCACTACCAACATCACGGTGTTGGCCAACAATTCGCGGACCCGCGATCGGAACAGCAGCGCCGACGCGGTGGCCCAGCCGGTGTCCACGCTCTCCACGATCACGTACCCGAGCGGGATGAGCGAGATCGCCACGACAATCACTGCGGTGACAGCCAGAGGCAAGGGCATACGCGACCGGCCTGCTGGGCACCGCAGCGTGTGGGCCGGCCCCCGTTGTTCTCGACCGTTCGTCGTTGGAATCAGAGCAAACCGGCTTCGGTCATGAGCTCGGTGACCTTCGGGCTGTTGAGCTTCGCCGGGTCCACCTGCGGGGCCTGCAGTTCGGTCAAGGGGACCAGATCCGCGTTGGCCGCCACTTCGCTGCCCACCGAGTACTCGAACGACATCCCGTCCCGCAGAACTTCCTGACCCTTCGGTCCGGTGACGAACGCCAGGAACTGCTGCGCTGCATCCTGTTTCGCGCTGGACTGCAGGACGCCGCCGCCGGAGACGCTGACAAATGCGCCGGGGTCTTCGTTCTTGAAGTAGTGCAGGGCGACGTTACTGCTGTTCTCTCCGGTCTTGGCCTGATCGCCGAACCAGTAGTAGTGGTAGATCACGCCGCCCGGGATTTCTCCGGCGTTGACGGCTTTCATCACCGTGCCGTTACCGTTGTAGGCGCGGACGTTGTTCTTCATCCCCTCCAACCAGGTGCGTGTAGCGTCCTCGCCTTTCAACTCGAGCAGCGCACTGACGATGGCTTGGAAATCGGCTCCCGACGGCGATGCTGCCCAGCGGTCCTTCCAGGCGGGGTCCTGCAGGTCCAGGAGTGAGGCCGGGAGCTGATCGGGGGTCAGCATGTCCGTGTTGTAGGCGAACACGGTCGAGCGGGCGGCGATACCCGTCCACTTGCCGTTCGACGGGCGGTATTGGCTCGGAACCTGGGCCAGCACGGCCTGGTCGACGTCGGTGAACAGACCCGCGTTCTCGACGAGCGTCATCGCCGGAGAGTTCTCCGTGAGGAACACATCCGCTGGCGATCGGTCACCCTCCGCTACGAGTTGGTTGCCGAGTTCGGTATCGCTCCCTTGGCGCAGGTCGACCTCGATGCCGGTCTCCGAGGTGAACGCGTCGGCCCATTCTTTCGTCAGCGACTCGTGTTGGGCGTTGTAGACGGTGATCCGGTTGTCCCCGCCCGGGTCGGACTCAGCGCTCGAACACCCCGACACCGTCAACAGTGCCGCGGTCGCCAGTGCGAGGCCCGCCATCAGTTCGATCCGCTTGCTCATCGTCCGTCCTTCGCATTTACCGGACCACCTCCGGTCGTCCCCGCCGCCATGGTACTTAGAGGATTGGCAAACCTAATGCCCGGCCCTGTCCCGCTCCACGGTAGACGGGCGAGCACGAAGGTCGCGGCCTGCCAGTAGACAACCCCCACGACGATCGACAGGGCGAATGCTGTCCAGGGATGGTCGTCGCGCAGCGGTAGATAGACCTGAAAATGGGTCAGGTAGATGTAGAGTGACGCGCTTGCCAACACCCCCGCAACCCGGCCCACAACTGCGGGACATGGGACGGATGTGAGCCACACCAGCAGGCAAAGTCCGACAATCACGATGACTTCTCGCTGGATGTCGCCGAAGAAGAACCCGGGAATCGATAGCACGATTGCCGCGGTGACCCCCACTCGATGCCACACGGTCTGCGCCCGGGCGGCGGCCCAGCCGAGGGCGAACAACCAGAAGACAACCGCCGCGGTCAGAATGCGATTGCGGCTGTCGTCGATCTCGATCAATCCGTAACGGGTAACCAGGCCCAATGCCACCAACCCCATAGGAAACCAGAACGGGTGACTGCGTTCGAGACGTGCGACCGCCGGAACATAGAGCACAGCGGCGGCTACGAGGACGATGTACACAATCGCCTCGACGAACCAGTATCGCCATTCGACAGACCAACCGTCCGGGCCGAAGATTCCGTTGAGCAGCAATGCACTGGTGATGCGGTAGTCCCCGGTCAGAGCGATGATGGCCCCGATCCACACCATGCTGGGGATGGCGATCCGAGCGACGCTGCGCACAGCATTGCGTGCGCGGGCGGTGCGATCGACCGCGCCGAGGTGGAAGCGGGCGAAGTTGTAGCCGGCGATTCCGAGAAGCACGTGCGCCCCGCCGAGCACCGAAAACAGGTGTATGTGCGAGCCGGTGATCAGCACGATCGCAAGGGCGCGCAGCACAACGTTGGTCTCCACCCGTCGCCAGCCGCGGCGCAGGTGCGGTGCCTGAACGAAGTCCACGACTCGGGTGTTGTGCCAGTCCGCCGGGAGGTGACCGAGCAGCTCCTCCAGCCGAATGGACATCCGCACATACGACAAAGAGTCACCGCCCAAGCTCACGAACGTGCTGTCGTCGTCGACCCTTGCGTGATGCAGGACCTCGGCATACATCGCTTTGACATCGGTGGTCTCGGGCTTTGTCGTCGTCGAGGTGGGCTGAACAGGGCCGGGCTTGCCTGCGAATTCCGCGACCGCTCGCGCATCGGGTTTGCCGGTGGAGGTGCGCGGCAGCTCATCGACGACACACACCCGAACTGCTGTTGCGGGAAGGCCGCTGAACTGTGCTGTCAAGCGTCGCACGTCGGCGACGTCAGCGTTCTCCGCGACGACGACGAGTTCGTCCGTGCCGTCGGTGCAGCACACGGTCAATCCCAGGTGTGCGAGCGCGGACTCGACGCGGTGCAGATCGATACGTAGACCGAACACTTTCGCGAAACGGCTGCGTCGGCCGACCACTTCGTACAGTCCATCGGCCGTTCGCCGGGCCAGGTCGCCTGTTCGCAGCTCGCCGGCGAGCGTGTCACCCAGGCGCAAGTCGCCGGGGTCGTGTGCGTAGCCGAGCATGACGTTCGGCCCCGAATAGACGAGCTCACCCGTCCCGTCCGGGGCATCCGCGACCGGATCGAGCCGAAAGGACCCGTCGGGAATCGGCCGTCCGATGGAATGCGGATGAGCGGCGGCAAGATCCGGTGGCAGATACGCCATTCGGGCGGTCGCCTCCGTTTGCCCGTACATGACGAACAAGTCCCATCCCTGGCGTCGGCCCAGCTCGGCATACGTGCGGACGCGATCGGGCGACAGCTTTCCGCCGGCCTGCGTGACGTACCGCAGGTCGTGAAGATTCAGCTGTTCGAACCCGATACGGTCGAGCAGATCGAAGGTGTACGGCACACCCGCGAAGGTGGAGGCGCGGTGGGTGCGCGCAAGGTCCCACAGTCGAGTATCTGTGACCGAAGAGTTGGTCAGAATCAAGGCGGCACCGCGCAGGAGGTGGCTGTGGACGACCGAAAGCCCATAGCAGTAGTGCATGGGTAGCGTGGTCACGGCACGGTCGGTGGGGCGGATGCCCAGGTATTCGGCAATCGACTCGGCGTTGGCCTGCACGTTGTCGTGCGAGAGACGGACGAGTTTGGGTGATCCGGTCGAACCCGAGGTGCTCAGCAGCAACGCGAGATCAGGGTGCAGCTCATGTCTGGATTGTCGATCGAGTTCTTCGACGACTGTGTTGCCGTCGAGGGTGCGCACCACCACATCGGGCCGATATGTGTCGATGAGCCCGTCGAGATGGTCGGGATTGTCGTCCGAGGCCAGCAGTACGGGGTGTCCTGCACGCAGCGCCGCGAGGTAGGTGACGACGACCTCGACCTTGTTGGTGCCGGCGATCAGTACCAGACGACGGCCACGTCCAAGTCTGGCCGCCTGCCGGTCGATGCGCTCGTCCAGGTCGCGGTAGGTGATCGTCTCGTTCACCGATATCAGACCCGGTGCGTCACCGAATCTGCCCAAATCGTGCGCTAAGCGCACACTGGGGCGTTTCGGGCGGTTGAAGTCTCTGGGCACCGAGCGAGTCTATAAGGGCTGCCGAACCTAACCTTCCGGCGACGAATACGACTCCGCGCCCGCGCGGACGAGCGTGGCTCGTCTGTCCACACACCGCTCGGACACAGATGATCGGGGTCAGCGACGCCTACTCGGCGGTCGATTCGGCAAGTCCGGTCCGATTGTCGCACCGTGGTCGATCTGATGATCGCCGACGGATCGACCGAGTATCGATGCGCCGCCCTTTGCTCACCCTCACGCTTCGATCGATGGCATGGAGGTGACGCCACCGGGCGGTGGCGGGAACCGATCTGAGTCGGGCCGTAGCGGTTCCGCAGGCTGCGCGCGAGCGGGTGTCGGTCATGACGCGGCGGCGATCAGCCGGGCGAGAACTCCGGATTCGAGGAGGATGAAGAGACCCAAGCCGATGAACACCGCTGGGACGAGCCAGTGCTCGACCCGTTCGAGAGTGTCGACGACCTTCCTGCGAGTGCCCAGCAGCCTGCCGGCGTAGCACCAGATCCCGACGCAGATCAGGAACACGGCGATGGTGACTGCGGTCTGTGGTGGACCGAGCGTCCGAAAGACCGGGGTGTAGACGGCGATGTTGTCGGCACCGTTGGCGATGGTGATGGCAGCAACGCCTGCCATTCCGGTGGCAGCGACCGGGGGTTCGTCCTCGTCGTCGCTGCGCAGCCAGCGGATCAGCGTCCAGAGCCCCAGCGACAGGGGCAGCACACCGAGTAGCCCGACCCATTCTTGCGGCACGATCACCAGTCCCAGAGCGGCGACGACGCTGGTCGCGACGAGGGTGATCAGGCCGAGGTACTGGCCGGTGACGATCTGCCACGCCCGCGGCCTACCCTGGCTGGCGGAGGCGACGAACAGCACCGTCAGCACGACGATGTCGTCGATGTTGGTGCCGGCGAACATCGCCACTGCCGCGGCGATGGTGGTGATCACTGCCGCACCGGGCGTCGGTGAGGATGTAACCGGACGCCCCCGGTGCCGCACGCGACCGTCATGGAGGTCGATCGGATTCGAGGTCGGGGAGCAGTCATACGGATCGTTGCTCCGTGCCCGTGGGATCGACGCGGGTTCGGCCCTCCCGGAGCGACGCGAGGACGACCAGGACTACGCCGCATGTGAGGTAGGTGTCGGCGAGGTTGAAGGTGGGCCACCATCCGGTGTGGAAGTAGTCCGTCACGCGGCCGTCGGCAGCGCGGTCGATGACGTTGGCGGCCGCTCCGGCGACGACCGCCGACAGCCCCACCGTCCCGGTCAGTGAGCCGACGGGGACGGTGCGCCACGCGTACACGGCGATGGCGAGAGTGATGATGGCGGTGACCGCGATGATGACCCCTGGCGGCAGCCCGTTCCCGACGCTGAAGGCGACACCGCTGTTGTAGGCAAGCCTGAGTTGCAGCAACCCCAGTTCGATGACGCGGCCGTCGGAGAGTGCGCGGCGGGCGACGGGGTCGGCCGCGAGTGCCGCCGCGACGAGGACGGCGACGACGATCGCCAGGGTCCACCGGGATCGAGTCGCCGAGCGTCCCCCGGTCGAGACACCCGGCATCGGGCCCGAAGTGGGGTCTGGGCTCATGTCCAGGCCTCGGCTGCTGCCGGGGCAGGTGCGGGCACCGCTGCGGCGGACAGGGGGTGGGTGCGGCCGGCGCGGACTCCGTTGGCGATGACCACGATCTCGGCGAGTTCGTGCACCAGCACCACCGCGGCCAGGCCGAGGATTCCGAACAGGGCGAGCGGCATCAGCACGGTGATGATCGCCAGCGACAGCCCGACGTTCTGCAGCATGATGCGTCGGGATCGGCGCGCGTGGGCCAGGGCGTGCGGCAGGTGCCGCAGGTCCTCACCCATCAGGGCGACGTCGGCGGTCTCGATGGCCACGTCGGTGCCCATGGCGCCCATGGCGATACCGAGGTCGGCGGTGGCCAGTGCGGGGGCGTCGTTGACGCCGTCGCCGACCATCGCGGTCGACCGGCGGCCCTTCAGGTCGCCGATGATGCGTGCTTTGTCCTCCGGTCGCAGATCCGCGTGGACCTCCTCGATGCCGACGTCGGCGGCCAGTGCGCGGGCGGTGCGTTCGTTGTCCCCGGTGAGCATCGCGACGTGGTACCCGTCGCGGCGGAGACCGGCGACGACTTCCGCGGCTTCGGGTCGCAGTTCGTCGCGGACCGCTATCGCGCCGAGGGTGCGGCCGTCCTGTTCGACGAGGACGGCGGTGGCTCCGGCGTGCTGCATCCGTTCCACGTCCGCGGCCAGCGGGCCGGGGTCGATCCACCCTGGTCGGCCGAGGCGGACGTCGTCGCCGCAGAGGCGGCCGGTGAGGCCGGCTCCGGTGACTGCGACGACGTCGTCGGCGGGTGTGTGGTCGTCGACGGCGGCGAGGATCGCCGCGGCCAGGGGGTGCTCGCTGCGCACTTCCAGCGCTGCGGCCACGGCGAGGACCTGTTCGCGGGTCGCACCGTCCGCGGTGGCGACGTCGATGACGACCGGCTTGTTGCGGGTCAGGGTGCCGGTCTTGTCGAGCGCGATCACGCGGATGCGGCCCAGCGCCTCAAGAGCTGAGCCTCCCTTGACCAGGACGCCGAGTTTGCTGGCGGCGCCGATCGCCGCGACGACGGTGACCGGGACGGCGATGGCCAGTGCGCACGGTGAGGCGGCGACGAGGACGACCAGTGCGCGTTCGATCCATACCCGTGGTTCGCCGAGCAGGCTGCCCACGGCGGCGATGAGGGCGGCGGCGACCATGATTGCCGGCACCAGGGGCCTGGCGATCGTGTCGGCCAACCGCTGAGCCTCACCCTTGCGGGACTGCTCGGCCTCGACGATCCGGACGATCTTGGCCAGCGAGTTGTCCTCGGCACGTGCGGAGACCTCCACCTCGAGAACGCCGGTTCCGTTGATCGCCCCGGCATACACGTCGTCGCCGGGCCCGGCCTCGACGGGCACCGATTCGCCGGTGATCGCCGAGGTGTCGAGCGCGGTGGTGCCGCGGCGGATGGTGCCGTCGGTGGCGATGCGCTCGCCGGGCTTGACGATCATCATCTCCCCGAGCATCAACTCGGTCGGCGACACCGCCTGCTCGAGGCCGTCTCGTCGGACTGTGGCGGTGTCGGGAACCAGGGACAACAGTGCCCGTAGACCTCGCCGTGTGCGGGCGACCGCGTACTCCTCGAGGCCCTCGCTGATCGCGAACAAGAACGCGAGCATCGCGGCCTCGCCGACCTCACCAAGGATCACGGCACCGACCGCCGCGATGGTCATCAGGGTGCCGACACCGATCTTGCCGCGCGCGAGCCGCCGAAGGGTCGACGGGACGAAGGTGTAGCCGGCGACGATCAACGCGAGTGATTCGAGCACCAGGGTCAGCCGATCAGGGCCGCCGATCCAGTCAATGATCAGCCCTGCCGCCAGCAGTGCACCGGCCACCGCGGCAGCTCGGATCTCGGTGATCTGCCACAGCTTGTCGGGTTCGTGCTCCTCGTCGCCGTCCAGGCGGGGTTCGTCGTGGCCGCAGCCGCATGCGTCGCTCATCCGGTCACCGCCGACCCGGCGGGCGCGGTGCCGTAAACCGGGCAGAGTGCCACCGCGTTCCCCGTGACGGCGAGGAGGGTCTCGGCCGAAGCGAGCAGGTCCAACAGTTCCGGCCGGACGAGGGAGTAGAACACCTGCCGGCCCTGGGGGCGACCGACGACCAATCCGCAGTCCCGCAGGCACGCCATGTGCGCCGATACCGTCGACTGTGCCAGCCCCAGCTCGCTCACCAGGTCCGCTACACGCACCTCCCTGCTGGCGAGACGGCGAACGATAGCCAACCGTGTCGCATCGGAAAGGCTGTGGAACAACGACACTGCCGCATCGAAAGTCGACGTGGAACCGCCGGGCAGGCGGCCATCCTTATTGATCGTCATGCAACGATGATAGCATCTAAGCCCGGTATGATCGCTATGCGTGAATGCTCGGCCCCGGTCTCGTCGGCACGAGTCCGATCCTCGTCGTGCCGTACTGAGACAGGACGACGGCACGACGAAGAACACCTCCGTGGTGTGGGACCCGGTCACCGGACCTGCGGACGCACGCGACAAACCGCAGTTGCTCCGTACGGCGCGGTCGAGATCGCCGACTTCCCGATCGCGGTGGCACCTGCTACGAAGGCGCTTTCGATTCCCTACTCGCCGAATCCGTCCGAGACGGCGAGGAGGCCGAGGTCAACCAGCTGCATTGCGGGTCGAACGGCGCGCCGACGCGTCGGGAGTGTCGTCGAGACGATCGAACGCACCGGTCATTGCGGCATGCAGCTCGGTGAGCTGCGCGATCGACTCCTCCTCCCGGGTGATGTGCTCGCGCAGTGTTGGCCGCAGCCCGGTCTTCACAGCGGCGCAGGAGTCGTTCTCCCATGCGCGCAGCATCGTCTTGATCTGTGGCAGCGTCAGTTTCGAGCTTTTCGCGGCGGTGATGAACGCCAACCGTTGCTGTGCTCGTTTGTCGTAGACGCGGTACCCGTTCGGGGCTCGGTCCGCCGGCAGCAGCCCCTCGCTTTCGTGGAAGCGCAGCGTCGTCGCCGGCACCCCGTCGCCGAGGAGAGTTACGAGATCAGATCAGCAGGGCTTCGGCAAGCCTGGTCTTCGTCCGTACGCAATCGTCAAAGACTGCGCTCGCCCTGTCGATTCGTTCTGTACGACGCCGCGCGAGAGGCTCGCCCGGCAAGCTTCCCCCGACTTTCGGGAAGTCGGGGGAAGTATCCTATCGCAGGTCGTCAGCCGGTCAGCAACACATCATTGCGGCGCACATGTCCCCACACATGCCGGTGGCCATCATGATCTGGCAATCCCACCACGTCTGCAGGTTGGTCATCAGTTCGGTCATCGGAATCTCCCTCAATTCTGGTCCCGAGGAGACGGGACATCACGACCATATACTGAGTACGTACATAGATAGTAGATGTCGTGTTACCGACGACCCTAGGATCAGGAGACGACAGGGCAGGAGGCGATAGGTGCGGGTGAACGGATTCGGTGAACTCGAGGCGGTAGTGATGGATCGCCTGTGGGCCCGCGGTGCGCGAAGCACCGTGCGGGAGTTGTTCGACGAATTGGCCGAGCAGCGGGTGATTGCCTACACCACGGTGATGTCGACGATGGACAACCTGCACCGTAAGGGCTGGTTGGAGCGCACCCGTAGGGGCAAGGCGTTCGACTACTGGCCGACGTTGTCTCGCGAGGAGCACAGTGCCCGGCTGATGCGTCACGCGTTCGCTGCGGGCGGCAAGTCGGACCTGGTGCTCACCCATTTCGTCGAGCAGATGAGCGACGAAGAGTCGGAGCGTGTGCGAAGAGCGTTGCGCAGACTGACCGACCCCGGCCAGTCGCGATGACTCTGACTCTGTGCCTGCTGCTCTACGGGCTCGTGGTCTCGGTAGCCGGTCCGCCTGTGCTCGCGCGACTGACCCGCCGGGGCATCGCTCCGCAGCTCGGGATAGCTGCCTGGAGTGCAGCAATGGCGGTGGTGATCCTGACCTGGACCGGCGCGGCGATCATGCTCGTCACCGAAGCGGTGCATTGGAACAGAGACGCTCACTGGGTGTCAGCGTGCGTCGTCGAGGTGCTCCGGTCGATCGACGGCCGTGCCGCAGCACTGCTTCAGGGAACACTGATAGCAGTCTCCGCGGTCGCTGCGGCGGCGCTTCCGTTGGTGGTGTGGAGGGCTGGGCGGGGCATGCTGCGGATGCGAACGCACACGCTTCGCCACGCCCGGACGGCGAGGGTGATCGGCCAACGCCTGCCCGGTACCGACGCGGTGGTCGTCGACACCGCGGATCGGCTCGCCTACTGCGTTGCTGGCCGTCCGAAGACCATCGTGATCACTACTGGTGCCCTGGATGCACTCGTCCCGGATCAGTTAGGCGCCGTCTTGGCGCACGAACGTGCTCACCTAATCGGTCGCCATCACCTGCTGCTCGCCTCTGTTCGCGGACTCGCCGCGGCAGCTCCATGGATGCGGTTGTTCCGCGACGGGGCGACCGAGATCGCCCTGCTGCTCGAGATGTGCGCGGACGACAGCGCTGCCCGCTCCCATGGTCGGCGGGCGCTACTCGGTGGTCTGCTCGCCCTCACTGGTTCGTCCGTCGCTCCCGCGGGTGCCCTCGGCGCGAGCGGAGGCGACGTGCTCGCTCGTGCTCATCGCCTCACCGTCGCTGTGTCCACCCCCGTGCACGCGCGGGCCCGCACCCAACTGTCCTTGATCGTCCTCTCGATCACCGCGAGTCCGATCGTGTTCGGTGCCCTCGCCGCTGCGGGTGTGATCATGTGTGGTCCGATGGGCTCTTGAGTGGTCCTGCCAAGAGCGGGTCGATCGGTCAGTGGTGACGGCAGTCGCCGCGCCGAGCCAATTTCAATCGTGCGCCCTCGTCCGTCGAGCGACGGGTAGAACTGTCCCTCGGGTGCGGGGGCGTCGTTATGCAAGGCGATCAGGTTGCCGTCGGTGTCGACGGTTGCGAACTGCGTCGATCCCTGGTCCGTCGAGACGGGACGGCCCGCATCTGCGGGATGAAGAACGCCCGCACGGGACATCTCGTCGGATCGACGACCGCCGGATTCAGCGACGTCCGCGACTCCGCACTCAAAAAGGGATGCGGGCCCCCGAGCACGGCTGTATCACCTTCATTGTTCGGTGTCACCGAAGGCATTAACAGCACGCCGAACACCGTCAGTGCTTTCAGCAAACCGGCCGCCGGAGCTGTGCCCCGTCGACCATGCCGATCAGCTGACTGTATGTCACCGACGATACCAATGAGTACCCCCTGGGGTATCCCGATTCGGGTGTCAGCCGAGGATGGCTTCCCGGAGCTGAGCCATGCTCGGCGCACCCGCCGGCCCGTCACCTGTCATGTACACACGGCAGGCCAGACCGACTGCGGCGGATGTGTCGCCCATGACGTCGACGCCGTCGACGAGAACGGTCGGAGAGCCACGAAAACGCACCTGTTCGGCCATGTCCACCGTGTCCACGCGTTGATAGACGAGCACGGCGTCCGAGTGTTCCGCGGCGAGGAGCTGCAACCGTTCAGCAGTGACCGTCCAGTTCGGGCAACCGTCGAAATACTGCAGGGTGATCTCCATCCACCCACGGTATATCCGTGCTGAAGTTGGCAGCGCACAGGTCGTAGAATTCGATTACGCGGAAGGAGACGGAGTGCCGAACTTCTCCCGTCACTCTCGACGGAAAGGGCTTGCTCATGAATCTGTCCAGTGAGAGTGACGGCACCTCGGCCTGTTCCTGCTGTGGTCGCGATTTCCCGACCGTGAAGTTGCACTCCCTGGCAGGGGGAGCTGCCTATATCTGCCGACGTTGCGGACTGTGGGTTGCGATCCGTCGACGCTAGAGAGAACAGCGTGGGTGTACCGCTCTTCAGTAGGCTGCCTGCACCGATACGTCGTCTCGGCCATGGCGTACCGCCGTACGCAACCGGCGCGCGTCGCCCGTGCGGCTCGATCCGGCCCGTACCAAAGCCCGGGTCGGCGGCGTCCACCGCCGCGACCTTTCGCGGCCATGTCGCGCAGATTCTGCGATTGGTTCCCGTCGACCACGTGAAGAGGCTGTTGCTGCGCCTCGTCCAGCGTCACTCGTACACAGATCGGGTTGTCGGACATGTGCAATGCGTTCACCGACTCGTCGATCGACCCACCGAGCGCGATGGCCAACGCGTAGCGATGCGGGCGAACCACCCGCGGTTGTCCACAGCGGGAGACCCAGAATCTGCCGTATCCGTCGTCGGCAATGGCTCCGATCCGGATCGCACACGGGGACCGATGCGGCCGTGCACGACGTAGCTGCGAAACCGAGCTCGCTCGTCGGCGTCGCCGACTATTGACGGTTTCGGCACCGACCTCCCAACCCACCTAGCAACTACCGGCATCGCTGACGCCTTGGCGAAGAGATCAGGGCCAAGCGAGAGATGGTGTGTATCGAACATCCTCTCCACACGCTCAAACCGATTGATTCACGTTGCGACAGTGTTTCTGTTGGTCGAGTCCGCCGGTGGAGCAGAACGATCTCGGGAGCGCGGACCCGTAGGTTTTCGCTGGCCGGGAATAGACCTATCCCCATAGGGATCGTCGCTCGGTGTGAGTGAAGGTGAAGATGCTTGCAAGCAGGCTGATGGCTGCGGTAACCAGGAGTACTTGAGGTCCGGTGATCGCGGCACCGATCAGAGCCCCGGCTGCGCCTCCGGCTGCGAAGGACCCGAGAAGCATTGCATAGCAAAGCCAGTCGAGGTAAGTACCGCCGCCCAGTAGGTGTCTTTCGATCCCTTGGCCCAGTTTGACGACGGTGCCGGTGACGTAGCTCAGGGGGATGTAGGTTTCTTCTCGTTTCGTGAATGCTGTGTTGAGCGCGCCGAGAGCGAACGCAACCAACAGAATGGGATAGAAATTTACGTCGTCGGACGCCCAGCCGGATATCCCGATATCGATGAGCCCTGCCGCGGCGAGGGCGATGGTCGTGACAACTGTTGCTCCGTGTGGGTGATTGGACCAGTATCGGCGGCGGCAGATCGACGCGATCACCACTCCCGCCAGAAAGGCACCCATCAAAGCCAGCGCCGCCCACGGCGATGCGCCGGGTGCAACGGGCTTACCTTCCGGACTGCCGAAATGCCCGATGACGGCGCGTTCGGTGTTGCCGGTCATGAACGTCACGAAATACCCCGCCGAATGCAGAAATGCGACAGCACCCACCATTCCGGCCAGCGCGGACAGTATCCACGACAGTCGCGCCTCCGCGCCGACGGCTGTTTCGCGGCTGAGTGCCACAGAAGATGTCATGCAACCAAGTCTCCCGGCCGTGTACGGAGCCGCAAGTCGATGAGGTGCAGCTCACTCGGCGGTTCTTCGGTGTTCGTATTCCCTTCGGAAGCAATCGAACTCCCACCTGCACCTCGTCTGCCGACCTCGGTGACAAGCCCACCCAGCGGTGTAATTTGCGTGCTCAAGTAGCACGTACTCGCGGCCCATCCGCGCGTGGTCAGTTCCATCCCTGTGGATCGGTGGGCGGCACAGTGTCCGGATATCAGCCGATGAGTCGGAAGGCTTCCGTCCCGCCGAGATGTGGGAACGCTGGCGTACTGTCCTGCGGTTCTATCGCTACCCCTCGACGCTACTACTCACCGAGCACGTACCGGGGGAGACTTTTCCCGGTATGTGCAGGTGGCCGGTGCGTCCAGGCCCCGTCGCCGTTCCGATCGACCGGTGGGGTCGTGCCGTTTCCCGCCGACCCGATGCCCCAGGTAGCGGTCGGGGCGGTCATCGCTGCTCACCGCTCCGGGCGACTGCCCCGGCGCGATCCACGCCCGCCCCTGTCGTGGCGACGCGGTCGTGGCGAGCGGGAAACTGACGTCACCGGCACACCACCGCACCCGGTGTCAGCTGCACCAGGCTCGGACTACTAGCTAATCGGTGTCGATGCCCGCCGCCGTGCCCACGCCGCTCTGGCCGATGTGCCTGACCTCGTCGATGATCTCGAGTATCGGATCGAGACTCTGATGCACCGCACCCTGGAACTACTAGACATCGAGCCGGACGCCGAAGCGTCCGTCGAATGGGTCGGCGAACAGTGACCGACACGGACGATCCGCCAACGCCAACGCCAACGCCAACGCCGAAGTCCGTGCGCCGACGTCACGGTTTGTCGGTGCCGGGTCGTCCCGCCGCGGGGCCTCGCTTCTTGATCGAGCGCGTGCGATCGACTGCTTCGATGTCCGCATTGATGGTTCGGCGGAGCTTCCTCAGGGTCAGTGCCGACAGCGGCAGGCTTGCTGCAAGTGCGCCAAGCAGTACCAACACGAAGGAAATGTCAAGGCTCGTCAGTGCGTCGACGGCCAAAAGCACTCCTGCGGCGACACACACGAAGAGCAGGCGTGCACCGTTGTAGGCCAGCACATGAAGGGCAAGCTGCCCGCGAGCAGTTGAGGGTGCGCGGAACACCGGCATCGGCCGTCCTGTCGTGCGTAGGGGCTTCCTGGGACCTTGATTCAAATACTATGGTGCATAGTATTTGATGGAGGAGCAATATGAACAGCAGCAGAAACCCCGCCCGAGGCCGACGGAGCTCGACTCGGCGATCACGCCCAGCCGGAGTGCCCGGGGGCGTGCGCGCTCCCTGGGCGGTGATAGGCGCGGGTGTCGTCATCGTCGTGCTCGTCGGTGCGATCGGATACAACCTGGCCCCCCGCGTCCTCGAACGCAATCAGGCCGAGCGGTTCGCGCCGACCGCCGACGACCCGGACCCCTCCCGCGGCATCGACGGCGTCGTCGAGGTCGAGTATCCGGCCGCGCGGCACGTCGAACCAGCTCAGAGAGTTGCCTACGATCAGAGTCCGCCGTTCGGCGGCCCTCACGACCAGACCTGGGCGACGTGTACCGGAGTGGTGTACCCCGTCCCGCTACGCAGCGAGAACGCGGTTCATTCGCTCGAACACGGGGCGGTGTGGGTGACGTACGACCCGAACCGGGTCTCCTCCGACGAGGTCGGTTCACTCGCCGGGCGGGTCGAGGGCGAGCCCTACACGATGATGTCGCCCTACCCGGGCCTGACGGCACCGATCACGCTGCAGTCGTGGGGCCATCGACTCGAGCTCGACAATGCCTCCGACCGGCGCATCACTCAGTTCGTCGCTGCTCTGCGACAGAACCCCTCGACCCACCCCGAGAGCGGAGCCAGTTGCTCGACCATTCCCGGCGCGTTCGATCCCGACAACCCGCCGCCGTTCGACGCCAGCGAGCCAGGACCGGACGCGGTGCCCCTCGAGGAAGACCCGGCCCTCGACAGTGCGCCAGCGCCGATGGGGGAGGGGAGTCGATGACCGTGCACGGCCAGGCCGACGATGCCCAGATCGACGATGCACAGAACGACAGTGCACAGAATGACGCCGCGGAAACGGGACCCAGATCCAGGCCCAGGGCACTGCTCATCGGCTTGGCGGTGACAGCTCTCGTCCTGTCCGGCGTCCTCATCGGCGTACTGCTCACACCGGACAGCGCACGAGTGGCCGTACCGGCATCGAATTCGGTGGATGTGGGTTTCGCGCAGGACATGTCGGTCCATCACAACCAGGCGATCGAGATGTCGGCGATGGCGTTGGGACGCTCGACGGATCCGGTCATCCGGACCCTCGCCTTCGACGTGTTGACCTCGCAGCAGAGCCAAGTCGGCACGATGCAAGGCTGGTTGACACTGTGGGACAGGCCATATCTGCCCGACGGCCCGACGATGACGTGGATGACCGGGGCCAGCTCGACAGGGGGTCACCCGATGGACATGAGCGCGTCCGCGAACGACAGCGGACAGGACGCGACGTCGATGCCCGGCATGGCCAGTACCGCCGAGCTGACGGCACTTCGCCGGATGAACGCCGAAGAATTCGACGGCCGGTATCTACAACTGCTCCGCCGCCACCATCGTGGGGGAATCCCGATGGCAGAGCAGGGAGCAGCGAACGCGACAGTTCCCGCTGTCGCCGCGCTCGCGGGCTCGATCGCCTCCGCGCAAACCGCCGAGGTCGGTCAGATCGATGTCCTGCTGAGCGCACACGGGGTCTCACCGTTGCCGGAGAGCTGACGCCGATATCTAAATACTATGTTGCATAGTAATAACGATTGGGATGACCCCCATGACCGGCATCGGCACGCATGAAAAGGCGTCGAATCGTCGAGTTACTGTGCAAAGCACTCACTTTCGACGCCGAATCGATAGGCGAAACAGCGACGAATGCAGTCGAGAGTGTGACAGAAGGGGCTTGTGGTGTCGATGGGATCACGCAACACTGACCCACGGCCGACACGGCATCCACTGCGATCGTGACCGGCATTCAACGAGAAGGGTGGGGTGACCACGTGAACAACGCGGGAAAGACGACGCCGAGCGGCGGGCGACGTCGCGCATGCCGAGGTGCGCGGACATACGTGATCGTCGGTGCCGCACTCGGTGCGGTGTTCCTGCACGCCCCGGTAGCCGAAGCGAATCCGGGTCAACCGGCCGTGGAGTCCGGGGACGAGGTCGAAGGTCAGCAGACCGCCGACGCCGTCAGCCGGTTGATCCGCCTGGCCGATCGGGCCGCGACAATCGGTACCGATCCGATCGCGGTGGCAGACCTCGCAGCCTTCGCATCCTCGACGTGGGCCGCCGCCCAGGCCGGCGGCGTCATCGCGGACACCGCCGGCCCGGTGTCCGCGTCGGCAGGATGCATCGTCGACGCCATCGCCCGTGGAGTCTCGAATGCCCCGGCGCAGTCCCTGTCCTGCCTGGCCCCGTTGGCGACTCTCGACCCACTCCTGGCCCTTCGTATCGCCGCATCGCTCCAGGTCGACGCCCTCGACCCCGCAGTCCCGCATGACGGCGACCGAGGTGGGGAACAGGATCCGGTGACGGGCAACACCGGCCGCGATTCGCCCGTGCCCGGCACCACCGACACCCCTCCCGCATCCGAGACGACCGCACCCGAAGATTCTGTTCCTGATGCAGCACAGCAGCGCGGTTCCACGTCCGGTGGCTCGGCCACCTCCCGAGGTACTGCGTCTGCTGTCGCACCCAGCAGCGGACTGGTCACCTCGAATTTCGGCACCCGAAGCGGGACACAACACGGCGGTGTCGACATCGCCGACTCACTGGGCTCACCGATCGTCGCCGCGGCCGATGGAACGGTCATCAGCGCCGGGCCCGCACAGGGCTTCGGGCTGTGGGTTCGGATCAGACACGACGATGGATCGATCACCACCTACGGGCACAACAACGGAAATTCGGTCACGGTGGGTCAGCGCGTCCGTAAGGGCGATCGGATTGCAGAGGTCGGGAACCGCGGTAACTCGACGGGTCCGCATCTGCATTTCGAGGCGACTTCTCCCGCGGGACAGAAGGTCGATCCGCAAGCCTGGCTCGGTGAGCGTGGAGCCAGAATCGGGGTGGGCACACGTGCGCGATGAATGCGCCCGATCAGGCCCTTGCCAGTAAGCGCGATCAGGCGATGAGCTCGCGGCAGTCCCCGAGCGCGGGACGGCCGCGACAGCTCAGGTCCGTTGACTGGTCTCGCTACCGATCTTTTTCAGAAAGTCGTTGTAGGCGTTGAGTTCGCTGTACCCGTCTTCTTCGGCGTGCCGGTCCGCGGCAGCCGATTCCTCCTTTTCGTCCCGGTTCCACCGAATGCAGAAGATGAGCACCACCAGCAGGGCCACCGGCTCACCGTAGGACCACGCAAGCGCCCCGGCGAGCTTCTGATCGGATACCGGATCGACACCCCACTGCGGGGGAGGGGAGGCGAACGTGGCGAGCATGGGGGTGCTCGACATCATCAGGATGACACCGAAGAACACATGCAACGGCATCTCGACGAACAGGTCGAACAACCGGCCCAGATTGCTCTGCCGAACGGGGAGGGGGCCGACGGCGAGCACAGGGATGATGAACAGCAGCCCGCTGGCGAAGAAGAAGATCTCCATCGATACGTGCCCGATGACTGTGATGGCGAGAACATCGAAGATCGACGACAGATACAGCCCGTAATAGCTGAAGAGGAACAACGGGATCGTCAGACCTGGATGTAGTGCGATGCGCCCGGCGCGGCTACGCAACCCCGTCAGCGCCGCGATCAGTACCCACCGCCCGGCTCCGTGATGAGCGGTGGCACGCAACAGAAGTCGTCCGGGCGAACCCACCACCAACAACGGTGGGATGGTCATCGACAACGTCAGATGCTGGAACATGAAGACGCTGAACAGGCTGTATCCGTAGCGTTCGACCTGCAGTCCGGTCACCAGGACCAGCGCCGCGCAGCCGAGCAGAAAACTCGCACTCCGCCACCGTGACCATGCGATACCCCGGCCGCGGATCCGGTAGAGCCCCCAGCAGTACAGTCCGGCCATGACGATGCCGGCGATCGGCAGGATCGGGAGCGGCGGAAGATCGAAGCTCAGCAACGCTGCCAGGGTCGGCGGGCCTTCCGGGGGAGTTACGGCGGCGATGTTCATCGGGCCCCTGTCATTGCTTGTCCTTGCCTCGGATCACCAACGTCAGGGCGATGGCAGCGAGACCGAGGACAGTCAGGCCCACGATGGAGAGCAGCATCATGGTGTTCTGTTTCGGTGGCCGGTCCTCGCTGGCGGACGGGTTGTTCGGATCGTAGGCCTGCGTCGGCGTGGTCGAGGGAGCCGGCGAGGTCGCACCGCCCTGCGATTGCTGTGCAGCAGCGTCCGGGCGGGTGGCGGTCTCCGCGACGTCGACCGAAAAGCCGTACGACCCGGTGATCGGGTGCCCGTCCGCGGAGGTGACGCGGTAGCCGACGGTGTACTGCCCGTTGGGTAGGCCGTCCTCGAGCAGGACCGATACGTCGGGGCCCTCGACCGTGGCCGTACCCTGCGTCCACTGAGTATCGCCAGGACCTACCACGCTGATGGTCGCGAACGATTCGTTGATGTCCTGATTGAACTTGAGGCCGACGCCGATCGGTGCGAACTCGAGCGTCACATCGGCCGGGGGGTCGGAGCTGACGAGTTCACTGTGCGCCGATGCCGGGGCCGCGGAGAACAGTGCTGTGCCGCACATGAGCACGGCGACCAGCATCCATCGTTTCACGTTCGGTTCTCCTCTGGTCGTACTGATTCTCCTTACTACTATGCGCACTAGTAGTAAGGGGGTGTGAGCCTACGGGGGTCGGTCGACCGTGTTACTTGTCGACGTCCGGCCGTTTCGATACGTCCGGTCCGGCAATCGCTTCGGTGATCACTTCCGAGGGCGCGATCGAATCCGAGTGCGGGCCACCGACGTGCTGCTCGGCGCGGATGCGTTCGACCATGTGCGGATAGTGCAGCTCGAACGCCGGCCGCTCGGAGCGGATCCGGGGCATCTCGATGAAATTGTGCCGCGGGGGTGGGCAACTGGTCGCCCACTCGAGGGAGTTACCGAAGCCCCAGGGGTCGTCGACGGTGACCACTTCGCCGTAGCGGTAGCTCTTGAACACGTTCCAGATGAACGGCAGCGTCGAGGCCCCGAGGACGAACGATCCCACGGTCGAGATCTGGTTGAGGGTGGTGAATCCGTCGGACGGGAGGTAGTCGGCGTAGCGGCGCGGCATTCCTTGGGCGCCGAGCCAGTGCTGGACGAGGAAGGTGGCGTGGAAGCCGAGGAACGTCAGCCAGAAGTGCCACTTGCCCAGTCGTTCGTCGAGCATGCGGCCGGTCATCTTGGGGAACCAGAAGTAGATGCCGGCGTAGGTCGCGAACACGACCGTTCCGAACACGACGTAGTGGAAGTGCGCGACGACGAAGTAGGTGTCGGTGACGTTGAAGTCGATGGGCGGGCTCGCCAGGAGCACTCCGGACAGTCCACCGAAGACGAACGTGATCAGGAATCCGATGGAGAAGAGCATGGGGGATTCGAGGGTGACCTGGCCGCGCCACATGGTGCCGATCCAGTTGAAGATCTTCACCCCGGTCGGCACGGCGATGAGGAAGGTCATGAACGAGAAGAACGGCAGCAGCACGGCACCGGTGGCGTACATGTGGTGCGCCCACACCGCGATGGACAGGGCGGCGATGCCGACGGTGGCGTAGATCAACCCCTTGTACCCGAAGATGGGTTTGCGGGAGAAGACCGGGAAGATCTCCGAGACGATTCCGAAGAACGGTAGCGCGATGATGTAGACCTCGGGGTGTCCGAAGAACCAGAACAGGTGCTGCCAGAGCAACGCTCCGCCGTTGGCGGGATCGAAGATGTGGGTGCCGAGTTTACGGTCGGCGAGCAGGCCCATCAGTGCTGCGGTCAGCAGTGGGAACGCCAGCAGGATCAAGATCGAGGTCACCAGGATGTTCCAGGTGAAGATCGGTAGCCGGAACATCGTCATTCCCGGTGCGCGCAGGCACACCACGGTGGTGACCATGTTGACCCCGCCCAGGATGGTGCCCAGGCCGGCGACGAGCAGGCCCACGATCCACAGGTCGGATCCGATACCGGGGGAGTAGACGGCGCTGCTCAACGGGGTGTACGCGGTCCAGCCGAAGTCTGCGGCACCGCCGGGGCTGATGAAACCTGCGGTGGTGACCAGTGCGCCGAACAGGTACAGCCAGTAGGAGAAGGCATTGAGCCGGGGGAAGGCGACATCGGGTGCGCCGATCTGCAGCGGCAGGATGTAGTTGCCGAAGCCGAAGACGATCGGGGTGGCGTAGAGCAGCAGCATGATCGTGCCGTGCATGGTGAAGAGCTGGTTGTACTGCTCGTTGGAGAGGAACTGCATTCCCGGGACCGCGAGCTCGGAGCGCATGATCAACGCCATCAGGCCACCGACGAGAAAGAACCCGAACGAGGTCACCAAGTACATCAGTCCGATGACCTTCGGATCGGTGGTGGTGACCATCGTGTGCAGGAACGACCCCTTGCGGGCCCCGCGGGGTGGATAGGGGCGAACCGCCGGCGCAGCCGGAGGAGATGTCAACGCCGTCATGGAACCACCTTCGTGTCGCACGCGAATTACAGGACGCGTCCGCCAGCGTAACCCAAATACTATGCAGCATAGTATTTGGGGTTGTTCAGATCAGCAGGACCGCGCACGCTGCGGCGGAGACCGCGCTGAGCGAGACGACGGCCAACACGGCCGGCACGACGAGGGGCAGCACGGCGGCGGCAGCATAAGCGCCCGCTCGGGTTCGGCTCGGTGTTTGCGCGCTCGTGTCGAGGTGATGCAACCGCTCGGTGGTCGAGTCCCCGATCAGGCCCAGTGCCCACAGTGGCCGCGCAGAATGCGCCTGCGAGACCGTCGACAATGCCGAACGTACAGTGTCGGCGCTGGTGACTGCGGCCGCGGACCGGTCGGCTGCGACCTCGACCAGGACCCGTACCGCCGCGGGTGCCGCGGCGAAGAGGGGAACGCGAGGAAGCGCTTTGGCCAGGATCTCGCAGATGTTGACGATGCGGTGATGGCGCCCGCGCAGGTGGGCACGTTCGTGTGCGATCACTGCTCGCTGTTGTTCGGGATCGAGATGGGCGAGCAGGCCTTCGGTGGCCACGACGTAGCCGGGGCGACCGTCGATGCTGTAGGCCAGCGGGAGTGGGTGGTCGAGCCACATGATCGGTTCGGGTCCGGGGTCCGTGCGCGCCACGACGGCGATGACATCGCGGTGATAGTCGCGGACTTTGGACCGCGCTCGAAGCTGACGGCGAGTCGAGCGCAGGACGCGCGCCGATGCCGACGCCGCGAGGACGACCGATGCCCCGGCGACCGCTTCCCCGATCCACGGCTGGGCCGCGTGTTGCAGCGAGCCCAGGCAGCGGACGGCGAGTTCGACCATGCCCTCGGCCGGCGCATGGCCGGGCCAGAGCAACACCGCCACCGCGGATCCCACGAGAAACAGCACCCCGGCGATGCTGCCGATCCAAGCGGTCAAGGCGAGAGAGGGGCCGACGGTGCGGGTGAGTGAGGTCAGCAGCGGCGGCATGGCAACGGCCACCAGGGTCGCGGCGAGGAGTAATGCCAGTGCGACGATCACCGGTTCGCGTCCGGCAGGTTCCCCCGCAGGGCGTCCAGTTCGTCGTCGGTGACGGTTTTCGCGAAATGCATCAGCACGGCGGCCGAGTCGGTGCTGGTGTCGAGGATTTCGCGCAGCGCTTGCGAGGTGGCCTCGGCCCGAGATTGCACGGGCGAGTAGAGATAGGCGCGTGACTGCTTGGTCCGCTCGACCCACCCCTTCTCGTGGAGATGGGTCACGACGGTCAGGATCGTGGTGTAGGCGGGGTTTCTGTCGGCCATGCGTTCACGCAGGTCGTGGACCGACTGCGGTCGATCACATTGCCAGAGCACGTTCATCACCTCCGCTTCGAGATCACCGAGCCTTTTCATCGCCAGTTCTTCTTTCCTCGTCGTGTCAGGTGATATCGACTCCGCGTGCCGACAGCCACGCCGTCGGGTCGGACTTGGCACCGTCGGGTTGCCACACTTCGTAATGCAGGTGGGGTCCGGTGGATTGGCCTCGGTTGCCTACCGTAGCAATGAGCTCGCCGGCTTTCACGCGTTGACCGGCGGTGACGAGCGCCTGGTCTATGTGGCCGTACACCCCGATCGTGCCGTCGTCCTGACGAATACGCACCCACAGGCCGAACCCTTGCGCCGGCCCTGCTTCGATGACCTCACCGTCGGTCACCGATACGATCGGCGTCCCGATCGTATTGGCGATGTCGAGTCCGTAATGCGTTGTCCCCCAACGCGGCCCAGAACTGGAGGTCAATGTGCCCGACACCGGCACCACCGAGAGCGGGCGCCGCGCCTCGGCATCGCGTGCGGCGCGCTCCGCCGCCCGAACTCCCCCCTCGGCGAGTTGCTCGGTCATGCGCTGCGCGAGCCGGCCGACATCGAGATCGGGCATTTGCAACACCTGCGGGGGTGAGGCGACGACCGGGCTCGGCGGCAGGACGCCGGCGGGAGGGCTATCGATACTCGCAGCGCTGAGCGCCACACTGTCCTGCGACCCGGTGTTCGGAGACGTCGCTGCCGCGGACAGAAAGGCACCGACCGCGACCGACGCAGCGATGGCGCGGCCACCCGGCTTCGGCACCCGGCGGCGATGAAGTCCGCGGCGAGCACGTCGCGACACGGCCTGCACTACATCGCGGCCACCGTCGCCGTGTGTCGTCTCGTCCGGACCGGCCACGTGCACCCACATCGACGCGGCAGTGTCCGCGGCCGCGGTGTCCCAGGCGGCGCTGACCGCGTGAGCGGGTACATCCGGTGCGGGCGTCTGCGCCGAAGGCGTGTGCTCGTCCTGCGACCGATTGTCGGAGTACACGGTCTCGGCGGGCGACTCGGTCACGAAACGCGAGGGTGCGAACCCGGCGTGTCGATGACGGGGGTGATCGATGAGCGCCGTCGGCCTGTTGCCGACGGGCATCGAGACCGCGACGCCGGGTGCCGGCGCTGCGTAGTCGTCGTCGATCGGATCGGGTGTGCGGTGTCGGGCCAAGATCACAATCCTTGGTGGCTACGAGGCCGTGGCCTCGCTCGAGATAACGAAATGGTGACGGTCAGGCCACAGGTTACTACTATCGAGCATAGTTTTTCCATCCCACTCGACCCGGATTCGTCCGTACCGCTGGTCACGGTCCTCGGAGGACATCCCGCCGGGCTACGACATCCCGCCGGGCTACGACATCCCGCCGGGCTACGACATCCGCACCGGAACAGGGCTGGGCGTTTCGGGTATCAGGGGTGATCGCGCCGAGAGGACAGGCCACCGAGCATGGTGTTGTACGCCTCGAGTTCGGTATCACCTTGATCGTCGATTCGGCGGTCTCGTTGCCGTGCCGCGCTCTCGTCGGCCGCCGACCACCGGACCGCGGCGAGAACCGCGGCAGCGAGCAACGGCAACTCGCCGATGCCCCACGCAAGAGTGCCGCCGCGCCGCTGGTCGGCCAGCAGGTCTGCGTTCCAGTCCAGACGCAGTCCGCTGTAGAAGCTCGCTCCGAGCGCGGTCTCGAGATCGATCGTCACGACGAGGAAGAATGCGAACCCGGCCAATGCGGTGATACTCGCGAGCAACTTCGTCAGTCCCGCGATCGGTCTCGGTACCGGGTCTTCGCCGACCGTGCCCCAGAACATCACCATCCCGACGGTCAGGAACCAGCCCTTCATCACCATGTGTGCCACATGCGAGTCGGCGACGGTGTCGAACAGTCCGCCGGGGTAGAGCAGGTAGAAGCTGCTCAGGAACACCGTGGTGCTGACCCACGGGTGGATCGCGATCCGGGCTGCTCGGCTGTGCCATGCAGCCCGGAGCCATTCGCGCGAGCCCGGTGCGTCGGCTGCCGGCGCGGTCGGCAGGACCGAGGCGAACAAGGTGGCCGGTCGGCCGAGGACCAACAGCAACGGCACGGCGATGGCGACCGCGGTCAGTCCCGCCATGTGCACGCTGAACATCGCCGGGCTGTAGAGCCCGACCCCGGACGAGGTCGCCACGAGCAGCACCGCAGTGCCCATCAACCAGCTCGCTGTCCACCGCCTCTGCCATGGCAGGCCTGCCCGCCGGCGGCGCCGCACGGCCACCAGGTACAGGACGGCCGCGATCACCGCAGCGGAGCCGAACACCAGGTCGAAACGCCACTCGAACGCCAACCGCGCAGCGGTGGGCGGGCCGTCCAACACGTAGCCCAAGGCTTCTTCGTGCGCCTGAGGTAGCGAGGCGTCCTGCGGCGGGGGCGGGGGAGTGCGACCGAGTGCAACCGCCAGGCCCACTGTGGTGACGAGAACGAGGGTCTCGATCATCGACAACGTGATCAGGGATCTGCGGTTCTCGGGATCGTGGGCCAGAGCGCCGACCGTTCGTCGTCGCTGTATCCACCCGAGGGTCCCCACGATCGCCAGGGCTGCGATCTTCGCCAGTATCAGAGCGCCGTACGTCGAATCCCACAGCGACGTCACGGGTACTCGCACGGCAGCGTTGACCACTCCGGAGACCGCCATGATCACGAACGCAACCAGAGCGAGCGTCGAGTAGCGGCGGGTCGCGACGGCAAGGTGTCCACCCCCGCGCAGCGCATGAGCGAGAAGTGCGAGGAGTCCGCCAACCCACAGAGCGGCGGCGAGGATGTGCAGGATCAACGAGTTCGTCGCGATGTCGTGATTGCCGCCGGTCGAGGAGTGGCCGGTGACCGCGCGCGGGATCAACGCGAGCATCGACAGGGCGAACAAGGCGGGGGTCCACCGATGCCGCAACACTGCCGCGCATGCTGCGGCGGTGATCGCCGCGACCGCAGAGGTGATGGCCCATGCAGTGGAGGCCTCGACATCGCCGATCGCACCGAGGAACTGCACGGGTTGCGCCGCAACGGATCCGACAGGTTGACCCGACGCGTCCGAGAGTGTCAGCGGCACCAACGCCGCCGCGCACACCGCCCACACTGCGGAGGCCTTCGCCGCGGTGCGGACGGCGATGTACCCGTCGATGGCGAGCACACCCGACATTTGGGGAGGAACGAGGAACGCTGCGAGAAGCAACGACCCCACCGCCACGACCGCGGCTACCTCTCCGAGCGCGGTCAGCGCCGGAATACCGTAGGTCGTGATCGGTCCCGGATCGGGAAGCCCGAGCAGAATCAGCGCCTGCGACGTCGACAACGCCGCGAGCGCAGCGGCCACCACTGCCGCGATCGCGGCCCACAGCAGCATCACCTGCGAACCGGAGCGTCGATTCACCGGACCGCGGGTCGAGAGTGCGGCTTCGGTGGCCATGTCGTCGGTGGCCATGACGCGGCACCCCTTACGTGGATGATGTGTGGCGGGAAAACTGTCGGCCGGCAATATCGGCACGGCTGCGCGACCAAGTCGCGCAACCGAGATCGAACTACTACGAATCATAGTTCTGCGCCGACGCAGTGCGGCCGCGCGGGCAGCAGCTTCCAGCGAACACGACACTTGCATATATGCGCATATCGCAATATGTTGTGTTCCTGCTATCGAACCACGCCGAGAAGGGGTACCCACGATGGGACACGGACATGGCCACGGGATAGAGCCGGGATCGCCGGCGAGCGCATCCGGTAAGCACCTCGGGCGACTGTGGATCGCTGTCGGTCTCGGGGCGGTTACGTTGGTGACGCAGGTGGTAGTGGGTCTGTCCACCTCGTCGCTGGCGTTGTTGTCCGATTCCGCACACGTGTTCACCGACGTGTTCGGGGTCTTGATGGCGATCGTGGCGATCACACTCGCACAGCGGCAGTCTCGCAAGACCGGCCGCACGTTCGGACTGTATCGAGCCGAAGTGTTCGCGGCTCTGTTCAATGCAGTGCTGCTCTTCGGTGTCGCTGGGTGGATTCTCTACGAAGCCGCGCAACGCATCACGAACCCACCGGAGGTGCCCGGGATTCCGGTCATGTTGGTGGCACTGCTCGGTCTGGCCATGAACCTCATCGCGTTCCTCCTTCTGCGTAGTGGTGCGAAAGAGAGCCTCAATGTTCGGGGTGCGTATCTGGAGGTGATGGCGGACATGCTCGGCTCGATCGGAGTGCTCGTCAGCGGACTGGTCACCGTCGTGTTCGGGTGGCGGTACGCCGACCCGGTCATCGCGGTCGCCATCGGGTTGTTCGTTTTGCCGCGTGCATTCACTCTGGGGCGTCATGCCGTACGAATTCTGCTGCAACACGCTCCGTCGGGCATCGATGTCGCCGCCGTGGAAAAGGCCCTGACCGGTGTCGACGATGTCGAAGAGGTACACGATCTGCACATCTGGACACTGACGTCGGGGATGGAGGTCGCTTCGGCGCATCTGACGGTCGCCCCGGAGGCCGAGACACCCCGGGTGCTCGCTGCAGCGCAGCAGGTTCTCCGCGACGAGTTCGGTCTCGAACACGCCACTGTGCAGGTCGAACCCCAGGAAGGCGAAGGCCGTTGCCGAGAGGTCAATTGGTAGGCAGGTCTCGACCCGGTGCGAGATCGGCACGCCGTGCTGTCGTCGACACGGCAGCGATGTACCGGAACCGGCACCAGTCGGGTGGGGGCACAGAGTGGGTCCTCGATTGCCGCACATCGGCCCGGTCGACACCGTTCACCCCGAACCCGTCCACCTCGCATGTTCGGCCGCCCGGTGATGGATCAGTCGACTGTGAGGGTATCTACGGTTCTGGTCACGGCGCGGTTCGGCAGTGGCTCGGTAGCGGGGCTGCGCACGACCACCCCGTCGGTGATCGAGAAGGCACTGTTGTGGCAGGGGCACTCGATCGTGCCGTTGCGGACTCGGTTCACTGTGCACCCTTGGTGAGAACAGATAGCCGAGAAGGCCCGGAAGGTACCGGGTTCCGGTTGGGTGACGACGACCTGCCGGTCGGCGAGCACGATTCCACCGCCGACAGGAACATCGTTCACCGACAAGGTGATGGGACCGTCGGAAGCGGTGTCCTCACCGGACGGGGCTTCGCCGACGCTGCATCCGGCGGCAGCCAGGCACGCTGTAGCGCAGCTCGTAGCGAGAAAAATACGGCGCGGTAGCGCCGGGATGTTGTCGCTCATGCAGCAGGTTCCCCTCGGTGCGCCTCGGTGCGCCTCGGTGAGCGAGAGGCGACGATCGCTTGTCGGTGGTTGTGGTCGAATATGTTTCGAGCCGTTCCGGTGTCGATCACTCTCACTGTTCGAGCGAATCAGCAAGATTGTCCTGTCGCGAATGTGTCTGCACTGCAGGGCATTCGATTCGAGCACCGAGGTATCTCATGCAAGTTCACGATTCGGCGCTGTCGGGCACTGCGGGCCGAGGGGTAATCTTTGTGGCCTCTCGCGTGAACAGTGCCGCCCCGATCATCAGCACCACCCCGCAGGTGATGTAGATGTCGGCGAGGTTGAATGTCGGCCACCAACCGGTGTGAAAGTAATCGGTGACCGCGCCGTCGAGGAGCCGGTCGAGGACATTCGAGAGTGCACCGGCGAGGACCAACGACAGCGCTGCCGTGGTGACCGGACCCGCGTGAGGCGCGGTACGCCACCCGTAGATCGCCAACCCGGTGGTGATCGACGCCGTCACGGCGACGACGACCCACACGGGCAGAGAATCACCCAGGCTGAACGCCATTCCGCGATTGAAGGCCAGTCGCAGCTCGAGTATCCGCAGCGGAATCGTCGAGCCGGGCAACGCCGCCTGCGCCCAGTAGTCGACCAGTAGAGCGGCAGCGACCAGAGCCAGGACAAGGGCGGTTGCGGCGGCGCGGAGCCGAGCGGCTGCGATGGGGGAGCGGGTCACTGGTCCTCGTTCTCGGGTGTACACCGTGCGTACGTCCGGGTGCACCGCAGACGGTGCAGGTGACCCCGGATTTGCCAACACTTGAAATACTATGCACCATAGTAGTTGATGAATACCGTCGATTTCTCCGCCACCCGATGCGTCGTGTCGCCGTGAGGGCGGCGGCACCCTCGTCATGAGGGCGATGCCCGATGCCGAACCCGGGCCCGGACCGTCCTGCGTCGACCGAGGTCGAGTGTGGCGGCTGTATCGGACAAGTCGAGGTGAAGGGCCCCGAACCTGGGCACGTCTGACCGCAGCGGCAACTTCGGGGCTGGCGATGTACGCCACGTTCCCGCCCCTAGATCTGTGGTTTCTCGCTCCGGTAGCAATTGCAATGCTGCTGTTGGCTGTGCGCGGGCGAGGGGCGCGTGCGGGGGCCGGCTACGGCTTCGTTGCCGGCTCGGCGTTCTTCGTGCCTCTGCTGCCGTGGGTGGGGGAGTACGTCGGATCGGTGCCGTGGCTGGCGCTGGCCGTCGTTCAAGCCCTCTTCGTGGCGATGTTCGGCGCAGTAGCGGATCGGATGTCGCGACTGCCGTGGGGGCCGGTCTGGGTGGCGAGCGCCTGGGTGGCGATGGAAGCGGCACGATCTAGGATCCCGTTCGGCGGATTCCCCTGGGGCCGCATCGCATTCGGTCAATCCGACGGGCCGCTGCTGCCTCTGGCTGCGTTGATCGGCGCACCGGGGTTGTCGTTCGTCGTGGTGCTGATCGGGTCCGCTCTGGCCGGCGCTGTTGCCTCCGATCGCATCACCCGCAGAACTGCAGCAGCGTCGTGCATCGGTGCGGCCACTGCTGTAGGGGCGCTCACGATGGTGGCCCCACTGTTCGCTCCGCCGCAGCAGGACACGGTCACCGTCGCCTTGGTGCAAGGCAACGTCCCGCGGCTCGGTCTCGACTTCAACGCCCAACGACGAGCGGTGCTCGACAACCACGTTCAGCGCACCATCGAGCTCGCCGACGACATCGACTCCGGCCGCGTACGCGCACCCGATCTGGTCATCTGGCCGGAGAACTCCTCCGACATCGATCCCCTGCGCAACCCCGATGCCGCCGCACGTATCGCCGCCGCGGCCCGCGCCGTCGGTGTGCCCATTCTCGTCGGCACGGTTCTCCGCCGAGACGACGGCACCACGAGCAACACCTCGATCGTGTGGGATCCGGTCACCGGGCCCGGGCAGAGGCACGACAAGCGGCAACTGGTGCCGTTCGGGGAGTACCTGCCGATGCGCACGATCGTCACCGCACTCTCTCCCTATGCCGCCCAGGCAGGAAACTTCACCCCGGGCCAGGGCAACGGCGTCCTCGACCTCGCCGGAGTGCCCGTGGCGGTGGCCACCTGCTACGAGGTCGCCTTCGACTCGTTGCTCACCGACTCCGTGCGCGCCGGTGCCCAGCTGATCGCAGTGCCCACCAACAACGCCACTTTCGGTCGGACGAACATGACCTATCAACAACTCGCCATGTCGCGGGTACGAGCGGTCGAACACGGGCGCAGCGTCGTCGTGTCGGCCACCAGCGGCGTCAGCGCCGTCATCGATGCACGCGGGGAGGTCGTCGGGCGCACGGAGCTGTTCACCCCCGCAGCTGTCGTCACCGAGGTGTCACTGAGCACCACCCTCACCCCGGCGACGATCACCGGCAGCGTTCCGGAATGGATTGCCGCCACCGGCGCTGGTGCAGCACTGGCGTTCTCGCTGCTGCGCCGACCACGCTCCATCACACCGAACCCCGCAAACTACTATGTCGCGTAGTATTTAGATGGTGGTCGGTGAAGGGCGTGCGGAGATGACGATCGACGAACACCCCCGTGCGCACTCGCCGGGACTGGTGCGCAGAACAGTGGCGATGCTGCGCAACCGGTGGCGACAACTGACGTCGATGCGGACAGCGTTGGTGCTGCTGTTCCTCCTCGCCGCCGCAGCTGTCCCCGGCGCTTTGCTGCCGCAGCGCAATCTCAATACCCAGGCCGTCGATTCTTTCATTGCCGCGCGTCCGGTTCTCGGGCCGGTGATGGACACGCTGGAATTGTTCGACGTGTTCGCGAGTTCCTGGTTCACCGCGATCTACGTCCTGTTGTTCGTCTCGCTGATCGGCTGTCTGACTCCCCGGTTGATCGAGCACGGCAAAGCTCTTCGCGCACAACCTGTTCGAGTACCGCGAAACCTCACTCGACTACCGTTGCATCATTCGGGCACCCTCGCCGGTGACCCCGAGAAGGTGATCGCCGACATCGCGCGGCACTTGAAAGGGTGGCGTACCGCCGTTCGACCCGAGCCCGATGGGGCACTGACTCTCTCGGCGGAGAAGGGCTACACCCGCGAGGCCGGGAACCTGCTGTTTCACTTCTCGCTGATCGGTCTGCTCGCCGCTATCGCGATCGGCAAACTGTTCGGCTACGAAGGCTCGGTCATCGTCATCGCCGACAACGGGCCCGGTTTCTGCAACACCTCGCCCGCGATCTACGACTCCTTTCGCGCCGGTAACAGCACCGACGGCACCGGACTCGAGCCGTTCTGTATCCGGGTCAGAGATTTCACCGCCGACTACCTCGAGAACGGTCAGGCCGAGATGTTCACCTCGAACATCTCCTACCAGAGCGCCGACGACATCGCCGCCGACACCTGGCGCGAGTATCAACTCAAAGTCAACGAACCCCTCCGGCTCGGCGACGAACGCATCTACCTCACCGGACACGGCTACGCCCCCGAGTTCACCGTCACCTTCCCCGACGGCCAGACCCGCACCGAAGCCCTGCAGTTCCGCCCCGACGACGCCACCACGTTCCTCAGCAGCGGCGCGCTGCGATTCGACCCACCCGGGGGGACCTACGCCACCGCCGCCGAACGCCGCCGAGGGCAGATCGCCATCGAAGGACTCTTCGCGCCCACCGCGCAATTCAACGGAAATCTGCTCTCCTCCCGCTTCCCGGAATTGGTCGATCCCGCTGTGGCAGTGGACATCTACAAGGGCGACACCGGTCTCGACACCGGCATCCCGCAGTCGATCTTCTCCCTGGACCAGGAGATGATCAACCAGGGCCGGCTGGTGAAACAAGACCGGGTCAACCTGCGGCCCGGAGAATCGACAACCCTCTCCGACGGCACTCTCGTCCGGTTCGACGGTGCCAAGGAATTCGCGAATCTCCAGGTCGGATACGACCCCGCGCAGCGGTGGGTCCTCGTGTTCGCGGTCACGATGATGACCGGACTGCTGGTGTCCCTGGTCATCACACGCCGCCGCGTCTGGTTCCGGGCCCACCTTGGCGAACACGGTCTCTCGCGAGTGGACATGGGCGGCCTGGCTCGCACCGATCACGCCGGCTGGGGACCCGAATTCCAGACCCTCCGGTCACAGATCTGGCCGCAGGCAACTTCGAGCGACTCCGAGACCCACGACAGAGAAACGGTGTAACACCATGCCGATCGACGACACCCTCGCCCGTTGGAGCGACATCAGCTTCGAGACCGCCTTCGTGGTCTATCTCCTCGCAGCAATCGCATTCCTCGGTCAGCTCGCGACGACCCGTAGCGCGGAGCTGCACAATATGGAGCGACTGCGCACGCGGGTGATCGCAGCGACATCGTCGACGCCCGGTCGCATTCCCGACGCACCCCGGCGGGTTCCGTCCGAACGCATGGGCCGTACCGGACTCGGGCTGGTGATGGTGGCGCTGACGTTGCATGTCGGGTCGATCGTTCTTCGCGGGATCGCCGCCGGCCGCCCGCCGTGGGGCAACATGTACGAATTCGTCTCGGTCACCTGCGCGGCCGGTGTACTGGCTGCACTGGTGGTGCTGCGCTCCAAGCAACTGCGCACCCTGTGGTTGTTCGTCCTGGTGCCGACGTTGATTCTCCTGTTCGTCGCCGGCACCGTGCTGTACGCCAACGCAGCACCGGTGGTACCGGCACTGCAGTCGTACTGGCTGCCGGTGCACGTCTCGATCGTCTCGCTCGGCAGCGGGGTGTTCTTGATCTCCGGGGTTGCGAGCGCGCTGTTCCTGATCCGCATGAAGCATCCCGAGGCCTCGGGTAGTCGAGCCAGCCGGATCGTCGCCCGTCTGCCCTCCGCTCAGACTCTGGACATCGTGGCGTACAAGACCACGATCTTCGCATTTCCGCTCTTCGGCGTCGGCGTCATCCTCGGTGCCATTTGGGCCGAAGCCGCATGGGGCCGATTCTGGGGCTGGGACCCGAAAGAAACGGTCTCCTTCATCACCTGGATCGTGTACGCCTCCTACCTGCACGCCCGCGCCACCAGCGGATGGCGCAACACCCGCGCAGCATGGATCAACATCGCCGGATTCGTGGCGATGCTGTTCAACCTGTTCATCATCAACATGGTCGTCTCCGGGCTGCACTCCTACGCAGGCCTGAACTGATGACTCCCGCTACGTGCCCCCCAGCGCGTCCGCAAGGTCCTGCGGAATGGGCATCGGCGACATCAGTCCCGCCTCGACCCGGCCGGTGTTACCGGCCGGGTATCGCCCCGACCACGATCCTGGAGCAGCGACCACGATCCGAATCAACTGGCCCCAGGATTCGCGCCGATCGTGTTCTGTCACCGCAGCTTTCAACATCGCGGCGTGGTTGCGAGTATGCAACCACGGATAGGGCTGCGAGAGGATGTGTGCTCGTTCGAGGTGGTACCAGCGCACCTCTGTTGTCGATGCCCCTGCTGCTGCGGTCATTTCGATCTTGTAGAGCCTGCGTGCAGTTCGATCACCGCTCACAGGTCTCTACCTCTTTCCGCGGAAGAGTTCGCCGTACGCGGGGGTCGATGTGCAGCAGGTACATCCATCCGAGCACCCGGAGCTGCCATCGTCTGCTCCGATCGCCGACGGTGACGTTGCGGTGGTGGAGGCCAGTAGGTTCCCAGATGCAGGTGCGGTGTTCCTCGGCGTCGGAGCCGGAGCGCAGCAGGCATCCTCGAAGGCCGCTGCGGGTGCGATCGTGACGTTGAGGGCACCGGACGCCGCGGGCGGTGGCACGAACCCGTCCAAGGGCGTGGTGCGGGCGGCGCGAATCGCATTGGCTATGACCAGGACTTCGGCGAGTTCGTGGACGAGCACCACGGTGGCCAAGCCCAGGACACCGGTAGCAGCCAGTGGGACGAGCACGCCGATGATGGCAATCGACAAGGCGATGTTCTCGATCATGATGCGCCGGGCGCGTCGAGCGTGGGCCAGCACCTGCGGTAGATGCCGGAGGTCTTCCCCCATGAGGGCAACATCGGCGGTCTCGATGGCAACGTCAGTTCCCATCGCGCCCATGGCGATACCGACATCTGCGGTCGCCAAGGCGGGAGCGTCGTTGATGCCGTCGCCGACCATCGCAATCTTGCGTCCGGCCGCGATGTCGGTCAGCAGGGCCGCTTTGTCCTCGGGCAGTAGTTCGGCGTGGACGGCGGTGATGCCCGCCTGGGTCGCCAGCGCCTGCGCAGTGAGCGCGTTGTCGCCGGTGAGCATCGCAGTGTCGATACCGAGCGCGGTGAGTTGGCGGACAGCCTCGGCGGCCTCGGGCCGCAGTTCGTCGCGGACGGCGATCGCAGCGATCAGAACTCCGGCGCGTTCGACGAGAACGACTGTGGCACCGCTGCTCTGCAGACGAGCGACGTCGGCGTGGAACTCCTCGGAGCTGGGGTGTGTGTCGAACCAGCTCGGTTTCCCGAGCCTGATCGCGGAGCCGTCGAGGGTGCCGGTCAGGCCGTGCCCGGCGATGGCAGTGACATCATCGGCTGCCGCGACGGTCGATACGGAGGCCAGTACGGCGCGGGCGAGTGGATGCTCGCTGCGCGCTTCGAGCGCAGCAGCAACAGCCAGCGCGGCGTCGCGGCCGATTCCCGCAGCGGTGACGACGTCGACGACCTCCGGTCGTCCTGCGGTGAGGGTGCCGGTCTTGTCCAAGGCGACGACGCGAATGCGGCCCAGCTCTTCCACTGCTGCACCGCCTTTGATCAATGCCCCGTTGCGGCTCGCAGCCCCGATCGCCGCCACCACCGACAGCGGCACCGAGATGGCCAACGCGCACGGTGATGCCGCGACCAGGACCACCAGTGCGCGTTCGAGCCACAACATGGGGTCACCGAGCACCGCACCGACGCCGGCGACGAGTACGGCGAGAACCATGATCGAGGGCACGAGCGGACGTGCGATACGGTCCGCGAGCCGTTGGCCGGCCCCTTTTCGGTCCTGGGCCTGTTCGACGATGCGGACGATGCGAGCAAGCGAACTCTCCGATGCCGGCGCGGTGACGGTGACCTCGATGGCCCCGCCGCCGTTGATGGCACCGGCATGCACCTCGTCACCGACACCGGCTTCGATGGGCACGGACTCGCCGGTGATCGCAGACACGTCCAGATTCGTCGAACCGCGAGCGATGGTGCCGTCCGTGGCAGCTCGCTCACCCGGCCGCAGCACCATGATGTCCCCGATCACGACATCGTCGGGGGACAGGGCCTGCTCGGTTCCACCGCGCAGGACAGATACCGTCGGCGGCACCAACGACAGGAGTGCGCGCAGTCCGCGGCGGGTCTTGGTGACCGCGTATTCCTCGAGTCCCTCGGCGACGGAGAACAAGATACCGAGCATCGCGGCCTCGGGGATCTGGCCCAATGCGATGGCACCGAGGAGCGCGATCGTCATCAGCGTGCCGACACCGATGCGTCCGTGTCGCAGATTTCTCACCGTCGCGGGAACGAAGGTGACGGCGGCGATCGCGGCAGCGATCAGAGCGCCGACGGTCGCAACCGCATCGGCACCCGTTCGACCGAGCAACCACGATGCGCCGAGGATGATCGTGGCGGCCGAGGCGAGTTGCAGCTCGCGGACCTGCCACAACCTCGGGAGTGCATCGGTTGGAGCTGGACCTCCCGTGTCCGCACCGTCAGCAGTGGATTCGGTGGTCGGCGCTGCCGGGGTAGGTCCGCAGCACGCGTCAGCCATGATCGACCCCGGTGACTTCAGCGGTGGCCGAGGCGGTGGGCAGTGCCTCGGTCAGTGTCGTGAGCAGTCGGGTGCCGCGGTCGGTGAGCGAATACATGACCAACTTTCCGTCTCTGTTCGATGTGACGGCGTCCGCGGCTTTGAGTTTGCGGAGATGGTGGGAGACCAGCTTCTGGCTCTGTCCCACGATCCACGCGATGTCGCAGCCACACATCTGCCCGCCGGCGTTCAACGCGAGCGCGATGGTCAGTCGGGTGGGGTCGCCGAATGCTCGGGCAGCGTCGGCTACCGGTTCGATATCGCCGACCGCGGGCAGAGTAGCGCGCACTCTCTCGGCGTAAGGGAGGTCCATACACAACAGATCGCACGAGTCCAGAGGTTCCAAGGCCATGGGCACAATCTAACAATCATGCGATCGTTAGGGAAGGACCATTAGTCAACGTTCGTACGATTGTTAGTGTCATAGCGGTCGAAACGCCCATATCGGGCCCATTGATCAGTCCGAACGAATCGAGAAGGTGGTTGTATGAGCAGAGCGTTGAAGATTTCCTTGTCCCTGGTGATCGTGTTCGCCGCCGCGTTGGCTGTATTTCTGGTGGTGGATCGATCGGGGTCTCCGGATGCTGCCGCCGCCGAGCAGGCCGCGACCGACCCTGCCTCGATTGCGGTGCGCGAGAACAGTCATCGGTTGAACTCGGTGCCCGACGGCCGGGTCACGTTCGTGGAGTTCCTCGACTTCGAGTGCGAGGCCTGCCGATCGGCCTACCCGGCGATCGAGCAATTGCGTGAAGAGTACGGCGACCGGGTGAGCTTCGTGGCCCGCTACTTTCCGATCGCCTCCCACTTCAATGCCGAACGAGCCGCACGCGCAGTCGAGGCCGCGGCCCAGCAGGGCGGATTCGAGGCCATGTATCAGCGCATGTACGAAACGCAGGCGCAGTGGGGCGAACAGCAGGTTCCGCAGGACGAGTTGTTCCGCAGCTTCGCCGTCGAGCAAGGGCTCGACATGAGCGCCTTCGATGCCGCCTACACCGACCCTGCGACGCTCGCGCGCATCGAGGCCGACGTCGCGGACGGGATCGCGCTCGGCGTGCAGGGCACCCCGACGTTCTTCCTCAACGGCACCAAGATCGAACCCACCACCTACGGAGACCTCGCCGATGCCCTCGACGCTGCACTCGGCTGACCTCCCAGCGAACGAGACCCGACAAGGTGGATCGTTCGGCCGGAGCCTGCCCTGGCTGCTGTTGGTGGGCGGCCTGATCGGCCTGACTGCCGCGTTCGTGCTCACGGTAGAAAAGTTCGCTCTGGCGCTCGATCCCGCCTACGCCCCGACCTGCAGCATCAACCCGGTGCTCAACTGCGGATCGGTGATGGACACCCCGCAGGCGTCTGCGTTCGGATTTCCCAATTCCCTTCTCGGGATCGCAGGCTTCGCCGTCGTGGCGGCAGTGGGTGCCGCCCTTCTCGCCGGTGCGGTGTTCGCACAGTGGTTCTGGGGCGCAGTGCAGGTCGGTGTCACTGCTGCCGCAGTCTTCGTGCACTGGCTGATCGCGCAGAGCCTGTACGAGATCGGCGCCCTGTGCCCCTACTGCATGGCGGTGTGGGCGGTCACCGTACCGGTCTTCTGGTACGTCACGCTGCGCAACCTCGACCGCGCCAGGTCGAAATCCGCTCTTGGGCAATGGTTTCGGCTACGGCTTGACTCGCTGATTCGCAATCACTCGATTCCGCTGACCGTGTGGTTTCTCGTCCTCATCGCCCTGATCGCGCAGCGTTTCTGGTCGTACTGGTCCACGCTCCTATGATCCGCGACGTACCGTTCGCCCCTCTGCCGCTCTCTCGAGAAAGAAGGTCACGGCGATGACGCGCGGCTGGTCGATCGTCATGCTCGTCGTTGTCGTTGCATCGATCGTCGCACTGTGGCCCCGCTCCGGTGGCGTCGAGGGCGGCCCGTCCGAGGCCATCGCCAACAATGTCGCTCCGGTCGGACCCGAACCCACATTGTCCCGCCCGCCGGATGACGCGGCACGAGCAACAGCGCTACCGATGTGTCCGCCGCCGGTACCGCGCGAAGGCGGTCCGCTGGCGGGAGTGATAGCGCGCTGCATCGGCAGCGCCGACGATGTCGATCTCGCCGACGTTCTCGGCAGTGAGGTGACGTTGATCAACCTGTGGGCATCCTGGTGCGGCCCGTGCCGGACCGAGATGCCGGTACTCGATGCCTACGCCGCAGAACCCGACGCGATCCCAGTCATCGGAATCGACGTCGAGGACCGGCCCGAGGACGCGGCCGCGCTGCTCACGCAACTGGGCGTCCGCTATCCGAACTACATCGACGGCGGCAGCGTCCTGGACGCGCTCTCGGCACCGCCGGTCCTTCCCTTGAGCTTTCTCCTCCACCCGGACGGAACGATCGAGCGCATCACCGACCCGACAGTGTTCGAGACGACAGACCAGATCCGCACTGCAGTAAAGGATTTCACCTCATGACACGTTTTTTCCCTGCGTGGGTCGGTGCGCGCCGTCAGGGCAGCACGGCCACCGCGGCAATGGGATCGATTCTTGCCGTCGTACTACTGATCTCCGGATGCTCCGACGGCGCACAGGCTGCATCCACGGGAGGTAGCTTCGACTTCGTCGCCCCCGGCGGTCGAACCGACATCGTCTACGATCCCCCCGAAACACGCGGTACCATAGGCGAACTCGCCGGCCCCGATCTGATGGAGGAAGGCAAGACGACCGCTCTGTCGGACTACGACGGCAAGGTGGTGGTGATCAATCTCTGGGGTCAGTGGTGTGGCCCCTGCCGCGGCGAAGCCGACGACCTTGAAGAGGTCTACGAGACCACCCGCGAGCGTGGCGTGCAGTTCCTCGGTCTCAACGTCAGAGATCCACAGAAGGACAAAGCGCAGGACTTCGTGGTCGACAACGACGTCTCCTACCCCTCGATCTACGACCCTTCGATGCGGACCCTGATCGCTCTCGGCGGGAACTACCCGACCAGCGTGATCCCCTCGACGCTGGTACTCGATCGTCAGCACCGCGTGGCCGCGGTCTTCATGCGCGCCCTGCTCACCGACGACCTCCTTCCCGTCGTCGAACGGATAGCCGCGGAATGACGACTCTTCTCGCCCAGGACATCGGTTCGGCCTTCCAGAACGCGGCATCGAGCGGGCCACTGCTGCTCGCGATCGCGGCATGCATGCTCGCCGGGTTGGTCTCGTTCGCCTCACCGTGCGTGGTGCCGCTGGTGCCGGGATACCTGTCCTACCTGGCAGGAATCGCCGGTGCCGACGCCCAATCGGCCGATACCCGATCGCCCGGCACCTCGACCACCGGCACGTCGACCACCGGCACGTCGTCGACGGAGCTGGCGAATCGCTGGCGTGTGGCCGGCGCAGCGTCGTTGTTCGTCGCCGGATTCACGATCGTCTTCGTCCTCGCCACAGCCTCGATCTTCGGAGTCATCGGCACCTTGCGCATCAACGAGCAAGTACTTCAACGAGTCGGCGGCGTCATCACGATCATCATGGGTGCAGCGTTCATCGGATTGATACCCGTTCTGCAACGCGACACCCGATTCGCACCTCAGCAGATCTCGTCCCTCGCTGGAGCGCCGCTGCTCGGCGGTGTGTTCGCGCTCGGCTGGACACCGTGTCTGGGCCCCACCCTCGCCGGCGTTCTGTCTGTCGCGGCAGGAACCGAAGGTGCAACCGCAGCCCGCGGGGTCACTCTCATCGTCGCGTACTGCATGGGACTCGGCCTACCGTTCGTCGTCCTCGCGTTCGGTTCGAGTTCGGCGATGCGCGGGGTGGGGTGGCTTCGAAGGAACTCGCAGAAGATCAAGGTCGCCGGCGGTGTCATCATGATCGCCGTCGGCGTGGCGCTGCTGACCGGAGTGTGGGGGTTGTTCATCGCCTGGATCCGCAACGAATTCGTCAGTGCAGTGGTCCTGCCCATCTGATCGAGATGTCGCCGAACCACCACGCCGCATTGCATTGTTCGGGTGGCCGAACTATATTTTCAGGGTCCTGACATACTGTTGGTGCTGGAGGGTGTGGTCATGTCTGTGCTGCAGCGCCGATCGTCTCGGCCGCCCTCGAGGTTTCGGTCGGGCCTGGTTCTGCTCGGCCCGGCTTTCGTCGCAGCGATCGCCTACGTCGACCCCGGCAACGTCGCCTCCAACGTCAGTGCCGGTGCGCAGTTCGGATACCTGCTGGTCTGGGTGATCGTTGCCGCGAACGTGATGGCCGGTCTCGTCCAGTTCCTCTCCGCCAAACTCGGCATCGTCACCGGAATGACACTGCCCGAAGTAGTCCGCGAGAAGTCGAGCAGGACTGTGCGACTGGCATATTGGGGGCAAGCGGAGGTGGTCGCCATGGCGACCGACCTCGCCGAAATCGTCGGCGGTGCAATTGCCCTCTACCTGCTCTTCGACCTGCCGCTCCTGATCGGCGGCCTCATCACCGGGGCCGTATCGATGATCTTGCTGGTGGTCCAGGATCGGCGGGGCCAACGGCCCTTCGAGTTCGTGATTCTCGGGCTACTCGGTGTCATCGCCGTCGGATTTCTTGCCAGCGTCGTCGTGGAACCGCCATCGTTCACCGAGGCCGCGGCCGGTCTGATTCCGCGGTTCGACGGCGCGGAAAGCGTGTTGATCGCCGCCGCGATGCTCGGTGCGACAATCATGCCGCACGCGGTGTACCTGCACTCCGGCCTTGCACGTGACCGGCACGGACACCCCGAGGCAGGGCCTGTCCGTCAGCGGTTGTTGCGGATCACCCGGATCGATGTCGGGTTGGCGATGCTGCTGGCCGGGGCAGTGAACATGTCGATGCTGCTGTTGGCGGCATCGACGTTGGGGGGCCGCGAGGGCGTCGACTCCATCGAAGGAGCCCACGCAGCGGTAGGGGACACCCTGGGGCCGGTCGTAGCGCTGCTGTTCGCGGTGGGCCTGCTGGCCTCGGGCCTTGCATCGACATCGGTCGGGGCCTACGCCGGCGCGATGATCATGGACGGCCTACTACGTAAGCGCATTCCGATTCTGGTGCGACGACTGGTGACCCTTGTTCCCGCACTGGCAATTCTGGCAGCAGGAGTCGACCCCAGTCGGGCACTGGTCGTCTCGCAGGTCGTGCTGTCGTTCGGTATCCCGTTCGCGTTGATTCCCTTGGTGCGGTTCACATCGGACCGCATCCTGATGGGCAGCGATGTCAATCACCGGATCACCGCATACGCGGCATGGCTCATCGCGGGAATCGTCGTCGCACTCAACATTGCACTGATCTATCTGACCGTGGCCTGACTGCGCGCGGGTGAACGTGTCCTGCACGCCTGTATTTCAGGACGATCACCGCTCGTGTGGTGATGGTGTTGTGCACGGTGAATCAGCATGAGTGGGTTCTGCCGCCGAAGTCGGGGTCTAGCAGGACGAACCGCCGCACACCGATTGCCCCGCCGTAGAAGCAGTCGACCGGACGTTGCTCGACACACGCCTTGTCCATGACATCGATGCTCGCTCGGCGCGTGTGATGACGTCCCTCACTGCGTCGACTGTCCTGTCGCGGCGGTGGTCTCGCCCGGCACCAGACGCGGCACGTAGCGGACGTAGAGCACCATTCCGATCAACTCCACGAGGGTCTGCGTCACGACCACCACGGCGGCCAGGCTCAACGCCGGTGGTAGCGCCAGGGCGAGTGGCAACACGACCAGCGAGTTACGGGTGGCGCCGGAGAACACCAACGCCCGCGTCGCCGGCACGTCCTGACCGAACACCTTCCCGGCACCGACACCGACGAACGCCATCACGATCAGAAACACCACGAAGATGGCTGCAGCAGCGGCGAGTTGGTCGATACGGCTGCGGATCGAGTCGATCTGGGAGGCGACGACGACCGCGAGTGTCACCATCATCACCGGCACCATCGCCGCTGCCATCGCCTCGATGATTTGCTCGCCCAGACGTCGACGTCGCGCCCACCGCTGCGTCGCCGCAGCCAGCGCCAGCGGGATCACGATGAGTAGAACGAACGCCTCGGCAAAGGGGGCGATGTCGATGATCGAGACAGTCTCGGCCCCGACGAACAACCACAGCCACAACGGCAGCAGGGCGATCTGCAGCAACATCAGCAGCGGTGCCCCGGCGAGGAGGCGTTCCGATGCCGCGCCGGCCAGTCCGCTGAAGACGATGACGTAGTCGATGCAGGGGGCGAGCAGCACCAGTACCACACCGACGAGGACAGCTTCGTTCCCTGCGATGATGCGGGTCAGTGCGAACACCACGATGGGGACGGCTGCGAAGTTCAGAACGACCACCGCGGTGGTGAACCGGGCATCACGTAGGGACCGGCCGATCGCGGCGAACGGCACTGCGAGGAACGTCGCGTAGAGCAGAACGATCAGCACCGGATTGATGGCGTGCTCGAACGTCGGTGCTGCGGAGGGGAAGGACAACCCCACCCCTGCGCCGGCGACGAGTGCGAGTAGATACAGGCCGATCTGGTGGGTGTCCCACCATTGCACCGCCGACGTTCGCGCTGTTTCGGTCATGACGCGCTCACGGGTGCGGTCAAAGTCGACGCCAACCAGCTGCATTGCGGGTCGCACGGTGTCGACGCGTCGGGGGTCTCGTCGAGACGAACCAGCGCGGCGGTCAGCGCGTCCCGCAGCACGGTCAGCTGCGCGATCGACTCCTCTGCTCGGGCGATGTGTTCACGCAGTGCCGGTCGCAGCCCGGACTTCACCGCGGCGCACGAATCGTTCTCCCACACACGCAGCATCGACTTGATTTGCGGCAGAGCGAGATTCAGGCTCTTCGCGGCGGTGATGAACGCCAATCGCTGCTGTGCTCGTTCGTCGTAGACACGGTAGCCGTTCGGGGCTCGGTCCGCCGGAAGTAGGCCCTCGCTCTCGTAGAAGCGCAGCGTTGTCGCTGGCACCCCGGTTGCCGAGGACAGTTGCGAGATCAACAGAGCAGACATGACCGCAGACTAAAGGTTCGAGTCGGCTCGAAGGCAAACCGGCCGAGTCCGGCCCGCCATCGAGTCCGCGGCAGCACAAGGGACGTCGGGCTCGTTGCTGCCTCGAAGGGGGGTGGGGTCAGGGTGCGCCGTCGCCTGGAGTGTTGGGCTCGTGTTGCCTCTTCTCGGTATGGAACGTGATCAGATTGCCGTCGATGTCGACAGTTGCGAACTCCGTCGTTCCCCAGCCTGTCGAGACGGGACGGCCTACGTCTGCGGGGTGAAGCACCCCCGCGCGGGACATCTCGGCGTAAAGGTCGTTGATCTCGTCCACGGCGATGCGGCAGCTGGCGGTGCCGGCAAGGAACGTCTCGGCTCCGCTGCACACCGGCCATGCCGCGTGGTCTGAACGGGTATCCCAGCTGTCGTCGTCGGCGGCCCACAAGTGGATCTCGACGTCGTCGCGGGTGAGCCTCGCGAAAGTCGGGTCGGTGTACCGGGTCGTGAAGCCGAACGATCGGACGTATATCTCGGCAGCGGTGTCGATGTCTCGTACCGGCAGCGCAGGTACCACTTTCGACATGCCCATAGGCAACACTAACGCCGACGAGCCGGAGGGCGAGCCGACCCCGCCTCATATTGCTGGCGCTCAGTGCATTCGACTTCTGACACAGTGAACGCGACTTCTGAAACTGACATCCGTGTCAGTTTCAGAAGACGGCTGCACTCTTTGCAGGCGTTTCGAGGGTGAGTGCACGTGTCTTCTGACATTCTGATGTCAGAAGTGCGGTGCACGGTCGCGTTCGGCTCTCGGTGATAGGGGAGGCTTGTGATGGACCCCGACAAGCTCGCCATCGTGGAGACCGGTGTGCTGACAGCGTCGGGGGAGCGGTGGTCCCAGGCCGAGGCCCGTTTCGGTGTCCTGGCTCCCTTGCTGGAGATGCATCCGGTGCGTTCGGAAGCGGTCGACGCTGCAGCGCAGCGCTTGGGACTATCCAGGCGGCGGGTCTACACGTTGCTTGGCAGGCTTAGGGACGGTACGGGCACGGTCACCGATCTTCTGGCGAAGGTCTCGTCGGGAGGGCGTGGCCGCAGCCGAGTGACGGCTGAGGTCGAGGAAGTGATCGGCGATCATCTCACCCGCTATTTTCTTCACCGCCAGAAGCTGAGTGTCGCTGCGCTGCACCGACGCATCGCGTTGGCGTGTCACCGCGCGGGTCTGCCAGTGCCGGCCAGAAATACCGTCACCGCGCGTATCGCCGCGCTCCATCCGGCATCGGTGGCCAGGTCACGCGGAGGACCCGATGCCGCCCGCCCACGTCAGTCCGCCGGCGACAGTCCACCGACGGTTTCGGGGATTCTCGATCAGGTCCAGATCGACCACACCGTCGTCGATCTGATGGTCGTCGACGAGTACGAGCGGCAACCGATCGGCCGCCCCTACCTGACGATCGCCATTGATGTCTTCAGCCGTTCCGTACTCGGGTTCGTCGTCACTCTGGAGCCGCCGTCGTCGATATCGGTCGGGTTGTGCCTGGGCCGCGTGTGCTGCGAGAAGCAGACATGGCTGGAGGCATGCGAGCTCGCGGAGCAGGTGCAGTGGCCGATGGCAGGGAAGCCGAAACAGTTGTATCTCGACAACGCCTCCGAGTTCAAAAGCGAAGCGCTGCGCCGCGGATGCGCCCAGCACGCCATCACACTCGAATACCGTCCTCCGGGCCGACCGCACTACGGCGGGATCGTCGAACGCATCATCGGAACGGCGATGACAGCGGTGCACGAGCTGCCTGGGACCACCTTCTCGAACCCAGCGGACCGAGGAAGGTACGACTCGGACAAGCACGCGGCGTTGACATTGCGTGAGTTGGAGCGCTGGCTGGTCCTGGCCATAGCCTCGTATCACGGAAGCGTTCACACAGGGATCGGGAACACTCCGGCCGCCGTGTGGGCCGGCGCGGTTGCCGCAGTTGGTCATGCCCCTCGTGTGGTGCTCGGCGAAACCGCGTTCCTGGTGGACTTTCTTCCCGTCATCCGGCGACGTCTGACGCGTACGGGCTTCGTTCTCGATCACGTGCACTACTTCTCGAACGCGCTCAAACCGTGGGTTGCGCGGCGAGAGGACTTGGGGCGGTTCGTGATACGACGTGACCCACGAGATTTGAGCAGAATCTGGGTCCTCGAACCAGACGGTGCCGGCTATGTCGAGGTGCCGTACCGGACGATGTCACATCCCGCGGTGACATTGTGGGAGCACAGAGCTGCTATCGCCCGTCTCCGCGAACAAGGTCGGTCGAACGTCGATGAGAGCGCACTGTTTTCGATGATCGAGCAGATGCGCGAGGTCACCGACCGCTCGCAGAAAGCCACCCGCAAAGCCCGGCGCAACCGTGCCCGCCGCACGCATCTCACCGGCGACGCCGCGTGTGCACCGATCCCGGCGATCCACCCGCCGGCGGAGCCTCGAGCGGACGGCGGCACCGCAACGCCGGTCTTCAGCGACATCGAGGAATGGTGAGGCAATGACCGCATCGACAGGACGCAGCGACGAAGCCACCGAGTCGTCCAGCGAGGGTTTGGGGCACCTGCGGGAGTCGGTTCGACCGCTCACCGCACTCGACGACGCGGAGCGGATCCGGTTGATCCGGTCGGAGAGGTGGATCGGGTATCCGCAGGCCCGTATGGTCATCGACCATCTGGAGTCGTTGTTGTCGTGGCCGGACCGACAGCGTATGCCGAACTTACTGTTGCTCGGTCCGACGAACAACGGCAAGTCGATGATCATCGAAAAGTTTCGGCGCACTCATCCGCCGATCAGCTTGTCCGACCGCGAGCAGATACCGGTGTTGTGCATGCAGATGCCCCCGGACCCGTCACCCGGCCGGTTCTACCTCGTACTGCTCACAGCGTTGGGAACACCGACCAGGCCCCGCAATCGGGTCCACGAACTCGAACAGCAAGCATTGATGCTGCTCCGCGCCACCGGCGTACGGATGTTGATCATCGACGAGCTCCACAATGTTCTCGCTGGCCGCGACAACGTCCGCCGCGAATTCTTGAACGTGCTGCGGTTCCTGGGCAACGAACTACGCATTCCTCTTGTCGCTGTCGGAACCCGCGACGCCTACCTCGCCATCCGGACCGATCCCCAGTTGGAGAACCGATTCCACCCCATGACTTTGCCGGTCTGGACCAACACTGCCGACACCAGATCACTGCTGGCCAGCTTCACCACGAGCTTCCCCCTCCGCAAACCCTCGCACCTGACATCACCGGAGATGACCGACTACCTCCTTACTCGCTGCGAGGGCACCATCGGTGAACTGACAACGCTGCTCACTGCCGCAGCAGTGACCGCCGTCGACAGTGGAGAGGAAGCGATCACCTCATCGGTGCTCACGCGCACTCCGTATCTCGGCCCCACGGAGCGACGCCGCCAGTTCGAGCGCCACCTCGCGTGAACGCGCGGCTCGCGGCGATGCCTGATGATGCGTACGTTCGCCCGTGGCCGCTGCATCCGCAGCCACTGCCAGGTGAGGTCCTCTCGTCATGGTTGGCCCGGATATGCGAGCTGTATCCGCACATCAAGCCTTCTGACTTGCTTGCCGGCATCGATATCGATTGTGCTGTCGAGGATCTCGACCGCTACACACCGGAGCCGATACTTGCCGAGCTGGCCGGTCGCGGCGCAGTCCCGGTAGAGAGGGTGCGGATGATGACGTTGGCGGGGTGGACACCGTGGCTGCTCGACAGCACCGACCCCGCCGACTGCGACTTCGACACCTACGTCCACCAATTCTCGATCCTGCTACCGGCCGACCTCGCGAGGGAGGATCGACGACGCCGCACACCCACGAGCGAAGCATGGTTGCCGTGGGCGAGCACTCCGCGCAGTCGGGCATGCCCGGCATGTATCGACAGCCTCGAATCCACTGCTGATATCAACATGACTCTGCTGCAGCAATATCCGGTGCTGAGCAGCTGCCTCGACCACCGTTGTCGACTCGAACCCTGCTCTGTTTTCCCTGGTCATGCAATCTTCTGGGATCAGGTCCGGTTCGGTTCGGACGAACGGGTCTCGCCCGTTCCGGTTCCCTCGGCGGTCACGGACCTCGATCGGCGCAGCACCGAGGCTCTGACGACGGGATGGGTGGAACTCGGCCCAGGCCGGGTACATGCCGCAGTGTGGTTCCGGCTTCTGCGCACCGTCGTCGACGAAGTGTCCTCGCCGCTGGTTCGCACCGGACGGTGGGCGACGAGGCTCGTTGCGATCTGGAAGGCCGCCGGTTGTTCTCGCCCGTTGCGGACCGCGTGGGTTCCGTTCGAGGACCTGCACTGGGACGAGCAGGCGAAAGTCCTCGAGGCCGCGGCGATCGCCATTGCGTTGGTCGAGAGCGGTGAGATCGATGCCGGCGGTGCGCACGCATCTCTGCTGAGCCCACGACCCTATGAGCCGGTCGATCCCGGGACAGCTCCGACGCGCTCGTCTTATCCCGCACCCGAGCGCGATCTGTGGGCTGACGCGCACGCTGCGGCCGAGGCCGCCATCGCGGCGGCGCGTGTCGATCCCGCATCCGCCAGTTCGTTGTACAACTTCCTGCGCATGGGGTGCCGCACTGCAGCGGAGCTGGATGAGACGGTGCAACTGTTCCTTGACCACGGGATCCCGCTGCAACATCCGCCGACATAACTATCGCCCGATGGAGCGGGGTCGTCCGCGATGTGAAGTGACACCGAAGTTGTCCAATCGGACCAGGTAGTTGTCCACCGCGTTGCTGGGGGAATGCCTGCTCGGGTGCCAAATAACCTGTCCAATGATCGAAAATCTTCGGTCTCTGCGCGTGTTGTCAGTGAAGTTGTCCAACGTGAAGACCAGCCGGAGCCCGTCCTCGTGTTGGCGATGAGGGGGTCTGGACCTGCGGCGATGACAAGGAAGCTAGCGCGGCCGTGGGGAGCTTTCATGCGGGCGGTCTTCAGGAGTGGACATGCCCTGGTCACGATTGGACAGAAAGGCTGTCAATTGGACAACCAGCGTGTCACTTCACACGCGACGCACACGCGGCGATAGCAGAGGAGCCCGTTTTCGCGCCGGGGTCATAGTCACCAACGTTATTTGTGCGGTGACCGACGAGAATTTTCCTTCCCGCACCGTCTTCGTCTAAATCCCTGCTCAGCGCGTTTCAACTCGAAAGAGCTGTCGGGGGTGCTCGCTACAGTCCCTGTCATGGCAGATCGGCAGCTAGGTGAGGTCCTGGACACGGATTCAGTCGTCCCGGTGAGGAGTGCGGAGGTGTTTCCGGACCTGTCGGGCGAGGTCGCCGCTCGGATCGAACGGTCGATGGCGTCGGCACGGTCCGGTGCTACCCGCCGCGCCTACGATTCGGCGTGGCGACGCTTCGAGACCTGGTGCACCGTCGCCGGGCACCACGCGTTGCCGGCGCATCCCGCTACGGTGGCGGCCTATCTCGTTGCGGCTGCCGACACGCTCACCGTCGACGGGACGCGGGCGTATGCGCCGTCGACGTTCGGCAAATGGATCGCGGCGGTCGCGGACCGCCACCGCGCTACCGGCTACGACAACCCGTGCGGGCACGAGATGGTGCGCGCCACTCTCTCGGGTATTCGGCGGGATTACGCGTCTGCGGGGGAGCGGCCCCGTAACCCGCGCGCACCGCTGCTGACCTCCGACATCACTACGATCGTCGATTACGCGCGTCGAGGTGGGGCCGGGTGGGCGTCGGAGGTCCTCGAACGCCGCGACACTGCGCTGCTCCTGATGGGCTACACCGGCGCATTCCGCCGCAGCGAACTCGTAGCGCTCGAATGCCGCGATGTCCACCGCGACCGCCTCGACGGCGCGCACGTACGTATCCGCAAATCGAAGACCGACCAGGACGGCACCGGAACCGTGAAAGCACTCCCGTTCACCGACCGCCACGAGTCATGTCCGGTCTGCGCGTGGGTGCGATGGCTGCAGATCGTCGCAGCGTTCGACACCGGCGGCAGAGTTGCTGTCATCCGAATACTTTCCCGCGCAGTGGAATTCGACTCCCATATCTGCCGCGGCACCCTTCCTGTAGTCGAGAAACGGTCCCCTCTGTTTCGGTCCGTCCGCAAGAACGGCAACCTCTCCGACACAGCCCTGTCCGGAGCCGCGGTGCACGCGGCGATCCGCCGCCGCGCTACTCGAGCTGGATACGGCCCCGACACCGTCGCCCAGCTCGGCGGGCATTCCCTCCGTTCCGGCTTCGTCACGCAGGCCTTCCGCAACGGTGCCGACGCGCATGCGATCATGCGCCAAACCGGGCACACCACACCCGCAATGGTCGAAACATACGCTCACGAGAATGCGCCACTGGTCGGCAACGCCGTCACCGAGCTCGGCCTATGACCAGGCACCCGACCGAACCAGTGAGCGGCGACGGGACGACAGGGGTAGATGCTGACCACGACGACCGCCCTTGTCCGATACGTGCATCGGACATCACGAACACGTCGATACCGAGGCGGGATCGGCACACGTGGTCACTGTTCGAGGACTGGTGCACCGCCCATGGCGAACCCCCATTGGCGGCCTCTCCTGAGTCACTTGCTCGGTTCCTGTATGCGCACCCCGCCGCGCCGACGACCCAACGCCGCCGGATCGCGGTGATCGACTCCGCTCATCATCGGCATCTATTACCTCCTCCAGGGCGCGCTGAGACCGTCCGGGCTGCGCTGGATGGGGCCCGCACGTCGCGCCTGCAGGAGGTGGCAGCCGTGATCGGCGGAATCATCGCCCGACTCCCCGAATACGGTTGGCCGTCAGCGTTGTTCGCGCGCAGAGACGCGCTGATCCTCACGCTCGCTACGACAGGTCTGCCGTACACGCAGATCGCGGCCCTGCGGGCATGCGATGTCACCGCCGATGCGGGTCTCGACGCCCTTCGCATCGAGACAGGCCGCGGCGTTCATACCCTCACCTCCCTCGCGCTGGCGGGGACGGGCATTTCTCCGCGCACGGTGTACCAGCGCTGGTGTGAGGTGCTCGGCCATCAGGCCCGGTATCCGAGCACCCGAATGCTCGCCGACGCTTTCGATGCCGTGGACGGCACCGGGCTCGGCGGATACGACCGGTATTTCGACCCGGCCGGTCAACATCCGCTGTCGACTGCGATCGACCGGTGGGGCCACACCCCGTTGGCTGCGACCCCGCTGACCGCCCGTGCGGTAGCGGGCATCGTGCGAATGCACTGGGACGGAAGGGCACCCACCCACCTGCAGCCCACTGCGCGGTCACAACATCCGGAGCAGATCGCGGCACCGGATCCAGTACCGCGGGTTCTACTCGACCCCGGCTACTACGAACGCGGAACGCTTGCGCGTAGACACGCCCACGGTCTTCTCGACGACGTGGACTCTGTCCTGGCCGATGTCGAAACCCGCGCGGACAGCCTGTTGGAAGCTCTCGTCGACTTTCTCGAATCGGAGACCGCACGCGTGCCGGCCGACACCGTCGAGTGACTAGTGGTTGGTACTCGGGTTTGCACACACTCTTCTTCTCACGGCAGGGAGGCGGTGACGTCTCAGAAATCTCCGAGATGAAGATCGATCAGGCCGCGAACGAACGAGGCATCGATCTCGACCCCGTTCTGCGGGGTCTACGTCGAATCCGGGTCGTCTGAGAGTCGGGGATTTCGGAAATCTTTCGGAGAGCGTCCGGTCCAGCGTTTGAAGGCGTGAGAGAAGTTGGCGAGGTCGCTGTATCCGAGTTCGGTAGCGATCTCGCTGACCGAAACCGATCGGTCGAGGAGCCGTAGCATCGCGCGCTCGTACAGCAGCGAGTGGCGCACCTTGCTATAGGTGGTTCCTTCTTCGGCAAGCCGCCGTTTCAACGTGCTACTCGACATCGACAATGCTTGTGCAACATCATGGTTGGTTCGCTGTCCGAGGTCCTTTTCCAACTGTTGCCTCACCTTCTCGGCGGATGACATGGACCCACTCCGCTGGGCGAGTGTTCGCTGCAGATCAGCGATAGCGAGACGATATGCGAGGGGGTCCGAGAAGCGACAAGCCTTGTTGAGGGTCTCCTCGGGTACGTGGACGAAGGAAATCGGAGCGTCGAAGAACCGGCGATTCGCCCCCGGACCTTCGTCGTGGCTCACCTCGGCCGGCTCCGGCCAGCTCAGATGGAGTGTCACCGGCGATATGTCACCGGCGAGCATGTCCAGCAGTCGTAGTAACGCCGACCCACCGTAGGTGATGACCAAGCAGTCCAGTGCGGAATCGCCTGTGTGCGCAGTGAGCCCGACGATCAGACCGTAGTCGCCGGTGTGGAACTGCGACTTCAACGCCGTGGAGATCAATGGTAGGTATGTCAGGAGATCGACGATCTCGGCGACCGAACCAGCGCTGATCAAAGGTGAACTCAGAGGCCCGAACGATGTCAACTGGGCCTGCTCGGCAAACGCAAATCCGAGTCGAGTGGCCTGGGCGATATCGAGTTCGGGATAGACCTCCCGAAACCACCGTATCGGTGCCTGAACGTCATGCTGAATGAGCGTCGCTTCACTGGTTCCTTCGCGGTGCATGATCACACGAAGCCGCGCGGCGGCGTCAGGGTCGAGTGCGCGGCGTTCGAGCAACTGAACGAACGCAAGCGGTGGCACGCCCTCGTCGCTCAGCTTCACGGTGACCCCTTTGACCCGAATTCACAAGTTTATGACTCCACCGAACATAGCCGTCACCCGCGTTTGCGACGACACTTTCGTCAATCACGCCGGAAAACGAGGAGTTGACATGGCAGCTGTAATTTTCGTCGCCCACGATGGTGAGAAGCACGAGGCGGCTCTGGTCGAAGGTCGCTCGCTGATGCAGATTGCAACCGACAATGCTGTGCCGGGGATCGATGGAGACTGTGGGGGCGAAACGGCCTGTGGCACCTGCCATGTGATCGTCGACCCGCAGTGGTCAGGAGAGGTGGGTCTGTCCGGCGCCGACGAGGAGGAGATGCTGGCGATGAACCCCGAGCGTGAACCCACGTCTCGGTTGTCGTGCCAGATGGTGGCCTCGGAAGCGTGGGATGGCCTGATCGTTCGAACACCTGAATTCCAATTGTGATGTGCGAAAGGCAGGCACGACAGCATGAAAGTTTCTGAGTCGATCGCCGACAAGGTCCAGTCGACCATCCCGATAGGGCTGCAGATCCAGGGCGCTCATTTGTACGACAAGACCCGACGGTGGGTGACTGGCACGAATGGCAAGAAGATCTTCGTCGAAAGTCCCATCCCACCGGTCGAGGATGTCGAGCTCGCCGACATCGACCTCAGTAACCCCTTTCTTTACAGACAAGGGCGGTGGCAGTCGTACTTCGAGCGCGTGCGGAACGAGGCACCGGTGCACTACCAACCCAATAGTCCGTTCGGCCCGTTCTGGTCGGTCACGCGCCATGCCGATATCGTGGCCGTCGACAAGAATCACGCTGTGTTCTCGGCCGAACCGTTCATCGTCATCGGCGTTCCGCCCCGGTTTCTCGATATCGAGATGTTCATCGCGATGGACCCACCACACCACGACAAGCAGCGCGCTGCCGTCCAGGGGGTTGTCGCACCGAAGAACCTCCGGGAGATGGAGGGACTGATCCGATCGCGCGTACGGGAGGTATTGGACGACCTCCCCTTGAACGAGCCGTTCGACTGGGTGCAGAATGTCTCGATCGAGTTGACAGCTCGGATGCTCGCAACTCTTCTGGATTTCCCCTACGAACAACGCCGCAAACTCGTCTACTGGTCCGATTTGGCAACCTCGATGGAGCAAGCCAACGGTGGGCCCTCGGACAACGACGAGGTGTTCGAAGGCATGCGTGACATGGCCCGTGGCCTCAGCGCTCTCTGGCATGACAAAGCAGCCAGGAGGTCTGCAGGGGAAGAGTCCGGTTTCGATCTGATCACCATGTTGCAGAGCAACGAGGACACCAAGGATCTGATCGATCGTCCGATGGAATTTCTGGGCAACCTCGTCCTGCTGATCGTCGGTGGCAACGACACCACGCGAAACTCGATGAGCGGTGGCGTTCTTGCGTTGAACCAATTCCCCGACCAGTTCGAGAAATTGAAGGCCAATCCCGATTTGATCCCCAACATGAACTCGGAAATCATCCGATGGCAAACACCCTTGGCGTACATGCGCCGAATCGCCAAAGCCGACACCGTTCTGAACGGACAATTCATCCGCAAGGGTGACAAATTGGTGATGTGGTATGCCTCGGGTAACCGCGACGAACGCGTTTTCGAGAATCCTGATGATTTCATCATCGATCGTGCCAATGCGCGCAATCACATCGCGTTCGGATTCGGTGTGCACCGGTGTATGGGCAATCGGCTGGCCGAAATGCAGCTGCGGATTCTGTGGGAGGAGTTGCTTCCCCGCTTCGAGAACATCGAGGTCGTCGGCGACCCCGAGTATGTTCAGTCGAATTTCGTGCGGGGCATCAGCAAGATGATGGTGCGCCTGACGCCTACTTCCAGCGTATGACATCGCAACGGGCGATCATCGTCGGCGCAAGCCATGCTGGGGCACAACTGGCAGCTAGTTTGCGCCAAGAAGGTTGGACAGGCGACATCGTCCTCATCGGTAACGAGTCTGCCGCTCCCTATCAACGCCCCCCGCTGTCGAAGGCATACCTGGCGGGCAAATGCGTACTCGACGATATCGCCATTCGCAGCACGGACTTCTACTCCAAGCAAGGTATTCAGCTCCTGAACGCGCAGGTGGAGACCATCGTTCGGTCGGAAGGCAACGTCGTTCTCGACACCGGGGAGAAGCTGGCCTACGACAAGCTCGCGCTGTGCACGGGAGCCCGCCCTCGTCGGCTCACCGTTCCCGGGGCCGATCTCCACGGGGTCTACTACCTGCGCACCGCAGCGGACGTCGAGAGGATCCGTATGGCCACCGGCCCTGGCCAGCGGGTGGTGATCGTCGGAGGCGGCTACATCGGACTCGAGACAGCGGCATCGCTGCGCGCACTGGGCGTACAGGTCACAGTCCTCGAGGCAACTGGGCGTGTGCTCGAGCGGGTCACTGCTCCCGAGGTATCGACGTTCTTCGAGCGGATACATCGCGAACAGGGAGTCGACATCAGAACGAACGCGATGGTTCAGGGCCTGTCCGGTGACCGTGAGGTTCGTGAAATCACCTTGGCCAGCGGAGAATCGATCCCCGCAGATCTGGTCATCGTCGGTGTCGGCGTCGAGCCGAACACCGACCTCGCCGCCGATGCGGGTCTTGTCATCGACAACGGCATCGTGATCGACGATCACACTCGGACCAACGACCCCGACATCATGGCGGCGGGGGACTGCGCGAGCCACGACATGGCCCGTTACGGCCGTCGACTACGGTTGGAGTCCGTCTCGAGCGCAGGAGAGCAGGCCAAAGTCGCTGCGTCGACCGCCTGCGGGAAGTCCAGAAAAATCGAAGCGTTGCCGTGGTTCTGGTCGGATCAGTATCACTTCAAGCTGCAGATCGCCGGCCTCAACACTGGATACGACGAAGTGGTTCTCAGCGGTGACCCCACCCGCGACAGTGATTTCAGTTGCTTCTATCTCCAGGCCGGTGAGCTCATTGCCGCCGACTGCATAGGTCGCCCGCGCGAGTTCATGTACAGCAAACGGGTGATCGCCCAGCGACTCCCCGTCCAACGCGAAGACCTGATGCTCGGCGGACTCGCGCGCAACTGACCGATCCTTCGGTCGTTGTGCACACAACAGCAACCGGTTTGCTCAGAGAAGGGAACATCAGCGATGACCATGACAGACCGCCCGCCCGGAGCACATACTACGCAGCCACCACACGCATACCTGGGAGCAACGGACTTCCTCGACATCGAGCACGAATCCGTGCGGGCGTTCACCGCCGCGGCAATCGGAGATGCGAGCAGCGACCGTGACAAGGCCAGACGCCTCTTCGCCGCCGTCCGCGACCGAATCTGGTACGACCCATACACCGTGTCGGACGATCCGGCCCACTATCGAGCGAGCTTCGTCCTCGAGGCCGGGCGCGCTTACTGCGTCCCGAAGGCGGTGCTGTTGACCGCAGTGTGCCGGGCGGCGGGTATCCCAGCACTGCTCGGCTTCGCCGACGTCCGAAATCACCTGCAGACCGAGACGTTGCGCACGCTGATGGGCGGCACCGACCTGTTCGTCTACCACGGCTACAGTCGCCTCTACATCGAGGGCCGGTGGTTGAAGGCCACGCCGGCATTCAATGTCGAGTTGTGCGCTCGTTTCGGCGTGCCGCCAGTGGAATTCGACGGCGATCGCGATGCTCTCATGCATGCCTTCACCGCAGACGGAGCCCAGCACATGGAGTATGTCCGCGAGCGAGGAGTCTTCGACGACCTACCCTTGAACGCGATCTTGACGGTGCTTCGGCACGCCTACGGCCCCACGATCTTCACGGGCGCTCACCCACTCGATGATGTTTTCACCGGCCGCACCCGGCCGGACGAAACTCCCGGGGATCGAAACCTTCCGCGGGAGTCTCGATGAACACAAGCGGTGAGAACATACGCGCCGAACCCCGTATCGCGGCCGACTGCCGATCGGTCGGAGCTCTCTCCGCGAACAATCGCGATCGTGAACACTCGGACCGCCTCGGACACCTTCGAATCGGGTGAGCCGATACCTGCTGGCAGAGCTGTGCCACATGACTGTCTCGTCGCCGCGGCCGTGGTAAGGCCGACACCGGAAGTTGCACCGAACAGACGAGACTCGCTCTGCCGCTGGAATTGCGGCTGCGGGCGATGAACGACCGATCCGAACGCCTCCCCGGGCACGAGACGACGCGCGATACCCATATCCCTCTCCCGTGTGCGCAGCCGCTACCGCGAGAGCGGGCCGACAGGCGTCTACCGATGTCTCTCATCTATGCAAGGAGCGCAGCAGATGACAAACAACGCACCTCACACCCCCGCCAGGACCGTGGCGATCACAGGTGGAGCTCGCGGCATCGGCTATCAGACAGCGAAGGAGTTGATTCGACGAGGCCACCGGGTCGCCATCGGCGACATCGACGAGGCACGTGCGAAGGAGGCCGCCGCCGAACTCGGGGTGAAGGTCGTCACCCGACTCGACGTCACCGAACCTGACTCGTTCACAACGTTTCTGGACCTGGTCGAACGTGAACTCGGACCCCTCGACATCCTGATCAACAACGCGGGCATCATGCCTACCGGCCACGCCCACGAAGAGGACGATGCAGTAACCCGGCGTCAAGTCGAGATCAACGTCCTGGGTGTCATCTTCGGGACCAAACTGGCTCTTCAGCGCATGCTGCCGCGCCGCACCGGACACATCATCAACACTGCGTCATTGGCCGGCGAGCTCGCGGTACCTGGTTTGGCGACCTACTGCGCTACCAAGTTCGCAGTCATCGGATTCACAGAGGCCGCACGACTGGAGTACCGCAAGTCAGGGGTTCGACTGTCCACAGTCCGCCCGACGTTCACCAACACCGAACTCGTCGCCGGAACCGCCGGCGCAAAGGGATTACGCAACGCCGAGCCGGAGGAAATCGCCCGCGCGACAGCAGATCTGATCGAGAATCCACGCCCCTTCGTCCGCGTCACCCGTCTCGCAGGCGCAATGGTCGCGGCGGTGAAATTCGTCCCCCGGCGGCTGGCGACCGGACTGGGTGCGGCCCTGAACACAGATTCGGTGTTCCTCGCGGACGTCGACATGACTGCTCGCCGAACGTATCTCGACAGAATCCAGAACAGCTGAGCATGCCGACACGCGCGCTCGACCAACCACCCGAAAGGCAGCCACAGTGACCCCCACGACTCTGATCGAGAACTATCCCCACCGGATGGGAGGGCACTGCGGGTCAGGTGCAATGCGAGACCTTCTCCAGTGGCACGGTCTGGGATGGGACGGACCACCCGACGAGGGGTTGGTGTTCGCACTGGGTGGTGATCTCGGTTTGTCCTACCTGCGATCGGACGACCTGGTCCCACCGATGTACCTGGTCGGCCGCGGTGCCGACTTCGAGATCGACTTACCGCGCAGGCTCGGCGGACAAGTCGAGGTTCTCACGACCGACGATCCCGGTGAGGGATGGTCATGGGTTCGCGACGACATCGATGCGGGAAGACCCAGTCTGGTCTGGGCCGATATCGCTGAGCTGCCCTACTTACGGGTGAAACTGCAGATGAGTCGCCACGACATCGTGGTGATCGGCTACGACGAGATCGGGGGGACTGCCTCGGTCGTCGACAACGATCGGGCCGACGTGCAGAAGATCCCGCTCGACGCGCTGGCTCGGGCGCGATCTTCCACCTCGTTCCCGCAACCGACACGTCACTGCACGTACCGAATCACGTGGCCGCAGACACTGCCGCCCGTGTCGACTGCCGCGGCCGCGGCCTTCGCCCGATCCGCCGCCAGCATGCACGCCCCATCGACACCGGGAATAGCCGACCACATACCAGCAGCCGGTGCCGACGGTTTGGCCGCGGTCGACCAGCTGGCAACCGACGTCAAGAGCTGGGTCGACCTTCCGCCCGATGACCTCGAGACGCTGCTGTTCAGTCTCGGTATCTTCATCGAAAAGGCCGGAACCGGAGGCGGGCTCTTTCGTCGGCTTCTCGCCGACGGCTGTACCGAGATTGCACGTCTGACCGGTGATCCCGCTACCGCAGACCTCGCGGTGGCCGCCGATCACTGCGCCCAGGCCTGGACCGAAACTGCCCGCGCCGGAACACAACGCGGTCTCGATGTACGAACACGCGCAGCTGCGGTGGCCGTGTCGGCTGCCAGACTGTCGGAACTCGAGCTGATCCTGGTGGAGTCCCTGGAGTCTGCTTCACGCTCGCTGTCCGCCATCACGAGATGATGCCCACCGTCGTTCGATGGCGCGCGGTACACGGGGCGCATCGCACTGTGCTGCAGCTGTCGTCGCCGACACCGTACGCCCTGGCGACCTCACTGATCGGCTTGGAAGAGTCGATGACCTCTCGGCACAGTTCGTCTTTGAACTCGGTGCTGAAAGATCGACGCGATCTGCTCATGCTTGTAGATCCCTATTCCAAGCGGGTCTAGTGTCCGAATCCCTGGGCCGATCAGATCACGACGCCAGCCACTGGGCTGCGGGGTGGATGACCCTCATCTGCAACCTCGCCGACGTTTTCAACGCTCGACGAGGCGACCTTGGCAGGTCCCCGATAAGTCGGGCCACCGTGTTCTAGATCCACGGTGTAGTTGATTCAGCGACCTCGCAGCCCTCGACCGGTTGGTGGTTGTGGGTGCATCGGGCAGCGTACGCCCCCGCAAGCGGGAGGGACCCCCAGGGCGGCGTGAGGTATCCGAGTGATGAGTGCCGGTGTCGATGGTTGTGGTGGTCTTTGAAGTCCTCGATCACCACCCTCGCTTCGAGCAAGCTCGTCCAGTGATTGCGGTTGAGGCCCTCCGTAGTCGATTGTTGACGGATTCGATGTGTCCGTTGTTCCACGGCGTCCCCGGCTGGATGTAGGAGATACCGACACGGTCGCGCAGAAATGTTGCAGCACATGGGAAATGAACTCCGGACCGTTGTCCATCCGCAGCACTTGCGGCGGCCCGTCCCACAGCACGAACGTCTTGTCGAGCTCGCCGGTCAGCCGCTGTGCGGTGATCGACCGCTCTACGATATTCAAGAGGGACTGCCGGGTGTGTTCGTCGATCATCGACGCGATCTTGATCGCCTTACCATCGACGGTCGAATCGAACTGAGAGTCCTTAGCCCACAACACTTTCGGGGCATCGGCTTCGACCTGCGGTCATGAACTGATGCCGGCGCGTTTGCGGGGATGGTAGATTCGAACCTGCAGACCCTCCTTCCAGAGCCGGTGGACCTTCTTCTTGTTCACCGACAAGCCCCTCGTCGTGCCTCAGATGCGCCCAGGCGCGGCGGAAGCCGTGCAGTGGATGCGAGCCTGCGTACGTCCGCAACGCGGCCCTCAGGGCTGCGTCGGCGATCGGTGTTCGTGCGTAGGTGGAGCGGGTAAGCCCAACAGCTTCGCACGCCCAGTCGTTTCGACAGACTCATGGTGTACACGAGCATGTCGACAGCGCTGCGCTTGGCGGCTGGGCTCAGAATCTTCCCTTCGCTACCTCCCGCAGTGCATCTTTCTCCAGCTCGGCCTTGGCGAGCAACCGTTTGAGCTTGCCGTTCTGCTCGCGCAACTCTTTGAGTTCCTTCGCGGCATCGGTGTCCATCCCGCCGTACTGACGCCGCCAGTTGTACAACGTCGCCGCCGACACCTCGAGCGCCGCCGCGATCTCCTCCTGCGTCTTGCCCGCAGCGGTCAGTTCGTCGGCACTGCGCAGCTTGCGCACGATGTCCTCGACAGAGTTGCGTTTCCGTCCAGCCATGTTTTCCATCGTCCTATCCGCCCAGCTCATGGGCAACAAGGCTCTAAATCGAGATGGCTCCGTTCACTTGGGGACACGCCAACCTGTCAGCTGATTAATCCGACGGAAGTTCCCGAAACCATGTATCAGGTACTGCACGTACCTGATACTGTGCGAACACCTTATCGCGACGAGCTGCGCAGACAGAAGAGGAGACCGGTATCTATACAGAAATTGCTGGTCGAGCGACAGCCAGTCTTGTGACCTTTGGAAATTCGATTGCCCTCGCCGGCCAGGCACTGCGGTGGGCCGTGCGCGATATTGTCACCGGACGGTTTCCGTTTCGGGAGTTTGTCACACAGACGTGGTTCGTCATCACCGTAACGACGTTGCCAGCGATCCTGGTCGCGATTCCGTTTGGCGTCATCGTCTCGGTGCAGGTCGGAAGTCTAACCCAGCAGGTCGGGGCCACATCTATCGCCGGAGCCGCCGGTGGACTCGGGATCATTCAGCAGGGGGCACCGATCGTCACCGCGCTCCTGCTCGGTGGTGCGGCAGGGTCGGCCATCGCCTCTGACCTTGGCGCACGCACCGTCCGTGAAGAAATCGATGCCATGGAGACGCTCGGACTAAATTCGACACGTCGACTCGTCGCACCTCGATTCGTCGCGGTTCTCATCGTCGCTCCGATGTTATGCATGCTCATCGTGTTTACCGGTCTCGTGGCCGGCTACATCCTTAGCGTCAACGTCCAGGGCATCACGCCGGGGAGCTACGTCGCATCGTTCGCATCGTTCGCATCATCGGCGGACATCCTTGTAGCGCTGATCAAGTCAGTGGTGTTCGGTCTCGTGGTCGTGACAATCGCGTGTCATCGGGGCCTGTCCACGAAAGGTGGCCCCAAAGGTGTGGCCACATCTGTCAACGCCACCGTGGTCCTAGGGGTAGTGGCGTGCTTCGTCATCAACGTGTTCATCACCCAACTGACCATCATGTTCGTCCCGCAGACCATCGGATGACGGAGAACACGTGACCGCAGTACCATCCACCCGTTATACTTTTGTTACTCGTCCGATCGTGCGTGCTGTGACACCCCTCGCTGAGGTCCCCGCGCAGCTCGGGCACATTACAACATTCACCATCGACACCGTCGCCGGAATTCGGCACGTCGCAACCACCTATCGACGACAGACGTTTTTATTCATACAGGAGTTTGCCTGGGGACGAGGCGCTGTACTGGTCGGCGGGGGTACCGCGATCGTGCTTGTGATTCTCGGAATGGCTGTCGGGGCGTCCATCGGCATCCAGGGCTACGCCTCGCTAGACCTGGTCGGGATGGGGTCTCTTACGGGATTCATTTCGTCATACGCCAACACTCGAGAGTTGGCACCGATGATCGCCGCGATCGGCTTCGCAGCCCAGGCCGGCTGTCGCCTCACTGCGGAAATAGGTTCGATGCGTATCGCCGAAGAGATCGATGCGCTCGAGTCGATGGCGGTGCGGCCGATTCCGTACATCGTCAGCACGCGTGTAGTCGCGGCGATCACTACCATCATCCCCCTCTACATCGTAACGCTGATACTCAGTTTCGGCGCGGCCAAGCTGGTCGTCATCCTTCTACACGGCCAGTCGGCTGGCACCTATGACTTCTATTTCGATGCGTTCCTCAAACCGCAGGATTTGGCTTTCTCAGTCATCAAGGTCCTCGTTTTCGTGGTGTCGGTCGTCATCATCCACAGCTACCAGGGTTACTACGCCAGCGGCGGGGCAGAAGGCGTCGGCCGCGCGTCTGGTCGAGCGATCCGCAGCAGTCTCATCATCATCGTCGTGGAGGACATGATCTTAACCCTGTTGATGTGGGGTTTCGATTCGGGCGTCCAGATTTCGGGCTAGGAGTTCAAGTGGCTGTATTTCAAGATCCATCAGGACGCGCGCCCTCACTGGCGAACTTGACCCTGCGCGGGATCGGGGTTCTCGTCGTAGTGACGGTTGCCGGCTATCTTCTGGCGGGCAACGCGACCGGAAAATATGAAGACAACACGACAGTGACGATCACCACCGACGCGGTTGGTGACGGGTTGAAGGGCGGATCGGAGGTGAAGTATCGGGGCTTCACGGTGGGCAAGGTGTCCTCGGTGTCGGGGCGCGACCAAAGTGTAAATGTGAAAATCGAGCTCACCGGAGTGAACGACGACATCCGGTTGCGTCAGGGCATGGCCGTGAATTACACGTCCGCCAGCGCGCTGGGGCCGACGGCACTGGAGATTGTGGACCCCGGGCGGGGAGTCCTCATCCGTGATGGCGGCAGCGTCTATGTGAGCAAGCTGCAGTCCGAACACACTTCGGTATCGACCCTGATTCGAAAACTCTCGAAGCTGGTCGATGCTCTCGATCAGCCGGCGTTCAATTCTGTGGTGAAGTTTGTCGTCGATGATTCCCAAACGTTTGCCGATGCCGGCCAGCTCATGTTCCAGATCGCGCAGCTCACTCGGGACGTTCAACAGCGGCCAGTGGGCCAGGATTTGGCGATCGCGGCAGACCTGTCCCAGGGCGTTGCCGACTTCATGACGCCGTTCGTTCCGGGCATCCTCATAAACGTCGACGTCGCTGACTTCTTCGCCACCGACGAGGCCATCAAACAGGCCACAGGCAACCTCAACAGCACCGGCGAGGTTCTGTTCGGGGGACTGGGAGGACTGTTGAGCGAAAACTACCCGGCGTTGAGTTCGGTACTGGACGTCGGCCTCGATCTGGCGAGGCCGGTCGCCAGATCGGCATCGGGACTCGCGCAGACCATTTACACCATCCCGCAGATCCTGGACAGCATCGACAACGCCACGCCGCAAGTCGGCGAGCGAGTACAACTTCAGGTCGCCCTGGTAGTGCAGACGTCACCTGCGCTGCAGAGCGCGCTTGCAGCAGGAGGACCAAGAAGATGAAGCTCAAGTCGTTAATTCCCACCATCGTCAAGATCGTCGCGTTCGCCGCAGTCATCGGCGTTCTCACCTACGTGATCATCGCCATCCTCGAACCCAGCTCGGACGGAGCGAGTTCTGAACGGTCTGCGGTCTTCTCCGATGCATCTGGGCTCAAGCCTCGCGACGGTGTGCGTTTGGCGGGAGTAAAGGTCGGTTATGTGACGGCGATCGGCCTGAAAGGGCCCACCGCGGTCGTTCATTTCCAACTGAACAACGACGTCGCGATCACGTCGAGCACTACCGCCGCCGTGCGTTATCAGAATCTTCTCGGACAGCGATATGTCGAATTGATCGGTGCGGCACAGGGAAAGACACAGGGGGCGGCGCTTACACAGGTGGCGCTCGACAAGACCGTTCCCTCATTTGATGTGTCCACCTTGTTCAACGGGTTCAAGCCGGTGTTCGACACGCTTAACGCCGACGAGATCAATGAACTGCAGTCCAACTTGTTGCGCGTTGCTCAAGGTGATGGGAGGGGTATATCGCCTGTTCTGGAGCAGGTCGCCAACATCACCGCCTACGGGGACCAGCGGTCTGAGATCATCACGAATATTGTGACGAGCCTCGGCCAGGTCTCCGACCAACTCGAAGGCCGCTCGGCGCAGCTGGTCGAACTCGTCGACCAGCTGGGATCGATCGTCGACGCCTTCAGCCGCGTGAGTGACCGGTTGCGGGAGTCGCTGGGCGAGGTCAACCGGTCCATGGAGAAAACTGTCATCGCCGGGGAGCAACTTGAGTCAACGTACGACCAGAGTTTCGCGACGATCTATCAGCGTCTGGCGCGAGAACCCGGGGAGTTGGAGGGGCTACTGAATGGCGCGGTACTGCTCAAGCCCCTTATGGACTCGCTGAACGCTTCGACGAATTCCACGCCGACTGAGGCACGATGTTCGAAAGGCCTTCTGCCCCTGCCGGATACAGCTACGATTGCGCTTATGGGGCAACGATTGGTGGTGTGTAAGTGAGGTTGTTCAGTCGAAATCGACCGCATCACCAGTCCGAACGCAGACGCGACCTCATCGTCGCCGCTGTGGTGGTGGTGACCGTGGTGGTCGGTCTGGTAATCGCCGGGACCGTGTATATCGCACCGCCCGGCCAAAAGGTGTACTCGGCGCAACTGGTCAACACCGGAGGGCTGGAGTCGGGTGATCAGGTGCGTATAGCGGGGATAAGACAGGGAACGGTGTCGTCGGTGGACCTCGCGGGAACGTTTATCACAGTCGAATTTCGACTCGACGACTCAGTGCCAGTCCGTTCGGATGCCACCGCAGCGGTTCGCCTGATCACGCCGATCGGCGGGCGAGTTCTGGATCTGGACCCAGGGTCAGGACCGACCTCGCTGTCGGGGGCGATCCCCCTTGTTCAGACATCGAGTACTTACGACATTTCGGACACGCTCGAGACGACGACGCCGGTGTTCCGCGATGTAAAGGGCGTCGATCTCCGTCAGACTGCGTCGCTGCTGCAGAATGCGTTCTCCGACGGCAACACAAACATTCCCGACGCACTGAGGAACACCAGCAGTTTGATGGAACTCTTAGAGCGACAGTACGGTCAGCTCGACAAAGCGGTCGCTCTATCCGATGAATACGTCAACGCTTTCGCCGATCAAAAACAGGTGCTGGTCGACTTTCTCCGTCAACTCAGCTTCCTTGCCAGTACGCTGGGACCTGATATCGAGAACGTCCGCGGCGGGTTCGACCTTCTCAGTCGTCTGTTCAAACTTCTCACGAGGCCGCTCGTGGCTTACAGCGATGGAATCGAACCGTCTGTCCAACAATACAAGACGCTCCTCGACAAGGTGTCGTCAGAGCTGCCAGGCTACTCCGATGCCCTGGCCCAGGTTGATCAGATCACTCAGCGCCTCGGCGTCCTCCTCCAGGCGCCGGTCGGTGCGTCGACTACCACAGAACCAGAGGTTCGTGTGTGCATTCCGAGTGGTGACGACAAATGTTGACTACATGGATCCGAAGACTGTTGCTCCTGATCGCCGTGGTGGTTGTGGTGGTCGCTAGTGTGGAAAGAGGGGGGAGGGTGTCCGACGACACGCGCTCCCTGTGTGCCGAGTTCACCGACGCATCGGGCCTCTTCGAAGGCAACACAGTAGCCATGCTCGGCAAGAAGATAGGCAGCGTCGTCGGGGTGCACCAGAATAGTGATCAGTCCGGTGTAAGGATCGAAATGCGGATCGACAAGAGCGTTCCGCTGCCCGCCGACGTCGGCGCGACTCTGGTGTCGACATCCATCGTGACCGAACGTCAAATCGAGTTCACCAAGCCGTACTCTGATGGAGCCCGATACGAGACGGATCAGTGCATTCCGTTGAGTAAGACGAGAACCCCGCTGGGAATCAGTCAGACGCTCGACTCGATCAGCAACTTGTCCGAGGACCTGGTCAAGGACAACGGCAGGAACACCGACGCGATCTTGCAGTCCCTCGAGCTCGTCTCCCGCAATCTAGAAGGAACGCAGGGTGACGTGGCCGGGATCATCAAGGACTCAGCCACGCTCATCAACGACCCGGCAAAGCGGGATATGCAGATTCGCAGCATCGTCGGGAACCTCGCCGCACTGACGGGGGTGGCAACCGAGAACGACAAAGAGGTGACCGCCCTCTTCGACAACTTCGTAGGTGCCATCGAGGTCATCATCGCGTTCGGCCAGACCTTCGGCGCGGCAGTCGAGTACGCGGGGACGTTCGTTCCGATCCTCTCGAGGTTCGCAACAGATTTCGGTCCCCCGATATTCGCGATCGGTGATGCTGCCGTTCCGCTCATCGCCGACATGGGAGAGCAGCCGGACATGGTGGTAGCGATCGCAGCCCGCACGGCAGACCTCATCGTGAAACACCCCGATGCCAAGTCAATTGTGCAGGCGTTCGCAGTGTCGCTGCCTTTGCGAAGCCTGGTCGGTGGCTGCGCCGCGCCGGTGGCAAACGGAGTCTGCGGGTCCAGCGATGTATCGAGGACGATCGCAGGGATGATGGGGGGAGGGGCCTGATGATCTCGGTAAATCGCGCATGCCTCGGACCCATGGTGGTCGCACTGATGGCAACGATAGTTTTCGTGACATCGTGTGGGATCAACGCCGACAATCCGCCGACGATAGCGACCTCCGACGCGGACGGTTACGACATCCAGATGGAGTTCACCAGCGCACTCAACTTGCCGGCCCTCGCAAAAGTTCTCTCGGGGGGAATCAGCGTCGGGTTCGTCGAAGATGTCACGTACGAGAACGGGCATGCGGTCGTGAAAGCTCGCATCGACAACACGACTCAGCTGCCGGGCGAATCGCGGGCTGAGCTACGTCAGGACACTCTCCTTGGTGAGATCTACGTTGCCATCCTTCCCCCAGCCGAGCCGTCGACGGGTGCCTTGCTGCGGTCGGGTTCGGTGATCCCGTTGGCACGGACCGAGCCGGCAGCAAATGTCGAGGACGTCATGCGCGGGATGTCGAATGTTCTCGGCGGCGGTGAGCTCGACAAGATCCACACCGCGATCTCGACATTGAACACCACGTTCCCCAAGGACTTGCAGCAATTCGACGCCCTGTATCAGACAACGCTGGAGACCGTCTCGGAGGTCTCCTCGAATACCGACAAACTCGACGTAGTGTTGAGGTCGGCTGATCAGACTCTGAAAGTGATCTTGGACGATCCGTCGGGAATCGACCGGATGCTGACCAAGGGCGGACGCAACTTTTCTGGCCTCGGCTACTCCCTGATCGAGGTCGCGTTACTCATCGCCAACTTGCGTGATTTCGCTGTGTCCGCGGGCAGGATCGTGGATCCGGAGTACTTACGGATCAAGGAGTCAGTGGCCGGGATCGCCCCGGTGATCGATTCGATCGCCAACTCCGACATCTACTCGAAGTCCGTCACGGAGCAGGCAACGAGCGTCATCCGCGACAAACTCATTCCATTCGTGCGGTCGCCCGACATCAACCTCTCGGACATCTCCATCGATGGTCGGGACCTAGCGCGGCGTGACGCCGAATCCTTCATAACCGTGTTGAGATCAATCGGAATGATGCCGTGAACCGCAGCAGCACGCTCATATCGATACTGGCTCTCGCCGTCGTGTTCGTCGTAGGGCTCGGCTACCTCGTCGTCGGCGTGGCACACATCAACCCCACCCGCTCCGAGTACTCGTTAACCGCCATCATCGACAGCTCAGGCGGTCTGCTGGACACATCGCCGGTGATGGTGCGGGGGGTACCCGTCGGAAAGGTGTCCTCGATCAACGTCGCGGATTCGGCAATTAAGGTCGAGATGACGATCGATTCCGACCACAAGATCCCCCAGGACAGCGAGATGTCTATCCAGAATCTGTCGCTCGCGGGGGAACAGTACATCAACTTCGTGCCCGCGGGCACGGCAACCGGTGGGTACTTCGATAACGGAGACGTGGTGCCCGCGGACGCGGTGCACGTGTCGCAATCGGTTCCCCAGGTGTTGCCAAAGTTGGCTGCAGTGGCAGATGGGCTCGACCCGGAATCGATCGAGTCCATCAACAAGACCGTCGCCGAGGCCGTCGCCGGACGGCAGGACGACCTCGACACGATCGGCGACATGATGCACCGTGTAGTCGATTTCGTCGGCAAAGATGGGTCCGTCCGGGTGACCGCGGACAACGCCGAGTTCCTGCTCGGCCTCTTGTCCAATGCCGGGGACGTCCTCACTACGGCATCTGTACGCACCCCTGACGCCGTGAACGGGCTGGCGCGGATTCAACGGGCGTTCATCAGGTTCACAACCACCTCGTACGACAAGTGGCCTCCCGTGTTGAAGCTTGTGGAAAAGCTCAACGGCTATATTCAGATCCTGCAGCCGGATCTGCTGACGATCACCCGGGCGGTGAAACCGGCGACCGAGAAAGTTGCCGACACATACGTCGACTTCGGGTCGATCGGCGACCTCCTCGGCCGAACTTTCCCGGCGTCGCGACCAGGTCGCGCCGAGGTCCCCGTCACCGTGTCGCCGCCACTACGGTGACGCCCCGTCCGCAAGCGACTGTCACCGTAAGTACACAGAAGGTCCCACATGACAAATGACGACCGAACGAAACCGCACCCCGAGCCCACTGAGGTCGAGGACAGCGCGGCAGCAGCGACGCCGGATGGCGATCTACTGATGGACGAAAACGCCCCAGCCGCGTCCGCCGTAGCCACGGCTGGGGCTGGAGACAGCGACGTCGAACCCCCCTCGCCAGGTGGGCACCGCTGGTCAGCATCGCCGCGATCACGTGCCGTGGTGGTTTCGGCCGTGATCGTGGTGCTCGCTGTGCTGGCCGGCGTGTTCGCCTACCTCTACCTCGAGGCCGACGAAGCGAAGTCGGTATTGGAAAACGACGCCGCGCAACGGGCCGCCGCGGCGAAGGCCGCCTCGGATTACACGACCAGATCCCTGACCTACAGCTACCAGAACACCGACGCCTTTTTCGCGGCAGTCAAAGAGGACGCGGGTGAGGCTCTAGTCAAGCGGTATGACGAGGTTCGGCCGACGCTGACCCAGATTATCCAGCAGGCCCAGGTGCAGGCGTCGGGACGCGTTCTGGCCACCAGCGTCACCGGTGACACCGGTGACACCGGTGACACCGGTGACACCGGTGACACCGGTGACACCGGTGACACCGACGAAGAATACACGGTGATGGTCTTCGCGAGCCAGAAGACGCAGAACGTGCAGAATCCACAACCGAGTGAACTGCCGACATTGTTGAAGGTGGTCGTGACGAAAACCGCCCAGGGCTGGCAAATTCAGGACTATGGCCCAGCTGAATGAGGCGGCGGCTCCGCAGAAGGAGTTCCACGAAGAGCAAGATGCAGGACGGTACTCATTTTTCGACGCGGTCGCAGATGTCGGAGATGTCGGCGGGGTCGACGCCGGTGAGGAGTTGGGTGATCTCTTCGGGTTGCGGGTGCCACTCGATCGGGTCAGTTTGCGAGTGGTCGAACACCGACATAATCGGGAATGTCGGGATTTTGCAGGCCTCCTCGCCGTGCCGACGGTCAAAGACACAGCGATGGTCACCACGGCGCTGAAGATGGCGTTGTGACGACGAGATCACGGTGGACGCCGCGTCGGCTCAGGGCTCATCCATCACAGCGGTGCCGGCAGTCAGGGCGGATTCAACCTGTCGTCGCAACACAGTGCCGTGAAGCCGAGCGTATCTGCTCTGCAAGCACTTCCGCTGGGGTTCGCCACCCATGTGTTTTGCGCGGGCGGTTGTTGAGTGCATCCGTCACGGCCTGAACGTCACTTCGACGGTATCGAGCGAGATCGGTTCCCTTCGGAAAGTATTGTCGCAGCAATGCATTGGTGTTTTCGTTCGTTCCTCGCGGCCAGGGGCTGTACGGGTCGCAGAAGTACACACGGATCCCGGTTTCTGCGGTCAACTCCGCATGACGTGCAAGCTCCGCCGCGGTCCCAGGTCACCGATCTGCGCAGGTGCTCCGGCAGCGGTGTCATCGCAGCCTGGAGTGCATCGCGGACCGACTCCGATCCGTAACCGGACAACGCCGGCCCGTTCTTCACCGGGGGCGCATCCCCGTACCCATCCTTACGTGGCAGATGCAGCAACGTGGTGAATCTGCTGGTGCGTTCGACAAGCGTACCCACTGCGGACCTGCCCAGCCCGATGATCAGACCTCACCGTTTTCGTCGCGGATCACGCCCGAGAGCACTTCCTGCACGTACTCTCGAAGAGGTTCGTGTTCAACGAGTTTGGCTACCTTGGGTCGCCTTGCCGCAAGATCGGCTTTCCATTGCGCCACTGATGTGCGGTACTCGAGCTTGCCGTCGCGGGTGGCAGCGTTGCGAGGGGATTGCGGCATCGATCCGCTGTGTCGGGATGCGTACGACAATGCGTTGGCCGAGAGCACAATTGGGTTGTTCAAGACCGAGGCAGTATCGAAGAGAAGCCCGTTCCTGAACGGCCCGCTCAAGACCATCGACGATGTCGAGTTCGCCACGATGGGATGGGTCGACTGGTTCAACCAACGCCGCCTCCCACAGCACCCTCGACTACCTCACACCAGACGAATTCGAGAAGGCCTACCGCAGTCAAGAATCGGCTGTCTGGTGGCGTTGCTTCACCCGCCTGGGCGCTATCGGACTGGATGCTGGGGAACGCCCAGGGCGCAAAGCGGGTCGGTCAACCCTGATGTTCACTCTCTGCTATCGACTCAACTTCCTCGAGCGTGGTGGGGATGTGGTACGGCGGTCTGCTCGTGCCCGAGATGCGATAGCGGTCCCAGAAATCAGGGTCGCCCACGACGCACTCGGCGCGTCCCTCTGGTGTCGCAAAGACGGCAACCGTGCGCCTTCCCGAGAGGGCGGCGTGGAGCGCATCATTCTTGTCGATCCTGCCGTACCAGGTGTATAAGCCGTTGAGGGGCTGGAAATAGCCTTTGATCTTCACCCCGACAGCAATCTCCTTGCCACGGCACACCAAGGTGCCCTCGCCGGAGTAGTCGAGATCGTGGTCGTCAGACACGCAAGGCTCACTTTCTTCACATCGAACATTGACAAAAGAACGCATTGGCGCAGACACTATCAGTATCTGGTACCCGGAGTACGGGTATGAAGTCGAGACTCAGCTCGGCCCGGAACGCAACGGAGGTGTCACATGACCGTTCAAAATGTGGAGACCAAGCCCGACGTCTCAACGGAAGGCGCTGCGCGTGTCAGCGCCCGCAAGCCCGTCGACATGCAGAGATCTGCCGGCCGACTGCTGCGGGCGGCGGCCGAAAAATTCTATGACGCGGAGATCGACATCGATTGGGACTCACCCTGGGAGGAAGGAAAGTACTACCTGCCAGAGCATCGGGTCTCGCTCTACGGCACCAAGCTGTGGGAGAGAATGAGCGATGAGCAAAAGGCGGAACTCGGGCGCCACGAAATCGTCAGCATCCTCAGCTTCGGTATCTACGCGGAGAATCTGCTCAGCTCGGCGCTGCTCCGAACATCCGCCAAAGGCGCCCTGACAGATCAAAGGTCCCTCTACGCCCTTAACGAGATCGGCGACGAGGCACGTCACTCGACGATGTTCGCCCGACTGATCAACAAGACGGGCCTGGCACCGTACAAGTTGCCGAAGGGGTTCTTGAGCATCGCGAAGATCTTGCACTTTGTGCCTCTCGGCCCGTCCGTGTCCGGCGCGACTCTGCTCATCGAGGAGATCCTCGACCGCGCTCAGCGCGAGGCGATGAATGACCCGAAAATGCAGCCGCAGCTGCGCCAGCTCATGAAGATCCACGTTCTCGAAGAGGCCCGTCACATCACGTTCGCGCGGCTGGAAATGGTGGAAGGGATGCAGCGTCGCGGACGCATCTCGCGCGCCTGGCATAGAGGCACGTTGGCGGCCATTGCGAACTTTGCATACCCGTTGCTCATCAATCCGAAGGTATATCCCGATGTCGGAATCAGCCGTCTGCGCGGCCTGTGGGCGCAGCAGACGAGCCCGAACTATCGCGTCAACTTGCAGTTCATGTCCGAGCCGATGATCCGATTCTTCCACGAGGCCGGAATGATGGAGGGGAAGTTCACGATGGCGATGTGGCGCGCAACGCGCAGCCTGCCCGACGATCTGCGCTAACACGCCCGGCCCGGTCCGCGCGTCCCACAGCCCATTCCTCGACCCCACGACCGGATTCCTCGGTTCGTGGGCTTGGGCGGATGACATTCCCACACCTGCCACGCGTCACGGCGCGCCGTGCGGGTCCGTTTTCTGCATTCGATCAGGAGATTTTCACAATGCCGTCCTCCAACGCCAAGTCCGCCGCCACGGCGACAGACCCGGGAATAACCGAGCCCATCACTACCAAAGTTCTCATCATCGGCAGCGGCTTCTCTGGCCTCGGTATGGCCGTCCAGCTCCGACGACGCGGGTACAGTGATTTCATCGTTCTAGAAAAGGCCGACTCCGTCGGTGGGACGTGGCGCGACAACACCTATCCGGGATGCGCGTGCGACGTACCGTCACTGATGTACTCCTACTCGTTCGAGAGTCGCGGTAGCTGGTCGAAGGTGTGGTCCTCGCAGCCCGAAATCGAGCAGTACCTGAAAGATATCTCCAACAAGCGTGGTGTCACTCAGAAGATCCACTTCGGGCAGAAGTTGGTCTCCGGATACTGGAGCGAGTCCGAATCTCGGTGGCACCTGCGTACCGAGTCGGGCCGGGAGTACGTCGCGCAGTACATCGTGTCCGGTGTCGGCGCTCTGCACATCCCGAATTTTCCGAATATCCCCGGAATCGACGAGTTCGCCGGCCAGGCGTTCCATTCGGCACAGTGGGACCACACGGTGGATCTCCAGGGCAAGCGGGTGGCCGTCATTGGCACCGGTGCCAGCGCGATTCAGTTCGTGCCGTTCGTGCAGAAGGACGCCGGCACACTCACGGTCTTCCAGCGAACCCCGGCTTGGGTACTTCCACGCAAGAACTTCGCGGTGCCGCCGGTACTTCGGACGCTGCTCAGCAAGATCCCCATTACTCGCCGCCTCGCTCGGTGGTCGGTCTACTGGGGCGCAGAGAGCCTGGCCTTCGGGCTCAACGGCCACTCCAACCTTATGCGACCGATCGAAAAGGTGGCGAAATGGAACATCGAGCGTTCTATCACCGACCCCGAGCTCCGCCGGAAGCTGATGCCGTCCTACCGCATCGGATGCAAGCGCATCCTGGGATCGAACGACTACTACCCTGCGCTCGCCGCCCCCAACACGACAGTGATCAGCGATCGGATCGAAAAGATCACTGCCGATTCGATCGTCACCCCTGACGGCGTGTCACACCCTGTGGATGTGATCATTTACGCCACAGGGTTCCATGTCACGGACGGGTTCGATCAACTCGCGCTCAAGGGCGCTCGGGGCGAGGACTTGCCGTCGCACTGGCACCGGACGGGCATCAATACCCACCTCGGCATCACCACCGAGGGCTTCCCGAACCTGTTCTTCCTGCTCGGACCTAACACGGGTCTTGGGCACAACTCTGTCGTGTTCATGATCGAGCAGCAGATCAAGTACATCATGAAGGCCATCGACGCCGTCGACAGTCGAGGTGCGGAGCGTGTTGATGTGCGGGCCGAGGTTCAAGAACACTTCAACAAGAGCATCCAACACAAGCTCGCCAAGGGCGTGTGGACCAACGGCGGATGTACGAGTTGGTATCTGGACTCGCAAGGTGTCAACCGTACGGTATGGCCCGGGTTCACCTGGCAGTACTGGCGAGCGACGAAAGACTTCGATCCCGCCGAGTACGAGATCGCCTGACAATCCAACCGTAGGTCATCGAGAAGTGAGTATCCGACAGTGAGTAGTTCGACAGCAGGCAATTACGCGACCCAGGTCGCAGTCGTCACGGGAGCCGCCTCAGGGATCGGTCGGTCCCTTGCCCTCCAACTGGCCGAACGCGGGGCCAGCCTTGCCTTGTCCGACGTCGACGAAGTGCATCTCGAGGAGACGGCGGACATGTGCCGTACCGCGCATCGTGCGGCCGTGGAGACCGCGGTGTTGGACGTGGCAGATCGTGCTGCGTTCCAGGTTTACGCAGAGAGCGTGCAGTCGTCTTTCGGGCGCGTCAACATGGTGTTCAACAATGCCGGCGTCGCCCTCGGCGCCGACGTTGTCGACATGTCCTGGGAGGATTTCGACTGGCTGATGGGCATCAACTTCGGTGGTGTCGTCAACGGGACCAAGGCGTTCCTGCCTTATCTGATCGCCTCTGGTGATGGTCATCTGGTAAACACCTCCAGCGTCTTCGGTCTGGTCGGGATCCCCAGTCAAAGCGCTTACAACGCCGCGAAGTTCGGTGTGCGTGGCTTCACCGAAGCGCTTCGGCAAGAGATGAAAATCAGTCGGCATCCGGTCACGGTGACATGCGTTCACCCCGGCGGCGTCAAGACTAATATCGTCAACAACGCTCGTGGTGTATCCGATATGGGGGCAGATACCGCCACCATTGCCTCGATGTTCAACAACATCGCCAGGACCACTCCGGAGAAAGCTGCGTGCGCCATCCTCAAGGGAATGGACAAGAAGAAGCCCCGAGTGCTGATCGGCGCAGACGCACGTGGCTTCGACTTTGTCGCACGCGTTGTCGGTCCGCGCTACCAGGACATCTCTGCGCCTGTCACACGCGCGGGCTACGCCTTGGCTCGTAAGCGGGGGATCATCAAATGACCCTCGAACAGGAGAATCGGCCGGGCACCACCGCGCGATCGCGAACGCTGACCGTGTCGGAGGTCGTGCAGGAGACCAAGGACTCCGTGAGCATCGCCTTCGAAGTGCCTGACGAGATCGTCGACGATTTCAAGCATCTACCCGGGCAGTTCATTACGTTGAAGATCCCGTCCGACCAGACGGGCCACGTCGCACGATGCTACTCGCTGAGCAGTTCGCCTCATGTCGATGACTTCCGCCTCGAGATCGGGGTGAAGCGCACCGCTGGGGGGTATGCGTCGAACTGGTTGTGTGACAACGTTTCCATCGGCATGGAGGTGACCGTCCTCACGCCATCGGGAAAGTTTACCGCTAAGAGCCTCGACGTCGACTTGCTCTTCTTCGCTGGCGGAAGCGGCATCACTCCGGTTCTGTCGCTGGTGAAGTCGGCTCTGGTGTCGGGCAGTGGGGAAGTTGTCCTGTTCTACGCAAACCGTGACTCCGATTCGATCATGTACGAGTGCCAGCTTGAGCAGATTAGATCTGAATTCGCCGAGCGGTTCACTTTGGTTGACTGGCTTGAGTCGGAGAACGGGATTCCCACATCAGAGGCTGTAGAAAAGATTATTCGTGAACACAAGGGATCGGCAATTTTCACCTGCGGGCCTTCCCCTTTCATGGATCTTGTGGAAAGCTCTGCCGCCGCATGCGGAGTGGATCATTCGGATGTACATCGAGAGGTATTCCAGTCGCTGACGGGTGACCCGTTCGACACCGCAACACTGCGTCGACTCAGTGACGACGAGGGTGTAGCTACGGCCACGGTTTATCTGAACGGAGAGTGCATCACCACGGAGTGGCCACGTAACACGCCTCTGCTCGATGTGCTGCTCTCGCGAGGGCACAACGCCCCGTACTCGTGCCGAGAGGGCGCATGCAGCGCGTGTGTGTGCAAGCTCATCGATGGCGATGTCGAGATGGTGCAGAACAACATCCTCGTAGACGACGACATTGAGGACGGCGAGCGACTCGCGTGCCAGGCACTTCCGCTCACCGACGCTGTGACGGTGAGTTTCGATGACCTCTGACTCCTCGAAAGCTGGCCTATTGTCGCGGCGGTCGCGGGAGGTTCTCTCCAGTGACGGCACGAGGCTGTTTGTCGAGGAGTACGGGCTCGGTGATGATGCGCCGCTGCTGGTGTTCAGCCACGGGTGGGCTTGCCAAGGTCGGTTCTGGAGACCTCAGATCGAGCACTTCGCCACCACACACCGTGTGGTGGTGTATGACCAACGAGGGCATGGCTGGAGCGACCGGGGTCGCGCGCCCTTCTCTTCGTCGGTGCTTGGCGACGATCTCGAGGCTGTCTTGCGCGCTGTCGTCACGTCTAATCGTAAGGCATTGGTGACCGGTCACAGTATGGGCGGGATGTCCATCATGGGTTGGGCTGCCGAGCACCCGGAGTCGGTGCCCGTCTTATCCCGTGGTGCCGTCTTGGCGAGTACCGGCCCCTCGCAGTTGGTGAGTAGATCGACGCTAATTGGGTCGCCACGTCGATTCCGCGCCTCACTGGAGCGGGCATTCGCAGCCGGGCTCGCCACCGCGGGACCGGAGATGCTTGACACTCGCTTCAACCGACGGTTGGTGAAATACGGGACGATGGGTCCACACGCGCCAGCAGACGTTGTGGCTGAGTGTTCCGACATAGTACTGCGGTGCCCCCCTGAGGTTCGGGGAATGTGGGGCAGGGTCCTGGCCACCATCGATGTAAGCAAAGGAATCGACTCACTTACGGTTCCGACGACCGTGATCGTGGGCTCGGCCGACAAGTTGACACCCGCGGTTCATTCCATTGATCTCGCCGACCGACTGCAGCAGCGCCGCCGGTTGCATGAGTTCGTGGCGTTGCCACAGATCGGTCACATGATCAACATGGAGGCGCCAAACTATTTCAACGAAGCAGCGGCCCGATTGGACGCAGTCACGGTAGGCGATGGCTTTTGAACCGTCGACCGGACACACATGAGCTCGTGAGACGGCCACGATCGTCGACAGGCCGCGCGTGTCCGAGTTGGGAGGGGTCCATCGAGGCGTACAGCATCGATGGCATCGCCACGGTGATCTTTTTTGCGTCGATGGTGCGCAGCACCTCGGCGGATAAAATTTCGGCAGCACCATCATCGGGCCGTCTTTCGTCAGGGTCGGTACGAAGAACGCGGCCCCAGCATGCGACAGCGGGGTGCACAACGAGAATTTGGGGTACCCGGCCATTCTCACTCCGGAGAGTTGAATCTGCGTCATCGTGAACATTGCCGAAGCCTCCGATGGCTCCCTTCGGCTTTCCGGTCGTGCCGCCGGTGTATGTGATCGACACGGTGCGATCCGGCGGACGATCGGCTGCTTGAGGGAGGGTGCCGAACCGCTGCGAGCGAACCGAGTGGTTTCAGCGAACGGCTCTCCAGCCCGACTCGCTTGAGAGGACCCTTCCGGGTATTGTTAACCCCATAATGTCATTCGTCCGCCGCGTTTCATTTACTCCATCTCAGGTGCAGCGTCGAGTGGCCGATGCCCGTAGCACCCGCTGGGATGAGCATAGAGTCGAGGTACGCGCGCAGCTGGTCGACGCGACCATACGGATCATCGAACGGTATGGTGCAGGCGTCAGCATGGACGACATCGCTGCGGAGGCCCGTGTATCTAAACCAAAGCTGTATCGCTACTTTGGCGACAAAGCGGGCTTGAACGCGGCGGTGGCGGCGAAACTCGGTGCGTTGATGTGGGATTCGGCGAAAGTCACTATTCTCGCCGACCAAGATTATCTTTCGGTTGACGATATGGTTCGCTCGTCCGTCCAGAGCTACGTCACGCTCGTCGGGCGGTATCCCACGGTCGTCAGATTCCTTATGGCGAATCACTTGTTTCAGTACTCCGGATCGGGAAATGGCGGAGTTGCTGACGAACTGAGGTCGGTGATGGAGGTCGTCGCCGATCGGTTCACTGAAAGTCTTCAGCGTGTTCACGCAGATACTTCGGTCATTCCCTTGGCCGTGGCGTCCATTCTGGGTTCTGGTCTATCTGCGACTCAGTGGTGGATCGACAACGGTCGTGAGCAAGGGGTGGATGATACGTTCTTCGTCGCACACCTATCAGAGACGACGTGGGGAATCATCGACGGCGCGGCCGCAACCGTAGGCGTGGCCTTCTCACGCAGTCTGCCATTCAGCCATCCCGGTTTCGCCTCCCGCCACAAAATGGACTGAATCACCCTAGATATCCCAGAAGTGTAACTTGTCAAGCTGCGTCGGGTTGTTGCGCGGTGCGGTGTGCCCAAGCGGTGTGTTCGTCGTATTCGGTGCAGTGGCGTACGCACCCGTGCAGGAGCCCGACAAGTCTGTTGGCGAGTGCGCGGAGCGCTTGGTGGTGGAGGTCTCCGGTAGCACGGTGTTGGTCGTAGAACGCGCGAGCGGCCGGACTCTGGCTGAGGGCGCAGAACGCCCACCGGTCGATGGCATCGTAGAGCCGCCGGTTGCGGATATGTCGAGCCAGTACGGCCCGCTTCTTGCCCGACGCAACTGTCAGGGGTGACGTACCGGCGTAATTCTTGCGAGACTTGGCGTTGGTGTAGCGGTCGACGTCGTCGCTGAATTCACCGAGCCCCGGGCGGCGAGGATGACACCGATTCCTGGCAGGGAGAGGTAGATGGCGGCGTTGTGTATCCGCGTCCGGGTGTGTTTCAAAATGGCGGGTCAGTTCGGCTTCGAGTCGCCGATCTGACGGTTCAACTCCGCGATCAGCGCCAAGAGTGCGCCGGCATCGCGCTCGACCTGCGCTGCGAACGCCTGCAACCACGAAAGGCGAACGCTACCGAGCCCGTTTCTGCGCCCGCTGCGCACTCCGCGACGACCTCCATGCAATCTTGATATTCGATAACGAGGACATCGCGCTGGACGTGGCGTGTCCCCGTTCACTGGGGACACGCCACCTGGACAAGAACTCAGTTACGGGCAGTCCGCAAACGCGGCCTCAGAATAGTCATCTCCAGGTCCGAAATCCTCGCGGCAGATCACTTCTCTCTTTATGCTATGTCGGCTTGGTCGATCCTTTAGTGCGGTTCACTTCTGACATAGTGCAGTTTATCTATCGAAACTAACAGCGGTGCAGGCCGAGCGCACGATGACGCGACAGACTCGGCACAATTTTTTTTCACGACAGAGAGGTCCGACCATGAAAAGAGTTCCGGACGAGGTCAGCGGGTCGGCCGGCCCGGCTGTCGAGAACTGGGCGCGCTCGTTCTGGAGCACGAGTTTCGACTCGCCTGATCTACCGCCCCACCACCCCGACTGTCTTGGTTGTGGGCCGCAGAACCCGCACGGCCACGCCCTGTCGGTCCAGCGTGACGAGAACGGCGTGGTGGCTCACCATGTGTTCGATCAACGTCATGTCGGGGCACCCGGGATAGCACACGGAGGCGCGGTGGCGACCGTTCTCGACGATCTGTTCGGCTTCCTGCTCTACACAGTGGGTGAGCTCGCCGTGACGCGGCGTCTCGAGCTCGACTACCTGGCGCCGGTTCTGCTCGGCACTCCATACGTATTGCGTGCTGCCGTTCGGTCTCGTGATGGGCGCAAACTGGATCTCACGGCCACGATGGACGATGCGCAGGGCCGCTCGGTAGCCACCGCTACTGCCCTGTTCGTGGTGGTCGAGGTCGAACACTTCATGCAGTCCCAAGCCCGAGCCCAACTCCGGGCCACGGACACGAATCACACCGAAGAATAGACACCCTGGCCGACCTTCACCGACGTCCATCACCCGCGGTGGCTGTCGTACGGCTGCGTCTACCTGGCGCAAAGACGGCGAGGACGAGTGCCCCAGCGGCGGTCAGCGCCGCCAACGACAGTGTCGCCTGACCACTTCCGTGTACGAATGCGGCTCTGGCGAACTCGGCCAGCGGCTGACCAGCTGGTCCTGCGCGGTCGGCGACCTGTAACGCGGCGGCCAGAGAATCGGCCACCGGACCACGGGCAGGCTCGGGTAGCTGGGGCAGAGCCGGCTGAATGTGCTGAACGTAACCGGCCGCGAGCACGCTACCGGCTACCGCAATCCCAATCGCGGCACCGATTTCGCGAGCTGCGTCGTTGACCGCGGCAGCCACCCCGTGCTTGGCCTCAGGAGTGTCCGAGACGATGGCGAAAGTCGCAGGGGCGGTACACAACCCCAAACCCGCACTCATGATGAGCAAGGGCCACAGCAGGTCAGGGTAAGTCGCCGCGACGGTCAGTCTGCTCACCATCACCAGTCCCGCCGCGATGGTGAGCAGACCTACAGTGGTCATCACCCGCAGCCCAACAATGTTCGACAGCCAGGGTGCAATCACCGAGATCACGATGAGCGGCACGACCATAGGGGTCAACGCCAACGCGGCGGTGAGCGGTCCATAACCGAGAATCAACTGCAGATACTGCACCAACAGCAAGAACACCCCGAAGGTCACCAGAAATTGGATACAGACAGACAGCGCGCCGGCACCGAAACCACGGCGGGCGAACAACCGGACATCGAGTAGGGGTGCCGAGGAACGTAGTTCTACGACGACGAACACCGCAACCGCAAACAAGCCCACCGCAGTGCTGATGGCGACGAGCGAATCCGACCAGCCACGGGCCGGAACCTCGATCACAGCGAAGACGATCGCCCCGACCGCGACAACTACGGTCACCGCGCCCACCCAATCGACCGGTGGATGCTCCTGCTGGCGGGACTCCGCGATACTGCATGCCAACCCGGCCAGAACCGCTCCGGCGACGGTCAACCCGACGAACACCGAGGTCCACGACCACTGCTCGAGCAGCACACCAGCCCCGAGGATGCCCAGGACCGCCCCGGATCCAGCAACCCCGGCCCACACACCTACAGCGCGGCCGCGATGCGCCGGTGGAAATCCCGCGGTCAGTATCGACAGCGTCGAGGGCATGACCAGCGCCGCACCCGCCCCAGCCAACGCGCGAGCAGCGATCAGCCACGCCGGGTCGGCGAGAAACAAGGGCAATGCCGACGCGAAAGCGAACAACGCCAACCCCGCCACGAGCACCCCCCGGCGACCGTACCGGTCACCGATCGCACCGGCAGGCAGAACGAAGCACGCCAAAACCAACGTATAACCGTCGACTATCCAGGTCAGTTGGGCTTGCGTCGCCCCTGTCGCGACCGCGATCTGGGGCAACGCTGAATACAATGCTGCCATTGCGGCCACCACCAACGCGACTGCCATGCACGACACAATCAACATCCACCACTGGGCACCGCTCCATCGAGCGACGCTGGCAGAGTCGGATCTACGTTCGTTCAACGGCCAGCCTCCCAGTTCGAGACTGATCGTCTCGGTTCGAGACTATTAGTATCACAACTCTGCGGGTGTGACAGAATGATCAATCGAGGACATGTCTTGTCAGTCAAATGGAGCGGAGCCCGTTCATGGTCGACCCTCTCGTTGCAACCGAGGGCTCGGCCGACCCCCGGCTGGCGCGCTCACGTAACCGGTTACTCGAAGCGGCCGGTCAGCTGCTGTCCACCGGCGGTGTGGAGGCGGTCACCGTGGAGGCGGTCACCCGCATGTCGAAGGTTGCACGTGCCACTCTGTACCGACATTTCGGAAGTACCACTGACCTGCTCGCTGCAACCTTCGAGCGACTATTACCCCCAGTCGACACCGATATCGATACCGGTCCGCTACGTGAACGTCTGATTTCGTTGCTCACCACCCAAGCCGACCTCATCGACCAAGCTCCGGTGCAGATGACCACGCTGGCCTGGCTGGCAATGGGGCCCGTCAACAGCGGCGACGCCAGCCGGCGCGATCTCGATCCTGGCGCGGTGGTCTCGCTTCGGGCCCGTGTCATAGAGCAATACCGCAGGTCCCTGGATCAGATCCTGACGGCGCCTGACGCTCGCGCTGTGCTCGGCGAGATCGACACCACCTTCGCCCTCATTCAGCTCCTCGGACCGATAGTGTTCGCTCGCCTCACAGGACTGCGCCACATCCACGCCGACGACTGCATCCAAATCGTCGACAACTTTCTCGCCGCCCATGCCGCAAGTGTCCGATCGAGCACTTCGCGCGACAACAGCCGTCCATGGCCGGCCGCGGCGCTAGACCCGCAGCTCACCGACGGCCAGTAAAACTTGATGGGAAATTTCACCATCAATGCGCTATCCAGTCAGGGATCGCAGCGCTCACTGGATAAGGCCGGACGTGTGCTCGAGAACTCGGAGTTGCACTGCAGTGCACTTCTGAAACAGTGCAGTCGTCTTCTGAAACTGACAGGTGCGGAGGCGACCAGCCCGAATGTCGTGCCAAAAACGTGAGCTAAACCGATCGTGTCAGAACCTGCCGTGTCAGTGAGTTGTGGCAGTCTCTCGCGCTGTGGGACACAAATACGGCTACGCCAGGGTTTCGACCACCGATCAGACACCCGCGCTACAGAGCGACGCTCTAACCGCGTTTGGGTGTGAACGGCTCTTCGTCGACACTGCCAGTGGGTCCACGACCACGAGGCCCGCGCTCGACGAGCTCCTGGCCACCCTATTGCCCGGAGACACCTTGTGCGTGTGGAGGCTCGACCGGCTCGGTCGCAACCTCCCGCACTTGATCGAGCTCGTGACCGAGCTGAAATCCAGGGGAGTGGGGTTCGCATCGGTCACCGAACAGATCGACACTGCCACCGCCGGAGGCGAACTCATCTTTCACATCTTCGGTGCCCTCGCCTCGTTCGAGCGGCAGCTGCTCCGCGAACGCACGAATGCTGGCCTCGCCGCCGCGCGCGAACGCGGCAAGATCGGTGGCCGGCCACCTGCACTGTCGACTGCCAAGAAGCGTGAAGCCACCCGAATGCGCAACCAGGGCAGCACTATCGGCGACATCGCTGAAGTCCTCGGAGTGAGTCGGCGAACCCTGTACCGCCATTTTGCGCAATCCTAGAGTTGCGCGGAAAGCTACGCGGTTGGCACTCCCGCTCCGACCTCGACGGAATCACTCGCCGGTGCCGCCTCGCGTTGCGCCTGAGCGCTGGCCAGATCACGGGCCTCGAGTACGTTCAGATCTTCGCCGGCCTCGTTCTTCCAGCTGATGCGGCCGTTGTTGCTTCCACCGACGAGCACTGCACCGGCAGCGGATGGACTGTCGAAGAGCTCGTCGTCGCGAAATATGAAAGCGCCATCTTCGATCGTCGCGCGGCCGCTGGCGATGAGCGACTCGCGGGTAGTCCGGACGCGCTCGGTAGCTGCGCCACGTAGATCCGGTCGTCCACGGGAACCTCGTTGCACAACAATGCCTTCGGAAGTCAGGTACCCCTGCGCGTCGCATCCGGACTCACGGAAGAACAGAGGCTGGTTTGGCGACTCTTGACCTGCTCTGGATTCACCCTTCGTTGGACGGATCGAATCGAGGATCGGTGCGCCGAGGGTGGTCAGCAGGACGGAGATCGTGTCCAAGAATTCGTGGCAATCCGCCTCGAGCGGTGCTGGTGTGAACGGGTTGCTCGCGTCGTTGCCATTGGTCAGCGTGTACCGGTCTGCGCGTTGGGCGGTTCGGATCGACAACCACTCCAGGTAGGAGACGTGCGTGGAGGTCCATTCGTTGGTCAACGACACTGCAACCATCGCGCGGGTCCAGTTCTTCTCGCCGTGCTCACCTAAGCGCTTACCGACGTTCCCGGTCTGGCCGATGTATGCGGTCCGTTCGTCTTCGCTACCTCCGAACAGGTAGTACACCCCGACCTGTGTCGATGCCGGGAGCTTCGCAAATTCGCTCAGCAGCGATCGCGGGATGTCGAAGACCCGGACGGTCCTGGTGGTCAGGCTCGCGACCCGAATACCGGCGGGATCCCCACTGGGCAGGTAGATCTGGATGGTCTGAGCGCGGACCATCAGGCAGCCTTCTCGATGCCGAGTTCGCGAATGATGCGCATCGTTTCAACGGCGACGGTGGTGACTTTCTTGATCAGTTCGACTATGTAGGTGGGGTTGTCGTGTTCGTCGCACCACAGGTTCGGATCGTTCACGACGCCCGATGGTTTATCGGTCTTGATCTGGTAGCGGTCGATGATCCATGCCAGCGCTGACCGCGAACCGAGCACATACTCCTCAGCTTCGGGTGGAATGCCGGTGAGGCTGACCTTCGAGTTGTAGACGATTGCGGTGTGGTCGGACTTGTTGCGCCACTTCATTTTCTGTACTCGCCATGTCTCGCGATCGTGTTCGTCGACACCGGCCTTTATCTCGACATCGAGTGGGTAGGGATCGACGTCCTCGTACTGCATATGAATGGTGCCGAGCTGCTCGCCGGCGGCGGCGAGCTGTGTGAAGCGCTCCAAGTTTTCAGGGGTGGGGATGTGGGGGAGCATTTTCTTCAGATCTGCCGCGTACGTCTCCCGGTAGCCGGGGACATGCAGCTGTCCATACACCGACCAGAAAACCTGATCCTTGGTCACCGAAGCGTCAAGCGCGGTTCGGTAGACCTCAAGGATCTCATCGGTGATGTTGTCCACCCGCCGGTAACCCCACTCATCGACCCCCAAAGTATCGGCCGTCGATTCGAAGTCGAACCCGCCGCCCGCAGCACCGTCGATGCGTTCGTAGGTGTAGCGAGGGAAGAACTGACCAGTGTCCAGGAGGTGCAGGTTGGGAATCAAATTGGTCGCAAATGGAGTGAAGTCGAAGTGTGATGCCGGCCCAGTCAGAACGATGCCGTAGTTCCGGTGGTGGGGCGTTGGGAACATCGAAGGGAGCCTGCCAGGTCGGTCATTCAGGGACTTGTCGAAGTAGACATGGCTTCCCTGGAATGGCCGGTAGGCGCTTTCGCGGTATGCAGAAGTCTCTTCGCGAATGACCCTGCGCGCGTCGATAGATGACAACAGCGAGCTGCTCCACGAGATGCTTTGGGGATCGCGGTTCACCACGTCCTGAAGGCGTTCGTTCCCCCGTTGAGCTTCTGCGCGATGAAGTTCCGCTTGATAGAAGGTGAGCGTCCTGCTGACCTGTTCGCGGAGCGAGTTCATGGAGAAGCTATAAACCCAGCTATCTCGGTTGGTCTTGAGTCCGCCCGAGAAAGTTCGGAAGACGACGGCTCCCGTAGCACCGCGGCTCGCGATCGCCGGCCATGAGCTGAAAGCACTGTCTCGCTGGCTGATCCAGTCGCCGTGCGCGTTCGGCTGCACACTCTGCCATTCGAGGGTCTCTATGGTGCTCGTGTCAACGAGACGGAGTTTTTCTGCGCGGTCGAGATAGTCGCCGATATCTCGGTAGTGGATCTGTACGGGTCCTGTGTGTTTTGCGTTCTTAACACCGACGAAAATGACGATGGTGGAACGGCTTCCGGAGCCGAACACCTTGCCGCCTTCTCGTCGGGAAAGTTCGCCGGCTGTGCGTTGGTTACCGCGTAGATTGTAAATCCACAGGTGGGCGAACTCGTCGGCCATGCTCAGCCGCACTCCGTCGGCCGTGTTGCCGTCGATCCATCCTCCGTTGGAAACGAATGCGACTATTCCGTGGTCGCCGACACGGTCGGTGGCCCATCGGTAGGCGCGGTAGTAGGAGTCGTAGAGGCTGTTCTTGAGCTGCGCCGTCGAGCGGCCGGCGTAGGTTGCGGCGATACGGGCGTCGAGGGTGGGGTAGCTGAGGTTGGCGTTGTTGTCGTTGGCGCTGTCCTGCCCGACCGAGTACGGCGGGTTACCTACGATGACATTGATCGGTACGCGCTGCTGGCGGACGATGCGGTCGTTGTTTTGCGGGAACATGATCGCGTCCATACTGTCGCCGTCTTCGGAGATCTGGAACGTGTCGGTGAGGACGATCCCCTCGAACGACTCATACTGCCCGCCCTCGCCATCGGGGGTGGTCAGTGCGTGGTAGGTGGTCTCGATGTTGACGGCGGCGATGTAGTACGCGAGAAGCATGATCTCGTTGGCGTGCAGCTCTTCCCGGTACTTGCGCGCCATATCGTCGGGAAGGATCATCCCGGTTTGAAGGAGTCGGGTGAGAAAGGTGCCCGTGCCCGTGAACGGGTCCAGGATATGAACCCCTTCGTCCGTGAGGCCCTTTCCGAAGTGTTCCTTCGAGACGTGGTCTGCGGCGCGGAGGATGAAGTCGACGATCTCGACGGGGGTGTAGACGATGCCGAGAGCGTCGGATTGCTTCTTGAACGCGACACGAAAGAACCGTTCGTACAACTCGGCGATGACCTGCTGTTTGCCTTCGGCGCTGGTCACTTCGGAGGCCCGTATGCGCACCGAGTCGTAGAACGAGTCGAGACCGGCGGTCTCCGATTCGAGGTTGGCGTCGTCGAGTGTGTCGAGCATCTGCTGCATGACGATCGAGACCGGGTTGTGCGTGGCGAAATCGTGGCCGGAGAACAGGGCATCGAACACCGGTTTGGTGATCAGGTGTTGGCTGAGCATGCTGATCGCGTCGTCACGGCTGATGGAGTCGTTGAGGTTGTCGCGTAGCCCGGTGAGGAACCTCTCGAACTGCTCGGCTGTCTCCGGGGAGGCACCGGTGAGGAGAGCGTTGATACGGGCGATCTGGGCGGCGGCGATGTCGGCGACGTCGGCTGCCCACTGTTCCCAGTAGACGCGGGTGCCGACCTTGTCGACGATGCGGGCGTAGATCGCTTCCTGCCACTCCGAGAGTGCGAACAACGCCATCTGTGACGCCACCCCACCGCTCCCACCTTCGCCGTTGTCGGGCTTCGGATCGGTGTCCGGGGTGGGGTGTCCGTCGCCGATCGTCTCGTCGGAGTCGGTGGTGGGGCCGATGTGGCCGCCGAGAAGTCGATCGTTGCCCTGGCCGGCTTTGGCTTGTTTGGTGGTGGCGTTGAGGGCGATGGAGTTGACCATCGCGTTGAATCGATCATCATGCGCGCGTAGGGCGTTGAGGACCTGCCATACCACCTTAAAACGGCGGTTGTCAGCGAGGGCCTGCGACGGCGACACTCCGGCGGGCACGGCGACGGGCAGGATGATGTACCCGTAGTCCTTGCCGGGCGAGAGGCGCATGACACGGCCTACGGACTGGACGACGTCGACGACGGAGTTGCGGGGGTGCAGGAACAACACGGCATCGAGAGCCGGAACGTCGACGCCCTCGGACAGGCAGCGTGCGTTGGACAGGATCCGGCATTCACCCTCGGGGACGGGCGCTTTGAGCCAGGACAGTTGCTCGTTGCGCTTGAGAGCATTGAAAGTGCCGTCGACGTGGCGTGCGGAGACGACGAGGTCACGGTTGGTGGCGTCGACCTGTTCGCCGTCGTTCTCGTTTTCCTCGAGGAGGGCGCGATAGGCGTCGACCACGTCGGGGAACACTTCGGCGACCTGCTTGGAGGCGGCGATGTCCTTGGCGAACGCGACGGCCCGCTTCATCGGGGGTGCGCCGACAGCGAACCCGTCTCCGTCGGGGGAGCGGCCGGCGCGTTTGGCGAGACCGTTCCAGCAGCCGACGATCTTGGAGGCGTCGTCGAGTTGGAGTTCGGCGAAGTTGCCGGCGAGCTGTTTCTGCATAGGGGCCGCGACGAGGTCCTCGTCGACGGTGAGCACGATGACCTTGTAGTCGGTGAGCAGCCCGCGCTCGACGGCGTCACCGAAGGACAATCGGTGCAGCTCCGGCCCGAAGATGTCGACATCGTCCATGGACGACAACTCGGCGGAGTGGTCGGCGGCCTTCTCCTTGACTGCGTCGTCGAAGATCCGCGGCGTTGCCGTCATGTACAGCCGCCGTGACGCTTTCAGGAACTCGGCGTCGTGGACGCGGACGAAGTTCGATTCGTCCGCACCGGCGACGGTGACACCGGTGGTGCGGTGTGCTTCGTCGCAGATCACCAGATCGAATGCATCCACCCCCAGCCCTTGCGCCGCAGCGACCGTCGGCAGGGACTGGTAGGTGGTGAACACCACGGTCAGTCCTTTGGAGCGTTTCCGGTGCGCCATGTGCGATGCGAGGTTGTCGGGGTCGGTGGTCACCGGGATCGCGACGTCGACGGTGCTGTAGTCCTCGGCGGAGCGGGAGACCTTCGAATCCGAGCACACCGCGAACGCGCGAATGTCGAGCTGGGTTTGAGCGGTCCACTCTCGAAGTGTCTGCGAAAGCAAGGAGATGGAAGGGACCGCGAACAAGATGCGTGCACTGCCGCCGGCCTCGGCAGCCGTGCGTTCGGCGATCTTCAGAGCGGTGAACGTCTTTCCCGTTCCGCAGGCCATGATCAGTTTCCCGCGGTCGTTGCCGGCGGAGAACCCGGCGAAGACCGCGTCGATCGCGTCGACCTGGTGCGGGCGGGGCTCGTTGCGGACCGCTTCGCTCAACTCGACCGTCAGCTCGCCCTGCGGCCATGCGATGTCCCAGTCGATCGGGGCCTCGGCGATCTCGGCCAGACCGATCCGTTGGACAGGGATGGTCTGGTGATTGATCGCGTCTTCGGCGTTCTTTCCCCACCGGTCGGTGGTGGAGATGATCACGCGGTTGGTGAACGACCGATCCCCATCGGCGGTGGGAAATGTTTGTCCCGAGGCGGTGAAAAACGAGTCGAGATCGCCTTTGCTCAACGTGGTGGTCGGTTCGTAGAACTTGCACTGGATCGCGGTGTAGTCGCCGGTGTCGCGTTCGCGGGCGACCAGGTCGATACCGGTGTCGGCCTTACCTTGACGGTCGGGCCAGTCGATCCACCGCCACACCTGCTCGTACTGCTGCGACAGCGTCGGATCGAGCTCGAAGTACCGAACCATCAGCTGCTCGAACTTGGTGCCCCGCTCCGAATTCGACGGCTCACCGCGGAACGCTTCGATAACCTCGTGCACACTCGCCATGACCTACCGAAACCACCTCAACGTCGGGGACGATCAGACCGAGTATGCCGCTTACACCGACGACAACCGCCATCCACGAGGACTCTTCGGCGTTTCGGTCACGGAAGAGGTCGTGGCACAGCAGAGTCTCCCGGGTAGAGCCGCAGACGCAGAACGCTCCGGTGTCGAATTCTTGAGTGCGACGGGGCGTGCCGCCACGAGGCCTGCTCGGTCGGAGTCAGGATTGTTCGCGCGCCGCGGCCTGGACGGCACTTGCGAGTCCGGAGAACGAACATCCGACGGGATCGTGCGAGAGCAGACTGCTCAACACAATCGACTTCTGCTCCCCGAACGTGAAGTTGAGGCGCTGGGTGGACATCACGTAGAAGTCCCACTGGTCTAGGTCGAGCGGGTCGGCGGTGGCCCGATCGGTCTGTTTGAAGACACAGAAGACGTATACGTCGGCCTGCCGCTTCCGTTGCGCGGCAATTGTGTTCGTCGTCGCGTCCCAGCCGTTCGTCGGCTGGATCCCGAAGCTGATCGTCGACAACCTCTCCTGCTTCCAACTCTGCAGGTACGCAGACGATTTCACCTCGACGCGAATTCCCCCTTCGATCAGTAGATCAGAAGCATCCCACTCCACTCGGACTCCATCGGCTACGCATCCGAGTGCGAGTCCGACAATGTATTCGGCGAGAACACCGCGTTGAGCGTTACCGATGAGATCCGAGCACGCCCAACGCCAGAACTGGCGAAGGTCCGATCCGATCGACTGCCCCTGCTGTGTGAACGGCTCGTCGCCAGTCTTCGGTGCTGTCACGAGTGAGTCGCGGTGGTTCGTGAACTCGATCGACGAGCATTCGGCCACGTCGAACGCATACCGGGTCCCGTGGTGGTCGTGCAGCATCGCACTCGATGGGTCGAGATGCCGATGAACTCGAAATCGACAGCCATGAAAATTCTCCCTCGATCGGACAGGTGAACGGAACTAGCTCTTCCGAGGTCTACTCATGTGCCGCCAGATCGAGTGGTCGAGTGCCGACACCGGCATGTCCATCCGCCTCGCAGCGTCGGTCACCAGCCGTGAGACTTCTTCGCTCCCGAGTCTGCGACCCAGCGCCTCCACCACGAATCGAGTGACGAGAGTGTCGGCTTTGACGCCGTCGTGGCCGACCAGCATGAGGAAGTAGTCCCACGTCACCGGGCCCAAGCCGCGAGTTCCGCAGTACGCGGCTCGCTGCGCTGCCGAGTCCCGATCGATGTCGGATGCGTGGCGCGCGCCCGACGCTGCGAGCCGGCCGGCAGCAGAGACGATCGCCTCAGCCTTCGGCACACCCCCGGTCTTCTGCTTGGTGCCGAGCACCGTTTGAAGCCACTGCGGGTCGGCCTCGCCCAGTACACCGAGGTCGTCCCAACTTTGCCTGCCGGACTCGGCCTTGTACCGCTTGATCGCGCCGCGTACGCCCGTGTCGGCAGAGACTCCGTAGACCGCTCTGATCGACAGGACCGCATCGATCAACGCCAATTCCACATGCCCCGGCCATCCGTCCGGGGCAGCGTGCATCTCAGTGATCTCAGCCGTGAGGTAACCGACGAGCACCTCGACATCGCCTGCGTCCGTCGTCGCCATTTACGGTGGATCCCTTCTGGGTCGATGAGAGCGGACGTTACCGGCCAGCGCCGACCTATTTACACAGATCTCGTCATCGACGCCCACAGTCCGTCGTACGGGCGAGGGTAAGGCAGTCGACACACGTTCCGGTGCCGCCTGCGACAGTCAGGCGGACGTTCGGCTATCCGCGGATGACGATCTCGATGGCGTCGACATCGACGTCGTACGTCTTCGCCAGACCGGCCTTCGCCTGCCGGATCGTCAACGCGGCGACCTCCGTCGTCGGTGCTTGCGTACTCGTGGACTGATCGTCGAATTTCTCGAAATTCGCATCCGCCAGGTCGATTCCCAGATCGTCCAACGTGGTGTACCGCACCGGATTTCGGTCACCCGTCCAGACATCAGGGACGCTGATGTGGGCGTACTCGCTGAACTGAATCTTCCACCGGTCGGGCCTATCGTCCGTCGCGGGAACCAGCCGAGAAATCCGCCCCACCAAAAAAGCGCTCCCATGATCCTCGGTGCCGTCCGCATACGCCTCGACGTTGTGTGCATTCTGCGTGCACACCACGTACTGGCACTTCCTGGCTCGCGCTGCATCCAGTTTCCACGACTGCGACCCACCCTCACCCAGAATCGAGTCGAGGCTCTTGCCGGTGAACACTGCCACTGTGTCTTCGTTGGTTGTCATGCCGAGAACGTAGCAAACTATCCAGCTTCGTGGCACGAACTATAGCTAGTTTTATTAATAGTCTGAAGCATCATGCCTGTTGGAGCACGCAGAAGTATGCCTCACCAGCGAGCCTCGCGGCGCTACCGCGACACCGAGCGTGGTCGGTCCCCGTCGCTCCCGCACAGTTACCCGAAGTGCTCCACAGGTGGAAGGTTGCCATCTGACGACATCGACGAGCGGTCGCGCATTCCGCCTGCCGGCAGTGCCGGCCACCTGCGGTGTCCCCTGAGTGGAGCTCCGCTGCGCTCCGCACCGTAGAAGAGCATCGTTCTTTCGGGCATCTGGCTGCCATCGAGTCTGCGTCACCCGTGCCCGCCTTACCCACCCCTGACTCCGCGATGCTCCGGCCCTGCGGGCGCGCCGAGAACTTTTCACGAACGCCTCCGGCTGAAAACTTCCCGGCCCAGGGGCAGGACGCCGTTCCCGTGCGCCGCCTACTCTCCCCACGCCAGATGACGGCGAAAGAACGCAGGGGAGGACGCAACACCGACCCGGCACGAGTTCCGAAGGGCAGCAACAGTTATGACCGAGACCACGAACACCGACGCCGTCACCTGCATCGCGGACGGCCCCGACTGCACCGGTGACGTCGAATACCGGGACGCACTGTCCGGGACCGGGGTATCGCATCCGAGGTGCGACAAGCACTGGCAAGGCCGTCTCGACCTCGAGGACGACCTCCGCCGCCGTTACCCGGCCCACGCACCCGCCGACTTCGACCCCACCTACGCAGGCGAGCACTGGGACGAGGACTACTGACCCTGCCCGCTCACCCATCCGAACCGCACCGACCGAGGAGCAGAAGCCATGACCGCCAACGACATCGACGACTACTGGACCACCTACGACAAGGCCCTCGACGCGGCCGCCGAATGTCGGAGCGTCGAATCGCTGATCGACACCCTCAACCGCTACTACCCGCCCTCGTCCGGAGTGGCGTTCTTCCCGAACGGGGCCGACCGAGACCTACTCGGCACACTCACCGACGCCGGACACTTCGCTACCGTCTGGATTCACGCGGACTACCACTTCGCGCTCCGTGACGGCCGCGGAGATGGATTCACCTACATCGAAGGCGACATCGTCCGCGGAACCTCACGCCGGTAGAACACCCGCCCCGGTGCCAGACGGCACCGGGGCACCACCTGGAAGGAACGCCCCTGATGCCCGCTCAAGCATGGGTCACCCTGATCGTCGGCGTCCTCGCCGTCGTCGGCGTCGCCCTGACCGTCCGCCAACGCACCGTGGCCGACAAACGCGCCCAAGCCTGGCAACGGATCACCTGGTGCCTCGAGCGCACCACCAGCGACAACGACACCGAAGCCGAACTCGGATGGGACATCTACGCCACCGTCACCGACTCCGCACTGATCACCCGAACCGAGCAGGACGTCCTGGTCGCGGTCTCCGATCGAGCTGCAGCCCGACGTGCACTGGCGGACCAGGACCAAACCGAGGACACTGACAACCAGAACGATCAGGAGGACCCATGATGACCACCACCGAAAAGCGCACCGACCGCCCCGCCGAGCGTCCCCGAGTCGCCGCCGCAGCAGCCCGCGCCTCGATCGCGCTCCGCGAACGCACCGGCCGAGAGGTGCCGCAGTGGCTCCGTGACACCGCCGAAGGGCGCCCGACCACCCCACCCGCCGAGCTGACCTGACACAGGCACCAGCCGCAGACCGATAAGGCCCGCACCCGACAGGCGGATTCTAGGGGTCCTCGCAACACCTGATGGTCAGATGCCTGTCAGTAGATCACGTAAACGCTCGGCTGGAGTTTTCCAGCCGAGCGTTTTGCGTG
>NZ_NOYB01000025.1:0-593 GCF_002258235.1 Rhodococcus sp. 06-470-2 | reverse complement strand
GAGGAGAACCGGCACGGCATCGTCATGCGTGACTACCTCGTCGTCACCCGCGGCGTCGATCCCGTCGCCCTCGAAGAAGCCCGCATGATCCACATGACCAACGGATATGCGTCGCCTGCCGGTGCAGGGGTGGGTCTGCTGCACTCCGTCGCCTACGTGACGTTCCAGGAGCTGGCCACCCGCGTCTCGCACCGCAACACCGGCAAGGTCTGCGACGATCCGATCGCCGACCGCATGCTCCAGCGCATCGCCGCCGACGAGAACCTGCACATGATCTTCTACCGCAACATCACCGGCGCGGCGATGGACATCTCGCCCGATCAGACGTTGCAGGCGGTCTCGGACATCGTGATGAACTTCGTCATGCCCGGTGCCGGTATGCCGAACTTCCGCCGCAACGGTGTGTTGATGGCCAAGCACGGCATCTACGACCTGCGTCAGCACCTCGAGGACGTCGTCTGGCCGGTGCTGCGCAAGTGGAGCGTGTTCGAGCGCAACGACTTCACCGGCCGCGGCGAGAACAAGCGCGAGGAACTCGCCGCGTTCCTCGAAGACCTCGAGCGTCAGGCCACCAAGTTCGAGGAGATGCGCGA
>NZ_NOYB01000040.1:0-125304 GCF_002258235.1 Rhodococcus sp. 06-470-2 | reverse complement strand
GGCTTGTCACACCAGTGGAGGCACCGGCATCATGAACCTGCCGGACACCGACACGTCAGGTCGTACACAGACCGACACGTGAGGTCGTCCACCGATACAGCGACGTTGTCGAGGCATACGAGTGCCCGAGCTGCTGCTGCACGAACAACGGGTCGTAACTGGCTTCCAGACGGTGCGTAGTGTACGAGTGGCGCAACGCGTGCAAGCTCAGTTCCGGGGGCAGTCCGGCAAGCCGCCGGAACGACGTAAATGAACGTCCGAGGGCACCCAAGGTGAGCCTGTCTCCGCGTTCGCTAGGCCAGAGAGCAGGGGAGCGGTTCGCGGTCGCGAATAGCTCCCGGCCCTCGGAGCACCAGTACTGCAAAAGGTCTACCACCCAGGGGAATTCGGGCGACGTCAGAACCGTCCGTCGGCGTGGCCCCGATCCCTTGGTTCCCTTGGCCCAGCAAACGGTCATTGCACCGAAGTTGCCATAGCGGGGAACGTGCGGGTTTGGCCCAAAGTCGGTCAGGTCGAGCATGACCAGTTCTCGTCGACGCAGTCCAAACGCATAGCCGATCTTGAATGCCGTCGAGTCACGCAGCGCCGTTAGCCAACGTTTGGACCCCTTACTGTGGGCGTCGTCGACAAAGTCATCCATGACGTCGAACAGGTGCTGCACTTCAGCCTTTGTAAATGGACGGCGTCCCGGTGGAACCACGTCGTCCGCGGCGTGCTGCGGCGTGTTCCATTCAAAGACGATCTGCTACGCAACGTCACCAAATTTCCTCTCGCAGAAATCAACCCATCCATATCGACTGTCACTGACACAACTACAGAACATCGATATCCCGTTGCTGTACGAGCGCAGCGTCGACAGAGCGATCGGTGTCGCCTGCGACCGTAGTTCAGCTAGGAATTGATCCACGTCGTTCGCTCGCCAGCGCCATGGGGTACTCGTTGGTGAATTCGACGAATCGGGCGATTACACGGCACCGTGCCTTGATCGTGTCGATCTCCAGCCCACGAGCCAGCATTTGAGCTCGCCAGCCATCAACCATTGCTTTAAAGACCGTCTCGTCTGCTCGTAGGAGCGAAACATCATCGGCACGCAGAATCCGAGGAACGAAGCCCGGAAGCTCCTCAGCGGCCATCGCCGACTCCACCTGACAGTCGGCTCGACGACGTCGATGCCGCCCGGAAGGTTGACCGGGGAGTCGAACGAAGAATGCCCAATGCCCCAGCGGGCCAAAGGGATTTGTCACTGTGACGTTTTGGCAGGTTGTCGGCGGACGAGGGGCAGCCTGGCGCGGACTTGCCAGGTGGGCCTGAGTGAGCTGGCATCGACATCCCGTCACCTAACAATGAAATCGTTCATTAAGTGATTGAAATCTACGTCGAGCTGCAGCAATGGTAGATAGATGACACGGGGTTCCCGTTGGATAGAACAGAGGGTCAAGCGTGTCAGCTGCGCCGACGTTGTCATCACGCTGAGGCGCGAGTCCTTTCACCTACAGCAGCTCGCATTGGTTTTTTGCCGATAATCAACATTATGTCAAGTAGTCGCAACCGGACCGCGTGCAGGCGCTGCCCCGTGACTGTTCATAGGGATCCGTCTAGACGGATCGAAGAAAACACCGCGCAGCCTCGAGTCGATGGGCGTCGTAGTCATCCCATTTCGCCGCAGGGACATCCCGGTGCCCGACTTCGACGAAATTGCGTTTGACGAAGAACTCCGCGGCTTCACTGCTGACGGTGACCGCAAAAAGGTTTTCGATGCCCCTCGTGCGGCAGACCTCCAACAGTCCGTCCATCAGCAGGCCACCCGCTCCCAGTCCGGAGAACTCGGCGACTGTGATCAGACCCGACACTTCAGCGAATCCCGTTCCTGCGTAACGGTCTATCTCCAGCCCGACGATACCGGCGAGGTGCCCGGTACGCAGTACCCGCGCGCCGAGTCCTCCGACCGCCATCCTGGCAATCTCTATCCGACTGCGCTGCTTGAGAACTCCTTCTCGCACTCCCTGTGCGACCAACGCCTCGATTGCAGGGAAATCGTCGACCTGCAAGGACGCCAAGTGGAGGTAGCGCCCCTGGGTGAGGACGGTCCCCCGGCCGTCGAATGTGAACAGCTCGAACTCGAGATCCTCGCCGGAGCAGAGGTTTACGCTGTATGCACCGCCGGCAAGTGCCGCCTCGGCCGCGGACGGAAAATCGTCGAGACCACGTTCGGCCAGATGAGCGACCAGTCGCTCGCGGTGCAGGTCGATGTCGGCGAAGCTGCGAGGAGGATCGCCCCAACCTCCTCCCGGGTCGGTCAGAACCATCTTCGAAGCCCGCACGCTCGCAGACACGGTGCCTGCGGTGCGCGCGACCGCGGTTGCCTCCGCCCCGATCACGACGCATTCCGAGTCTGCGATAGCGAGCCACAGACGGGCGACGGACTCGTCGTTCCAGACAGTCCCACTCGCCATGGCCACACCACCGACTGCAGCGGCTACTTCCGGAACGTGGTCGGCTGGCACGACGAAAATGAATCGCGTATCACCAGGACCGAACTCCCCGACCGTTCGTTTCACTGCCTCGAGCGCAGCGACACTCAACACGGGAAGGGCAATCACGATCGTGACCCCGCGGAATTCCTCGATGAAGAAGTCACGCTCCGAAACAGGCACCCCGCTGGACGTCAGTTCGATCGCCGCCTCGCGCGGGACCGCAGGACGCGGCCGCAGTTTTCGTGGATTCGCGCGCAGATCGTAGTTCGTCATGATGGGTCCCAGTTTGGACTGCAGTCTCGCCCCCTGCAACGCTCACGAATTCTCGAGCGTCATGACACTCGACAGCGCGAAGCGCACCGTCAGTTCGACGTCGGCGTCCACCCAGGTGATCGACACCGTGAGCCCGCTCGGCCACCGACCGTGTGGGGCGACTGCGAGATCGTTGTCACGATCAGCTGCGTTCCTCTCCGGGGACGTCATCGATTCTTCGGTCGCGTTCGTGTCGAGTACAGGACGGTGGTGTGGTGACCGTTCCGCCGTCCGACAGACTCGAGCGGGTCGAGGTCACGATGGTGGGCGACGTGGCGATCTTCGTCGATGAACGTCCCCTCGACGCCCATGGTGGACAGACCGACGAGCGGCGACGAGCGAATCCGTCCGCCCCGCCCACACAGGTCTACGCCGTGTTCGTACCCTTAGAACGTGAACCACGAATAACATGGGTGCGATGCGCTCGTATCCCGAGCGAAACGGATCGGAGGGCCGATGTTCGATCTCCCGGACGATCCGGTGAGTCTTCGATCCTTCCTGGAACGTTCTCCGGACTTCGTTGCGCTGTCCGACTTCACGGGGAGAATTCTGTACATCAATCCCGCAGGATCAACCCTGATCGGACTCGATGACGTGGCCGATATCGGCCAACTCTCGGCCTTGGAACTGCTCACCTCCGACGGAGTCGATCTCACCGACGACATCGCCGCCGGGCTGCTCTCCGAAGGCAAATGGGAGGGGTACTGCGAGCTGCGCCATCACGTGACCGGGACCGGCATGCCAGTGGTGGTGTCGTCCTATGTGATCCCTCGTGACGACGGCGGTGCCGACGTGGTGGCATCCACCATTCGGCACCGACATACGGTGGAGCAGCGCAATGCCAGGATCGCGGCCGATGCAGTGGTCGCCGGTCGTCATGCTCAGGAGCAGAAGGCTCTGGCCGATCTGAGCCGATTCGCCGTCATCGCCGAGCTACCCAGTTTGCTCACCGCAGCAACCGCCACCGCAGCCACCCTGATCGGCGTGGGAAACTCTGCCATCGCCCACCTCGAGCACCCTTCCGACCCGTACTTGACCATGGACGCGGCCAGCGGTGTACTCGGTATGCGTCAGGACATTCCCTCCGGGGACGGTTCGTTGGTGGGACTCGCCCTGACCCTCTCGGAGCCTGTCGTGTGCAACGACTGTCACACCGAGAATCGATTCCGGACCGACACGATGATCTCGCTCGGCCTGCGCAGCGGCGTCGGAGTTCCCATCTTCACCGCCGCCGGAAAAGCGTGGGGAGTTCTCTCCATTCACAGCGTCGAGGCCCGTCTCTACCGCGACGAAGAGGTGTCGTTCCTCAGTTCGGTGGCCGGCATCGTATCCGCGGCGATACGACGCATCGACCTCGAACTTCAACTGCGACGACGCAGTACGCACGATGCCCTGACCGGTCTACCCAACCGCACCCTCGCATACGAGGTCATCGATTCGGCACTGAACCGCGCGAGACAACAGTCCGGCACCGTGGCTCTTCTGCTGCTCGACATCGACGACTTCAAGATCATCAACGACAGCTTGGGACACGACGCCGGAGACAGGGCGCTGGTCAAGTTCGTCGAACGGCTCGCCTCGGCGATCCGAGACGCCGACACCATCGCGCGCCTGGGCGGCGACGAATTCCTGATCGTCTGCGAGGGTGTGGACAGCGTGGCTCATGCGGAGGAATTGGCGCGACACATCACGAGTTCCATTGCGGTTCCCTTCTCGGCCGAGGACGTGCCCATTCCCTTGAGCGCCAGCATCGGTATCGCGGTGTCCGAACCGAATTCGACTCGGCACGAGCTGATCCACCGCGCCGACTTGGCCATGTACCGCGCGAAGGACAGTGGGACCGGCGGGCATGCCGTTTTCGATCCCACCGATCTCTACGACGCGGATCGCATCAGGTCACTGTCGATAGATCTGCGAGCGGCGCTGCGCGCCGACGAGCTCACTCTCGCGTACCAACCGTTGGTGGACATCGCGTCGCGGAAAATCGTCGCGGTGGAGGCACTCGCCCGCTGGAATCACCACGAGCTCGGCCCCATCGAACCGAGCGAGTTCGTCGGCGTCGCCGAAAGAACAGGTCTTGCAACACCATTGGGCGCATGGGCGCTCCGTACCGCCTGCACGGCCGCGGCGCGATGGCGGACGTTCTCCGACATCGTGGTTCGCGTCAACGTCAGCGCGCTGCAACTCCGCGATCCCGACTTTCCCGCCGAGGTCGCTTCCATACTCACAGAGACGGGACTGCCTGCCTTCGCTCTCGGACTCGAGGTGACCGAGACCGTGTGGGTCGCGGACACCGAACGCGTCGCCGACACCGTCTCTGCCCTGCACGCAATGGGTGTGGCTCTGCTGCTCGACGACATGGGTAAAGGCCACAGCTCCATGTCGTATCTCGACCGCTACCCCATGTTCGAGTGCTTCAAGATCGACAAGTCGTACATCGCCCGGCTGCCCGCTCCCAGGGCTCGCGCGATCGTCTCGGCCATCGTGGCACTGGCACGCGCATTCGACGTCACCGTCGTCGGCGAGGGCGTCGAGACCGAGGAGCAACTGGAGGCACTGGCCGCTACCGGCTGCGACTTCGCGCAGGGATACCTCTTGGGCCGGCCGGTCGGTGCCGGTGCCATCGCCGATCTGCTTCTCGGTGCCGGATGAATCGCGGAGGAATCGGAAAGCGACGATAACGTCTTTCCACTTTCAACATATAGCGCACCCCGGGGCTTGCGGCAAGACCCCGTGCAGGGCTCAGAATGGCTCGCTGCAACCGAGAACCATTCGATCGGAGTCCTGTGAAGCATGTGCACCCAAGCATTTTCGCCCTACCCGACAGCCTCGCACGCAAACGTGATCCAGCGCTGATCGGCCACGACGAACGACACTTCTCCGCGATACGCTCGAGCATCGAGAAGTCTCGATCCGATACCGCGGCGCAGCTCGCGGCCGCGCAGAAGTCGTCGGGCCGAATGGGCCGAGAGGTGATGGAGCGGGACTTCGAGATTCATAGGTTGGGCGGACGTCTCCGTTCACTTCGTCGGTACGGGGTGGATCTGTGCCTGGGTCGAGTCGTGGCCTCCGATACGGACGAGCCGGTGTACATCGGACGACTCGGATTGTTGGGGACATCGGGTGAACAACTCCTCGTCGACTGGCGCTCCCCCGCGGCCGAACCCTTCTTCGGTGCCACTCACGCCAATCCCATGGGGCTGCGGAGTCGTCGACGATATCGGTGGACGAACGGCACCATCACCGACTATTGGGACGAGGTGTTCGACCTGACCGGACCGATCACCGACGCTGCGCTCGACGATCAGTCTGCCTTCATCGCCAGTCTGGGTACGGCACGTTCACCGCGAATGCGTGACGTGCTGGGCACCGTTCGAGCAGATCAGGACGCCATCATTCGAGCGGACGCCCGGGGCGCGCTGGTCGTCGACGGTGGCCCGGGAACCGGGAAGACCGTGGTCGCACTGCATCGCACCGCGTATCTGCTGTACACGGAATCGCGTCTGGGACAGAGCCGCGGCGGCGTGCTGTTCGTCGGCCCACACGAGCCGTACCTCGCCTACGTCTCCGACGTCCTTCCGAGTCTGGGTGAGGACGGTGTGCGGACCTGCACGCTCCGGGATCTCGTCGCCGAAGGCACGGACGTGGTCGAAGAGCCGAATCCTGCTGTGGCGCAACTGAAGGCATCCGCCGACATGAGCGTGGCGATAGAGGCGGCCGTTGCGTTCTACGAGCAGCCGCCGACTCGGAACATGATCGTGGAGACGGAGTGGGCCGACCTGAGGCTGACGCCGGACGACTGGGCCGAGGCGTTCGAGGCACCCGATCCCGGCACTGCGCACAACGAGGCTCGCGAACAGGTCTGGGACCTGCTACTGACGATTCTGGCCGACCGCTACGACGGTGACGAGGACCCAACCGAGATACGGAAGTCGTTGCAGAACAACGAGCCTCTGCGCACGGAGCTCGAACGATCCTGGACGATCATCGACGCTGCCGACCTCGTCGCAGATCTGTGGAGCGTTCCGGCGTATCTCCGTAGGTGCGCACCCTGGCTCGGCCCCGAGGAGATTCGTTCACTCCAGCGACCCGATCCGACGCGGTGGACGGTGTCCGATCTGCCGCTGCTCGACGCCGCACGAATGCGGCTCGGAGATCCCGAGCATTCACGCCGCACTCGACGTCGCGAGTTGGCCGCGGCTGCGGAGCGTGCGCGAATGGACCGCGTGGTCGACGAACTCATGGCCGCGGACGACGACGAGATGATGGCTGCACAGTTGCGGCAGGACGGAATTCGCGATGCACTCGTCGATTCGGCGGGCTTCGAGGAGATCCCGACGGATCCCTCGGCGGGGCCGTTCGCACACATCGTCGTCGACGAGGCGCAGGAGTTGACCGACGCGCAGTGGCAGATGGTCCTGCGACGATGCCCGTCGGGCAGCATCACCATCGTCGGAGACCGGGCGCAAGCGCGGCAGGGGTTCGCCGAGTCCTGGGCCGAACGGCTCGGACGGGTCGGATTCGACCGGGTGAGGATCGCCACCCTCGGTGTCAATTACCGCACCCCGCGGGAAGTCATGGCCGCGGCAGAGCCGGTGATTCGCGCGGCTCTGCCGGACGCCAATGTTCCGGTCTCCATCCGCAGCACCGGTGTGCCCGTCGAATACGCAGACACGGCAGATCTGGCATCGATTCTCGACCGATGGCTGGACTCGAATCCCTCCGGAATCGCTTGTGTCATAGGCAATCCCGCATTTCCGGAGTCGGAGCGAATCCGATCCCTGACTCCGCAGTTGTCGAAGGGACTCGAATTCGATCTGGTCGTTCTGATCGACCCGGATTCCTTCGGGACAGGAGTCGAGGGTGCCGTCGACACGTACGTGGCGATGACACGCGCGACCGGACGGCTGGTGCTGCTGACAACTCAGCGCGAGGCCGCATCGAGGACGTCCAGCACGGCATGAATGGCCGGGCTGGCGTCGGCGCTGCGCCGCCACGCAGCCTGCACCTCACGAGCGGGAGCGTGCTCGAGCGGCACCGCGACGAGACCGGCTCCGAGCAGCGGACGCGCGAGGCGAGGTACCAGAGCGAGAACATCGTCGGCTTCGACCAGCGCGAGTTGCGTGGAGAAGTCGTCGACGAGATGGCGAACGTCGACCTCGGCGGACGCCTCGGCGAACAGCCGACGAAACCACTGGTGACATACCGTCCCGGCCGGGCTCGTCACCCACGGGTACCGAGCGAGGTCGGCATGGGTCAACGCGGTCTTCCGTCGAGCGAGGGGGTGAGTTCGCTTCATGATCACGTCGCCGAAGTCCGTGTGAATCGGTTGCCGAACGACCGAGGGAGGAGCGGGCACCCATACCCCGTCTGCGTCGTGCACCAACGCCAGGTCTGCGGTACCGGAATACACGCTGTGCAGTGCACGATCCGGATCCTCCTCGCTGATGTGCACGGTCAGATCCGGATACCGTCGATTCAGCTCGACCAGCGCGGGCGCCAGCAAGCCGCGCACCGCGGTCGAGAATCCGACCAGCCGAACTACCCCACGTGGTACGCCCTCGTCTGCGGATCGAGCCGCCTCGACGCACCGTTCGAGAGCGTCGAACACCTCCCCCGCGGACTCGACCACCGCCCGACCTGCGGGGGTGAGCACGACTCCCCGACCGGCCTGCGCCAGCACCGGGGTACCGATCTGCCGTTCGAGTCGTTTGATCTGCTGGGAGATCGCCGAAGAGGTGTAGCCGAGCTCGTCGGCCGCCCGCGCAAGAGTGCCCAGGGCTGCGACGGCCCGCAGGGCGTGCAGAGCACTGACATCGATCATGAAGCAAAAATACGCAGTATTACGGAAAATGCATCGCTGGACCTCATCTATCGGGCGGTCCACACTCGGACCATGATCACCACTGCGTCGCCGGCCTCGACGAGCTTCGGCACGAACGTCGTCGCCATGGCGACCCCCATGCACCCCGATGGATCGCTCGACAGAGGGGGCGTCGATGCCCTTCTCGCGCATCTGTCGGCAACACGGTGTGATGGCGTCGTCGTCGCCGGAACGACCGGTGAAGCACCTACCCTGACGCGCCACGAAATCTCGCAGCTGATTTCCCGGACACGTCGTCATCGCCATCACGCTCTTCGTGTGACCGCGGGAGTCGGCACCAACGACACCTCCACGGGGATCGAGATGGCTCGGTCCGCAGCGGCAGCCGGTGCCGACGCACTGTTGATCACCGCTCCGTACTACTCGCGCCCCACCCAGACCGGCATCGCAGAGCACATCGTCGCCATCGCCGAGGCAGGTGGGCTGCCCGTCATGGTCTACGACGTCCCGGCGCGCACAGGTGTGGCCATCGAGGCGTCGACGCTCGAGGCACCCTCCCGTCACCCCCTCATCGGTGCCGTCAAGGACGCGAAGGGTGATCTGTACGAGGCCATGACCGTCATGTCCTCGACGAACCTCGCCTACTACTGCGGAATCGACGAACTCGCGCTCCCCTACCTCGCCTCCGGTGCAACAGGACTGGTCAGCGTCACCGGCAATGTGGTGGCAGACCGCTACGCCGAGCTGATCGATGCGGTCCGCGCGGGCGACCTGCTCCGGGCGAACGCAGTACAGCGATCACTGCTGCCGTTGACCGACGCCGTCATGCGCACGACGCAGGGAGCCGTCATGGCCAAGGCCGCACTCGCCAGGATCGGCGTCATCTCCAACGCGACCGTGCGACGCCCACTTTTGGAGTCCTCCGCGGCCGATCTGAGACGACTCGACGCTGCCCTCTCGGCCACCGAAATCGATCAGGAATCGAGAAGCAGGCACGTTCCGGTACGACTAGCCTGACTGCTCATGGCGACGAAGAAGGTCACGCAGGGCTCGGCACCGCATGCTGCCGACAGTCACGATTTGATTCGTGTGCGGGGGGCGCGGCAGAACAATCTTCAGGACATCGATGTCGAATTACCCAAGCGCCGACTGACCGTGTTCACCGGCGTCTCCGGCTCCGGCAAGAGCTCGTTGGTCTTCAGTACGATTGCGGCCGAATCACAGCGCATGATCAACGAGACCTACAGTGCCTTCGTTCAAGGATTCATGCCCACGCTGGGCAGACCGGATGTCGACGTCATGGACGGACTCACCACGGCCATCATCGTCGATCAACAGCGCATGGGCGCCAATCCCCATTCCACCGTCGGCACTGCGACCGACGCCAACGCCATGCTCCGGATCCTGTTCAGCCGAATCGGAAAGCCGTATATCGGCTCCGCACAGGCCTTTTCGTTCAACGTCGCATCGGTGTCCGGTGCAGGCGCGTACAAGGTGGACAAGGGCGGCAGGCAGACCACCGAGAAGAAGTCCTTTTCCGTGACCGGTGGCATGTGCCCGCGCTGCGAGGGCAGAGGCGCCGTCAGCGACTTCGACCTCACCGCGCTCTACGACGCGAGCAAGTCATTGAACGAGAGCGCGATCACGATCCCCGGTTACAGCATGGAAGGCTGGTACGGGCGCATTTTCCGCGGCTGTGGGTACTTCGACCCGGACAAGCCCATCTCGAAATACACGAAGAAGGAGCTCGACGATCTGCTCTATCGCGAGCCGACGAAAATCAAGGTCGAAGGCATCAATCTGACCTACTCGGGTCTCGTGCCTCAGATCCAGAAATCGTTCCTGTCCAAGGACGTCGACGCAATGCAGCCGCATATCCGCGCATTCGTCGAACGCGCGATCACCTTCACGACATGTCCCGACTGCAACGGCACCCGACTCAACGAGGGCGCTCGGTCGTCGAAGATCGACGGCATCAACATCGCCGACGCATGTTCCATGCAGATCAGCGACCTGGCGGAGTGGGTCGGCGGCCTGAAGGAACCGTCGGTGGCACCACTGCTGACCACGCTCGGCGAAACCCTCGACTCGTTCGTCGAAATCGGACTCGGCTACCTGAGCCTGGATCGGCCGTCGGGAACACTGTCCGGCGGAGAGGCCCAGCGCACCAAGATGATTCGCCACCTCGGATCGTCGTTGACCGATGTGACGTACGTGTTCGACGAACCGACCACCGGTCTGCATCCCCACGACATCGAGCGAATGAACAATCTGCTGCTTCAGCTGCGGGACAAGGGAAACACCGTGCTGGTAGTGGAGCACAAGCCCGAGACGATCTCCATCGCAGACCACGTCGTCGATCTGGGTCCCGGTGCGGGAAGCGCAGGCGGGCACGTCTGTTTCGAGGGCACCGTCGACGGTTTACGGCGGAGCGACACCGTCACCGGTCGGCATTTCGACGATCGGGCAGCACTGAAGAAATCCGTACGCGAATTCTCCGAGGTGCTGGAGATTCGCGGCGCGAACTCCCACAATCTGCGCGAAGTGGACGTCGACGTTCCACTCGGTGTACTGGTCGTCGTCACCGGCGTCGCAGGCTCGGGCAAGAGTTCACTCGTTCACGGATCGCTCTCGGGGACAGACGATGTGGTGTCGGTCGATCAAGGGACCATCCGTGGATCACGGCGAAGCAACCCCGCAACGTACACCGGGCTGCTCGAACCGATCCGAAAGGCGTTCGCCAAGGAGAACGCCGTCAAACCCGCGCTGTTCAGCTCGAACTCCGAAGGCGCGTGCCCGACGTGCAACGGCGCGGGCGTCATCTACAGCGACCTCGCGATGATGGCCGGCGTCGCCACGGTGTGCGAGGAGTGCGAGGGCAAGCGATTCCAAGCATCGGTACTCGAGTACCACTTCGGCGGACGCAACATCGACGAGGTGCTGTCGATGTCGGTCGCCGAGGCCGAGGAGTTCTTCGCCGACGGCGCGGCCAAACTGCTACCGGCGCACAAGATTCTGCAGCGCTTGAACGACGTCGGGCTCGGATACCTCGAGATCGGCCAGCCGTTGACCACACTGTCGGGTGGCGAACGCCAACGCCTCAAGCTGGCGACGCACATGGCCGACAAGGGCGGGATCTACGTGCTCGACGAGCCCACCACCGGGCTGCATCTCGCCGATGTCGACAAGCTGCTCGGGTTGCTCGACCGGCTGGTCGACTCCGGCAAGTCGGTGATCGTGATCGAGCACCATCAGGCCGTCATGGCCCACGCCGACTGGATCATCGATCTCGGACCGGGTGCCGGCCACGACGGAGGCCTCGTCGTGTTCGAGGGAACACCGTCCGAGCTGGTGGCAGACGGTTCGACCCTGACCGGCCGGCACCTGGCCGCGTACGTAGGGAGCTGAGTTCGTGACCACCCTGGCCCACCGGAACGCCACCGCACTGGTCATCGTCGACGTGCAGAACGACGTGATGGTCGCCGTCCACGACCGGCAGCCCGTCGTCGACAACATCGTGACCCTGGTATCGCGAGCCCGAGAGACGAGCACGCCGGTGATCTGGGTGCAGCACTCCGCCGAGAAGGAGCTGCGCTTCGGGACGGACGGGTGGAAGCTTCTCGACGCTCTGCCCGTGGTTCCAGGCGATCGAATCGTCCACAAGAAGCACGGCGACGCCTTCGAGGACACCGGTCTCGAAGCCGACCTCGCTTCGTTCGGCGTGGGGCACGTCGTCATCGCCGGCGCGCACACGGACTTCTGCATCAGGTCCACGCTGCACGGAGCCTTGGTCCGCGGATACGACGTGACGCTGGTGAGCGATGCCCACACCGCCGAGGACCTGACCGAGTGGGGCGCGCCGCCACCTGCCCAGGTCATCGCGCACACGAACATGTACTGGGACAACCAGACCGCTCCCGACCGGACCGCCGAGGCCGTCGTCACCGAGAAGGTCGATTTCACCCGACCGATACCCTGAACCCTCCATGGTGACCTTGCTGCTCGCTCTCGTCGGATTCGCGATACTCGATTCGCTCGACGTGTTGTTGATCGGCGTGACCGCAGCCATCGCAGTGCACGCGAGAACCACCCGCCGGTCCCCGTTTCGAGCCGGGCTGGCCTTCGTCGGCGGAGTGTTCACGGCGACGACCACATTCGGCATCCTCACCGTTCTCGGCATCGACTTCTTCACCGATCTGTTCGATATCACCATCACTCCCACGGTGCGGTATCGCACGGAACTCGCGATCGGGCTGGTACTGATCACACTCGGTGCTCTGCGCACCACCGAGCGCCGCCCACCGGAGTGGGCGGCTCGAGCCGGCTCCAGCATCCCCGTCGTCGCCTTGACCGGACTGACGATCGGTCTGGTGCAGGGCCCGACGGCAGTGCCGTACCTCGCGGGGCTGACGATGCTCTCGACCTACGATCCGCGTCCGCCGTGGTGGCCGGCCATCGTGGTCGTCTACTGCCTGATCGGGCTCCTACCGCCCGTCCTCGTTCTGATTCTGGCGTCGAGGAAGAGTCGACGCTCCAGGCGCGCGTTCACCGCGACCGTCCGAGCCCTGATGCGGTACGGCCCTCCGACGGTGCGCGTCATCTTCGTCGTGCTCGGCGTCGCACTCGTCGCCGACGCCCTGATTCATGCCGGAGACCTCCTGTAGGTCGCCGTCGTAAGCTTCTGCGCATGGCACTCGATCACGGCGATCCCGGTGACGCCCCGTCCGTTCCCACTCCCCTGGCCCCGGTCGTCGACGACCGTCGTCCCTCAGCGGCCGAAGAAGCGCGCACGATCGCTGCGTCCACCAACACCGCAACTCTTGCGAGCCTGACCGCGGACGGCGATCCCTGGGCCTCGTTCGTGACCTACGGATTGCTCGACGGCGCGCCGGTTCTGTGTGTCTCGCGCATGGCCGAGCACGGACGCAACCTCGCAGGCGATCAACGAATGAGCCTGTCGATCGTGGCACCGCAATCGCAGACCGATCCGCTGGCATCGGGCCGAATCACGCTGGCAGGCGTGGTCGAGCGGCCCGAGGGTGACGAATTGGCCGCGGCCCGCGCAGCGCATCTCGACGGCGTACCGGCGGCGAAGTACTACCTGGACTACAGCGACTTCACGCTTTGGGTGATGCGCGTGCATCGTGTCCGGTGGGTCGGCGGATACGGCCGAATGGATTCGGCAACTGCCGAGGCGTATTCCCAGGCTGCGCCCGATCCGGTGTCGCCGACCTCGGGGTACGCGATAGAGCACCTCAACGCCGACCACTCGTCGTCCTTGACTGCGATGGCCCGCGAACTGGGCGGCTTTCCCGATGCCACGTCCGCCGAGTGCACGGCCGCGGACCGCTACGGACTGGATCTGAAGGTGTTCACTCCGCGCGGAATCGCGTACACACGGGTCGGTTATGCGACTCCGATCGACTCGGCCACCGAACTGCGGGCCGCGACCGTGGAACTTGCGAAGCGCGCAGCAGCCGCCCGATAGGTGTGCACTGCCATCACGGACACGACGACCTTGTCGAGACGTCGCGATGGATGGCGACTACCGTTGACCTCACACCGCAATCGTTAGGGAGCAGGTAATGAGCATCCAACCGCTCGAATCGAAGCGTCACCGCGTCGTCGTCATCGGTTCCGGGTTCGGAGGTCTGTTCGGCGTCAAGGCCCTCAAGAAAGCCGACGTCGACATCACCCTCGTCGCCAAGACGACACACCACCTTTTCCAACCTCTCCTCTATCAGGTCGCGACAGGCATCCTGTCCGTCGGCGAGATCGCTCCCACCACCCGCGTCATTCTGCGCAAGCAGAAGAACGCAGAGGTGCTGCTCGGAGACGTGCTGAACATCGATCTCGAGGCCAAGACGGTGACGTCCAAGCTTCTCGAACGCATCACCGTCACCCCGTTCGACAGCCTGATCGTCGCAGCGGGCGCACAGCAGTCCTACTTCGGCAACGATCACTTCGCCGAGTTCGCACCCGGCATGAAGACCATCGACGATGCACTCGAGCTGCGTGGACGCATCCTCGGTGCGTTCGAGCAGGCCGAACTCTCCGACGATCAGGAGGAGAAGGACCGCCTCATGACCTTCGTGGTCGTCGGCGCGGGCCCCACCGGCGTCGAGCTCGCCGGGCAGATCGCCGAGCTCGCCGATCGCACCCTCGACGGTGCCTTCCGCAACATCGATCCCCGCGACGCCCGCGTCATCCTGCTCGACGCCGCCCCCGCCGTACTGCCGCCGATGGGCGAGAAGCTCGGCCGCAAGGCCGCCGAACGGCTCGAGAAGCTCGGCGTCGAGATCCAGCTCAACGCGATGGTCACCGACGTCGACAACGACGGCCTGACGGTCAAGGAGAAGGACGGCACCACGCGTCGCATCGAGGCGCAGTGCAAGGTCTGGTCCGCAGGCGTGCAGGGCAGCCCTCTCGGCAAGCAGCTCGCCGACCAGTCGGGATCGGAGACCGACCGCGCCGGACGTGTCCTGGTGGAACCGGACCTCACCGTAAAGGGCCACCCGAACGTGTTCGTGATCGGCGACCTGATGTCGGTCAAGGACGTTCCGGGCATGGCGCAGGGTGCCATTCAGGGCGCGACCTACGCTGCCAAGCTGATCAAGGCATCGGTCAAGGGCCAGGACGATCCCGCCCAGCGGGCCCCGTTCAAGTACTTCGACAAGGGTTCGATGGCAACGGTGTCGCGATTCAACGCGGTCGCCAAGGTCGGCAAACTCGAATTCGGCGGATTCATCGCCTGGCTCATGTGGCTCGCTCTGCACCTGTACTACCTCGTGGGCTACCGCAGCCGCATCACGACCGTCATCTCGTGGTTCGTGACGTTCCTCGGCAAGGGCCGCGCGCAGATGGCATCGACCGAGCAGCAGGTGTTCGCGCGACTGGCCATCGAGCAACTCAATTCCCTCGAGCGTGCGGGGGCCGTCGAGGCAGCCGCGGACGAGTCGGACCAGGAACGCGAGAAGGCGGCAGGCTGATCGACCCCGAACCGGGACTCGACCGAAACAAGCTCTGACACAACGCATCGGCCGACGGGATACCGTCGGCCGATGCGTTGCTCGTTGTCCGAGCGGCCGATGCGTTGCTCGTTGTCCGAGCGGCCGGTCTCACATCCCCGGTTCGACGGGCAGCAGACGACGCCCCACCGAGGTACTCAGCGAGCCGCCGCCGGCCAACGCCAGCCGGACGGTGCCGTCGGCCAGATCGACCTCGGACGCCCGGGTATCGGGATAGCGCAGAGTACTGGACATCGACAGCGGGGCCGACAACGCGTCGTGCGCAACCGATCCCGCGCCCAGTTCCACTCGATGGCGTAACAGCGGGCTACCCCCGACATCGCATCGAATCGCACTGCTCCAGTGCCCCGACGCTTCCTCAAAGCGGCCGATCTGGGTACGCTCACGCAGCCGTAAGGTCGAATCCTTCTCCAGCACAACGGTGTTGATCACCGAATGCGAGGCGTCGGAGACGACGACCATCGGTTCGGGATCGAAGATCAGCGATGCGCCTGCACCGACCTCGAAGTGCCACTGCGCGGACGAGTGACGGTGCAGCCCACCCGGCATCGCCAACGAGGCTGCGACACTGCGCACCTCCAGATGCGCCCCGGCCGCCACCGAGATTCTCACCACGATGGTGTCACCGCCGAGAGGAGTTGCCGCCGTACCGATCAGGTGAACTGTGTCCGGTCCCGTCTGGCGGCCTGCGAGTCCGCCCACCGAGGTGATCCGAGGGCTCCGGCTGCGGCTCGCGTCGATGCAGAGCTCTGTGTGCATCGACGCTCAGTGCGTGTGGGCATGCGCGTCGGCGTCGGCGATCACCTTCAACTGCTCTCGCACCCACTCGAGCACGGTGGTCGCCGCGGGATCGTCGGTGAGGGAGATGAGCGCAGTCGGCCGCCCCTCGCGCACCTGGGCCGCGTCCCGTTCCATGACACCGAGATCGGCTCCGACGTACGGGGCGAGGTCGGTCTTGTTGACGACCAGCAGGTCGGAGAACGTCACACCGGGACCGCCCTTGCGCGGCACCTTGTCTCCCCCGGCCACATCGACGACGAATATCTGAACGTCGATCAGACCGGACGAGAACGTCGCCGTCAGATTGTCGCCACCGGATTCCACGAGAATCAGATCGAGGGGCGGGTTGTTCTCGATCAGATCGTCGATGGCGTCGAGGTTGGCCGTGATGTCGTCACGAATTGCCGTGTGCGGGCAGCCACCGGTCTGTACTGCGGTGATCCGCTCGTCGGGCAACACCGCGTGCCGACGCAGGAAGTCCGCATCCTCGGTGGTGTAGATGTCGTTGGTGAGCACGCCGAGTGAGAGCTCGTCGCGCAGCTGGCGGCACAACGCGGCCACCAACGCCGTCTTGCCGGAGCCGACGGGCCCACCGATTCCGACTCGCAGCGCGTCGCCTGCCGCCCGTGCGCGCTTGGGGCGATCCAAACCGTGGTCGTGGGGCTCACCGTCGATCAGGTGCGGGGGCATGTCGAACTCCTTGTCACTAGAGGAAAAACGGATCCGTGTTCAGGATACGAACAACGGCCGATCGCGGATGGCGTGGGCTTCGGCGAACATGTCCAGCAAGGGATCCGACAACTCCATCAGCTCGGGCAGGCAGTCGCACACCGCGGCGGTCACGTCGTCGCAGAAGTCACCCAACCGGATGGTGGTCGCCGCTACCTCGGCCGGGTCGAGGGCGAGCAGACGCTGCGCGGCGATCGCCGACCCGGTCATGGTGATGTAGACCTGCACCGCGGCCGTGTCCGCCACCGACAGACCCGCCGCGAGTCCGACATGCCCTGCAGCAACAGCGAGGTGCGGCTTTCGTCCGATCGACGACCAATCATGGTGCGGCCAGGCGGACTTGGCCAGCCGGAGCAGTCCGCGACCCTGAGCGCGGGAGGCAGATCTGGCGGCCGGGGACGGGGTTCGTGCGTCGGATTCGGCATCGGCCCGGTCCGTGCTCGACGACCCGTGCACCAGCGATGCGGCAATGGACGCCGTAGTCGCTCCGGAGGTTCGGATACGGCGTCGCAGAAACGCTTCGAGCGTCGTGATGTCTCGAACGAACCCCGAGGCGATCGCTTCCTCGACGCCGCCCGAGTGCACGTGGCCACCGGTGGGGAGGCGTGAATCGGCAAGCGAGAGAAGCGTCGTCACCTGGAGGCGGGCATCGGGCATCAGAACAGGAAGTATCGCTGCGCCATCGGCAGTTCGGTTGCCGGCTGCTCGGTCCACACGTCACCGTCGATGCGGACGGTGAAGGTGTCGGGATCCACTCGGATATCGGGTAGAGCGTCGTTCAGTGCCATGTCCGACTTCCTGACACCGCGCACGTTCTTGACCGGAACGAGCCGGCGATCGCAGTTCAGACGCCCGGCCAGTCCGTCCTCGATCGCCTGCGGGGCAACGAAATGCAACGATGTCGCGGCCGCAGCCTTGGGTGACGCCCCGAACATCGGACGAGGTAGTTCCGGTTGCGGGGTCGGGATGGACGCGTTCGCATCGCCCATGGCTGCCCACGCGATCATGCCGCCCTTGACGACCATGTGTGGACGGACGCCGAAGAAGGCCGGATCCCACAGCACCAGGTCGGCGAGTTTGCCCGGTTCGATCGAACCGATCTCGTCGTCGAGGCCGTGTGCGACGGCTGGGCAGATGGTGTATTTCGCGACGTAGCGCATGACGCGGTTGTTGTCGGCTCCGTTGTCGCCGGCCAGGAATCCGCGACGAGATTTCATCACGTGCGCCGTCTGCCACGTACGCAGGACGACCTCACCTATCCGGCCCATGGCCTGAGCATCGCTGCCGATCATCGAGATCGCACCCATGTCGTGCAGCAGATCCTCGGCTGCGATCGTCGACGGACGAATTCGACTCTCGGCGAAAGCCAGGTCCTCCGGAATCGATGGACTGAGGTGATGGCACACCATGAGCATGTCGAGATGTTCGTCGAGGGTGTTGACGGTGTGGGGCCGGGTCGGGTTGGTCGAGCTGGGGAGCACGTGCGGCTGCGCCGCCACGGTGATGATGTCGGGTGCGTGCCCGCCGCCAGCACCCTCGGTGTGATACGCGTGGATTCCGCGTCCCTTGATCGCATCGAGAGTGGTCTCGACGAATCCGGCCTCGTTCAGGGTGTCCGAGTGCAGAGCAGCTTGAACACCTGCGTCCTCGCACACGCGCAAGCACGCGTCGATCGCGGCGGGAGTCGACCCCCAGTCCTCGTGCAGCTTGAATCCCGATGCGCCTGCGCGCAATTGCTCCCACATCGAGTCGGGATTGACCGTGTTGCCCTTCCCGAGCAGCACGATGTTCATCGGCCAATCGTCCAGCGACTCGAGCATCCGGGACAGGTGCCATGCACCCGGGGTGACGGTGGTGGCCTTGCTGCCCTCGGCGGGTCCGGTACCGCCTGCGATCACGGTGGTGATGCCGCCACCGAGAGCCTCCTCCTTGATCTGCGGGCAGATCAGGTGGACGTGACAGTCGATGCCGCCGGCCGTGACGATCTTCCCGTTGCCCGCGATGATTTCGGTGGACGGGCCGATGACGAGATCGGGATGCACCCCGGTCATGGTGTCGGGATTGCCCGCCTTGCCCAGTGCCACGATCCGTCCGTCGCGAATACCGAGATCGGCCTTGATGATTCCCCAGTAGTCGACGACGACCACTCCCGTGATCACCGTGTCGGGAGCGCCGTCCGCGCGGGTGGCTCGGGACTGCCCCATCGATTCACGGATGACTTTGCCGCCGCCGAACACGGCTTCCTCACCGGCTGTGCCTGGTCCACCACTGCGGTCCTCGGTCACCTCGATCAGAAGATCGGTGTCTGCCAAGCGGATTCGATCGCCCGTAGTCGGGCCGAACAACTGGGCGTATCGACTGCGGCTCATGCGCGCCATCAGCTGTCCAACTTTCCGGGAGGTGTCATGCTCAATCCGTGGACCTCGCGCGTGCCACCGAGTGGCACGAGCCGAATCGTCTGTTCGATTCCTGGCTCGAAACGCACTGCCGTGCCCGCGGGTATGTCGAGGCGGCAACCGTGCGCCCTCTCGCGGTCGAACTGCAGCGCAGCGTTGGACTGCGGGAAATGTACGTGACTACCCACCTGCACCGGGCGATCTCCCGCGTTGACGACGGCCATGGATATCACCTCGGCACCTTCGTTGATCTCGATGTCGCCTGCGACGGTGATGATCTCGCCCGGAATCAGGTGACCGTCACCCCGCTTGGGGGAGATCGGCTCGTGCACGGTGATCAGCTTCGTACCATCGGGGAAAGTCGCTTCCACCATCACCTCGGGGAGCAACTCGGGCACACCGTCGAGCACGTCGTCGGCACCGAGAATCTCGCGTCCCGAGGACATCAGGTCGGCGACAGATCGTCCGTCGCGGGCACCCTCGAGGAGGTGATCGGTGATGACCGCGATCGCCTCGGGGTGATTGAGTTTGAGGCCGCGTGCCTGGCGACGCCGAGCGAGTTCGGCCGCGTAGCTGACGAGCAGTCGGTCCTGCTCGTGCGGAGACAACCGCATTGGAGTTCTCCGTCCCGATCGGTGATGGTGCTCGGCAATTCTGACACGCTTGCGACCCGTCGGCAGCGGAGCGCGCCGACGTCTCTCATCCGAGCGGCACGGTCACCGATCGATCGAGCAGTCCCCGCAGCACGTCTCGGTCGATGCCGGCAGCGACGTTCTGCAGCTCGGTGATGCCGAACGCGCCCGAATCCAGGCCTCGGACCACAACGCCTGCCAACGCCTGCGCCGTCGCCGGTTCGTCCATCACCTCACCACCCTGGCGATCGAGATAGCTGCCCAGCCGAGCAGCAGCGACCGGCATGGCCTGACGGAAGAAGCCGAAGGTGGCAAGCCATCGCGTCACCAGATGCCCGGGATGCATGTCCCAGCCCTGATAGAAGCCCCGTTCGAGCGATCTGGTCACCAGCTCGAAGTGTCGACGCGCGGATGCCGCCACCTGTGTGGGATCACCGGTCGGCACCACCTGGGTCGAACCGTCGCACACCCACACCCCGGTCTGTGCCGCTGCCACCAACATCACGTTCTTCGCGTGGTCCGCCACCGGATGGGCCAATGATTGCTGCGCAGAGGTGATTCCGCAGGCGGCACTGTAGTCGTAGGTCCCGTAGTGCAGGGACGTGCAACGACCGTCCGCCCTGGTGATCGCACGCGCGAGTGTCACCGTTCCGTCCGCCCCGATGACCGCCTGCGGGCTCTCGATCTGCAGCTCGAATCGCAGGGCTCGATCGGGAAGCCCGTGCGCACGCTCGAGTTCTTCGCACAGGGCGACGACAGCAGCTACCTGCGCCGCGGCACGGAGCTTGGGCACGGTGAACACGAAGCCGTCGGGCACTCCCCCGGCCCCGTCCAGGACCAGCTCCAGGGTGCGGATTCCGCGTCGACGCTCATGTGCGGCAAGCCCTTTGGCACGAATCCCCAGCCACGTCGGACCGGCCGCATCCTCTGCCAAGGCGGACAGTGCCGCGCCGACCGCCCTCGCATGGCTGTCCTCGACGGCATCCGATCGCCACCCGTAGCCGTCCTCGAAGTCGAATCTGAGGTCCTGGATCGGCGCACTGCCGAGCCGGTCTCGCACCAGGGGTAGTGCGTCCTCGGTGTCGAGTTCGGCGAACGCCTCGGGCTGAGCGTCCAGGATTGCCAGGGCGGCGGCACCCCATTCGGCGGGCACGGAGGCCGACGCATCCGAGGCCGATACGTAGACGGTGTGAGAGGGCTGGCCGCCGACTCGGTCACCCGGATAATGCTGTGCGAGTTCGTCGTCGATGGGACCGAACAGTGATTCGAGGCGATCGAACGCGTCGGAAGTCAGTGCGGTCTCCGTCGACCGTAGGGAAGAGTCGGCGCTGTCGCTGTGTCCCGTCATGGGCATCACTGTCCCAGATGCGCCGTGTTTTCGATATTCGCCAGCCGGACCTTGCCCTGAGCAACCAGGCGTCCGTTCTCGTCCGTCATGTCGACCTGCCAGAGCTGCTGCGTCCGTCCCCGATGAATCGGATGTCCGTGCGCGCTCAGGGTTCCCGACCGAGTCGCGCGCAGGAAGTCGGTGTTGTTGTTGGTTCCGACGACGTGGCCGCGCGAGCCGAACCACGCCGATCCACCGATACTCGCCACCGACTCGACCACCGAACACAGCACACCCCCGTGCATGATTCCGGCCGGTTGATGGAGCTGCGGGGTGACGGTCCATTCCGCGCGCACCTCGTCGCCGGTCACCTCGAGGTACCGCAGACCGAGAACCCCGTCGAACCCTCGTGCACACAATTCGGTGAGCTGTTCCGGCGTCATGGTGTCGAAGGTGCTCTCCCCCGTGGTGCCGTTCGAGTCCGTCATAGCTGTGCCTTCCGGTTGCGTCGAGATGGTCCGGCCGACTCGGCTGTCGACTCTCGTTCAGAGATACACGACGATCGACCCACGAAAATCGGTGGGCCTCTCGTTCGTCGAGAACGAGAGGCCCACCGTGGCAAGGACCGGGAGTCACTGCAGCCCTCAGGACTCCGGCGCGGTCCGTTGGTACGAAGTCAGCATAGGCATACCTTAGTTTCGGCGCAAGACCGTCACGATGCCCGGAGTCTCGCTCGCCCCGGAACCCCGACTCGCGCGCGGACGGGAGCCCCGGCCGCGACCATGGCGTCGAGCAGCATCTGTCCCCGGCGGGCACCTGCCGACGCGCTCGCTCCCGCCAGAATCGGCACGTATGTCGAGGCCCCGAGGATGGCATCACCGACCAGAGCCCAGAAGACACGCGCATCCAACGGTGCGCGTTCGGCGATCGCACGGAACACCGCGCCGAGCGAGGTCGTGCAGCGATGCGCAGTCCAGACCAACAGTGCTCGTTCACACGGCAGTGTGACCGTGCCGGGCTCACCCGCGGCAAGGTCCTCGGGAAGCACTCGCAGGATCGGCGATGCCACTCCCGCCCAATCGATCCCGCCGTCGCTGTCCATGTGGATCCACAGGTTGTCGATGCCCGGATCCCAGGCTCGTGCCTCCAGGACCAGCAGCGCGGCCACGCGTCCGACGACGGCATGGATCAGGGCCGTGGCAACCTGCACCGCCGCGGCCTCGGGAACGTCGAGATCCTCGAGCGATCGTCGGTACATCTGCTCGACGCGGCCGTCGTCGAGTCCCACCGCCAACTGCCACCAACGGCGTTTGCCCTCGTTCGCCATGGTTGCCACCGCGTACATCCGCGGGTAGTCGGGGTTGAGTGCACGCAGGGTCGCGCACGAGTCGGTCAACAGCGCCGCCCCGCCGGATCGGTTCGAGAATCGATGCACATCGGCCCAGCCCATGTATGACGCTGTTGCAACTGACACCTGATCGCTCCTTAGGTTCTCGGCGGGTGCACGCGTCGCACCCCTACCCATTGAATGTAGGTTAGCCTAACCAGATCGTAAAGCGGGTCAGGCACCGCTACCCTTACCTCACCTCACATGTCGAGGAAGGGTTCCGTAACCTAAACCGAGTCCCTTCGAAAACAGCGAGGAGTCACGAGCACTGTGACAACAGCTCCGCTACTCGGCCCCCACGGCGCACGCCGGTCTTCCGACGAGCCGTACGGGACCGAAGACGTGCCCACCGGGCCGCCGCCGCGTAGCTCCCGCATCGCTGCAGCCGCGATCGACGCACTGATCGTGCTGGTCCCTCTGTTCGTCGGCTGGTCGATCGTCGATGCTCTTCGCGACGACAACGGCGGCGGCCAGGCGGACCGAATCGTGTTCGGCACCATCGCGGTGGGCGTCGCCGTAGCCCTGTTCGTCTGGAATCGCGGCTACCGCGACGGCAACGAAGGCCAGAGCACCGGCCGCCGCTGGATGGGTCTGACACTGCGTGACAGCGCCACGCACGGTCCCATCGGTGTTCGCCGTGCCCTCCGGCGCCAGTTCGGGATCGACGCTTCGTCGTCCGAGATCGTTCGAGAGAAGACCGCGGCAGCGGAGGGATTCGAGCCGATTCCCAAGGACGGTTCGGTCGCCGCGATTCGGCGCCGAAGATTGCTCGGCTTGGCCGTCCTGGTCGCAGCTCTCGTCGCCGGAATACTCGCCAGCATCGCCATCGGCGCGCGACCACTGACCTTCGCCGAAATCGCCCACGCCCTGCTGAATTCGACGGGCACCGACACCGACATCATCGTGCGCACGCTGCGAGTTCCCCGCACGGTGCTCGCGTTGGTCGTGGGAATTGCGCTCGGCATCGCAGGCGCTCTCATCCAGGGGCACACCCGCAATCCGTTGGCCGACGCCAGCCTGCTCGGCCTCAATTCCGGGGCGGCGTTCTTCGTCGTCATGGCCATCTACCTGTTCCGGTTCACCTCACCGAGTCAGTACCTGTGGTTCGCGTTCGCCGGTTCGGCGGTGGCGAGCATCGTCGTGTTCGGTCTCTCCTCGATCGGGTCGGGCAGATCGAGTCCGGTCAATCTCGCCTTGGCCGGGGCAGGCGTCGCATTCTTTCTCTCGGCCATGACGAACGCCGTCGTACTGCTCGATCAGACCAGCTTGGACGGATACCGCTTCTGGGTGGTCGGATCCGTTGCAGGACGCGGCCTCGACGTACTGTGGCAGGTCTTGCCCTTCCTGGTCATCGGCGTGCTCATCGCATTGGCGAGCACACCCGGCCTGAACGTCATGAGCCTCGGCGAGGACGTCGCGCGATCGCTCGGGACCAACGTCGCGATCACCCGCACCGTCGGGATCCTCGCCATCACCCTGCTCACCGGTGCCGCGACGGCAGCGTGCGGGCCCATCGCATTCGTCGGCCTCGTCGTTCCACACATCGCCCGCGCGGTGACCGGACCCGACTACCGCTGGCTCGTGCCCTACGCGGGCCTGATGGGCGGAGTGATGCTCATGATCGCCGACGTCATCGGTCGGGTCGTGGTGCGCCCGGGCGAGCTTCAGGTGGGCATCGTTCTGGCACTGATCGGGGCACCCTTCTTCATCGCTCTCGTTCGACGCCGGAAGTTGGTCAGCCTGTGACCACCGACCTGCAGTCCCCCACACCGGCACCCGGCCCCGGCGTCGTTCGCACCCGGCCCGCGTTCCGCCTCGGTCCGATCTCCATGGTCCGACGGCCGGTGATGGTCCTGACAACCGTCCTCCTGGCTGCGGCGCTCTTGCTGGTCATGTGTGTGAACATCGGACGAGGCGACTTCCCGCTGTCGATCACGGCGGTCCTCGACGTGCTGCTCGGCGGCGGTTCGAGAATCGAACGGTTCATCGTGATGGACCTGCGACTGCCCCGTTCACTGACCGGGCTGTTGGTCGGGGCCGCCCTCGGTATCTCCGGCGCGATCACACAATCGATCTCTCGCAATGCCCTTGCCAGCCCCGACATCCTGGGAATCACCGCCGGTTCCAGTGCCGCGGCCGTCGCGCTGATCGTGCTCGGCGGAGGCAGCTTCAGCGGGCTGCTGGCCACCCTCGGTCTTCCTCTCGCTGCACTGATCGGCGGGCTGCTCACCGCGATCGCCATCTACGCCCTCGCCTGGCGAAAGGGCGTCGACGGGTTCCGCCTCATTCTGGTCGGCATCGCCGTCAACGCCATGCTCACCGCCGTGATCGGCTGGCTGCTGATCAGCGCCGACATCAACGACGTCTCCCGCGCTCAGGTCTGGCTCAACGGGTCGCTCAACGGAGCGGACTGGGCCGCGGTCTGGCCGGTTGCCATTGCCGTCGTCCTGGTCGGTGGCGGCACCGTCGTCGCGACGTTCACGCTCGGTGCCCTGCGACTCGGAGACGACAACGCACGATCTCTCGGAATTCGACTGCAACACAGTCAGGCGATGATGCTGCTCGCTGCCGTCGCACTCGCCGCGATCGCCACCGCCGCCGCGGGACCCATCGGGTTCGTGGCGCTCGCCGCTCCCCAGATAGCGCTGAGGGTGCTGCGAACGCCCGGCCCCCCGATCATCGCGTCGGCACTGCTCGGCGGATTGCTCGTCGTGGGAAGCGATCTGATCGCTCGCACGATTCTGCCCGTCGAGCTCCCGGTCGGCATCGTCACCTCGGCTCTCGGCGGACCGTTCCTGCTCTACCTACTCGTTCGCAGTAATCGAAAGGCCTCCGTATGACAACCAGCCACACCTCGCGTCTGATCGCGAACGATCTGAGCCTCGGTTACGGCGACCGCACCATCGTCGAACACCTGGACCTCGAAATACACACCGGTGTCATCACCACGGTCATCGGACCCAACGGCTGCGGAAAGTCCACGCTGCTGCGCTCACTCGGCCGCCTGCTCAAACCCAAGGCCGGCAGTGTGATGCTCGACGGACGAGCGATCTCGTCGATGAAGACCAAGGAGGTCGCCCGCACCCTCGGAATGCTGCCTCAGGCGCCGACCGCCCCCGAAGGCCTCACCGTCGCAGATCTGGTCTCGCGCGGTCGTCACCCGCACCAGTCGTGGATCAGGCAGTGGAGCTCGGACGACGAGGCCGAGGTGGCGAACGCACTCGAACTGACCGGAGTCGGCGACCTCGCCGACCGACCCGTCGACGAGCTGTCCGGGGGCCAGCGGCAACGCGCCTGGATCTCGATGGCACTGGCACAGGGCACCGATATTCTGTTGTTGGACGAGCCGACCACCTACCTCGATCTGGCGCACTCCATCGAGGTCCTCGATCTCGTCGACCGCCTGCACGACGAACTGGGCCGCACCATCGTCATGGTCCTGCACGATCTGAACCTGGCGATTCGCTACAGCGACCGGTTGATCGTGATGAAGCAGGGAGAGATCATCACCGCGGGTCGGCCGCAGGATGTCATCTCCGAGCAGCTTCTGCTCGACGTGTTCGGCCTGGAGGCCGCAGTCATCGACGATCCGATGTCCGATCGTCCCCTCATCGTTCCGATCGGAACCCGGCACGTGTACGGATCGGTCGGCGGGCCTGTGAGATCTCGGAATCGTTCTGCCACAGGCCCGTTCACCGCTATCTGACGACGCTGCTCACCGCTCGATCATCGTGCGCACCAGCTTGAAGCCCTGACCGATCGACACGTCCGGCAGATACGCCCGACCGATTGCATTACCGATGCTGGGAAGTGCGGCCGGATCGGCGAACGTCATGTGCATCGGTTCGTAGCGAGGCTGGAACTTCGACTTGAACGCCAGTAGCGAACGGAATCCGTATACAGGTTCGAGGGTGCGTCCGAGGACGTCGAGCAACCGTTCGAGCAAGCCCGACAGCGTCGACTGCTCGGCACTCGAGACATGTTCGGGTTGCTTCTCGTCGACCTTGGCCAGGGGTGCTCCCGACAGACTGAGGAATCGAGCCCCCTCCTGTTCGAGCAGTAGAGCGGCCGAAGCGATGAGGAATTCCATCGTGGGCCGGAAGCCCTCGGATCTCCGTCTCATGAAATCGAGCGTCCATCCGACGATGACGCCGTCCTCGTACACCGGCATCCACGAGGTCACACCGTGCACGGTCCGGTGCTCGTCGACGGCGATCAGGCACCGCACGTTCTCGTCGTCGACCTCCTCGAGACCGCCGAGAGTGAAACCCATCTCGGGCATGCCCTTGTCCGCGACCCATTCCTCCGAGATCGCAGTGATCTGGTCCGTGATCGCCAGCGGGGCAGAAGGAAAGCGAATCCACTCGGCGACGACGCCGGCCTTCTTCGCTCTGTTCAGCGCAGTCCGCACGTCCTGGAATCGCTTACCGGTGAATGCGATTCCGTCGAGGTCGAGAACCGTTTCCTCACCGACCTGGATTCCTCCCCAACCGAGGGAGTCGGTGATGCGGCGGACGTCGGGTGTGACGGAGTAGAAGCACGGTATCCATCCGTTCTCGGATGCGAACTCGGCGAAGTCGACGACGTTGTCCCGCAGGGATTCCCGCGGACCGACGGGATCCCCGGTGGTCAGTGCAACGCCGGAGATGACTCGGTAGGCGACATAGCTGCGGCCGTCGGGACCGAACCAGTACTTGTTGCCGCGCCAGGTCGTCATCCACGACAGGGCAGACCCGCTGCTCGACATGAGCAATTCGCGTGCTCGTTCGGTGGCGTCGGTCTCGCTGCCGTACACCGGGGTCAGGAAGGTGCTCGCGGCGAGCACACAGACCACCACCCAGAACACCACGCCGGTCCACTCGAAGAGCAGAGTGGTCGGCGTGTTCTGCGGTAGCAGGGAGGGCTCGAGCCACTGCAGGTAGACCGGGGGAATCAACCGTTGCGGGAAGTCCGCCAGCAAGCCGCCGAACGATGGCGAATCGGCGAATCCGCCTCGGGCCAGATAGCCACCGATCGAGTAGATCAGAGCGAGTCCGACCGCCACCCCGACCACCGAGGCCGCCCATCGACGATAGGTTCCCGAGGGTGCCGACACATCGAAGAACTTGCGGGTGACGAACAGGACCAACAACACGATCAGCGGCAGCAGGAACGGCACCGCAGTGCGGTACGCCGTCGGCGATTCCAAACCGTAGAACAGGGACTGGTCGTCGCCGGACTCGAGGAACCGGATCGCGAAGTTGGCCACCGACAGCGCGAGCAGAATTCCCTGCGAGACCACCGCCATCGCCCACGCGAATCGCCTGCCTCGGCGCAGGCCGTCACTGACCACCAGCAGGAACAGCGACGGCATGATGCTCAGGATGGTCGGGCCGACTCCCCCGAGTCTGAGATCGAGCAGACCACGACGGCATTCGACCGGGTCGGTGGTCGCGTCGGCGCAGATCTCGCGCACCTCGGCCGCCGTGTACGGAACCCCCCGCACCACATCTCGAAGTACCGCGAACGGCCCGACAGCGTTGGGGCTCAGTGCCGCCAGCACCGGGCCGAGGGCACTCGCGGCGACGATCAACGCAACCAGCACCCGACCTTCGCGTTGGGTACCGGCCAATCGCGGGCCACGTGCCGACCGACCGACGATCGACGGGCCCACGATCAGCCCGATCACCGCCGCGGCGAGCCGAACGACGTCCTGCAGGTGCCCACCGAACAGAGCCAACGTCACCAACAGGGCCAGCACACCGACACGAATACGCCTGCGCCACAACGTATCCATCCGCGAGGTCGCGACCAGGACGACGCCGAAGATCCAGGTCGTCGGACCCACAGCGGTTCCGACGTGCAACCGGAACCCCCAATCCGCGTCGAAGGTCTTGGCCAGGACCGCAAGACCGAGGCCGAACAGCGAACCGGCCACCTGCGTCACCAAGGCCGCGACGGCGAAGCGACGGGATCCGATCCGGCGCTCGATCGGAGCGGCGGCGACCAACACCCCGATCGTCGCCACCACGCACCCCGCGATGTTGGGTGCCGCCAGACCCGAGGTGAGCGGGGTCCACAGGTGCCAGTGCTCGAAGGGCATGATGCCCACGGCGAAGTACCTGTCCATCTCGCCCCGGTCGTCCACGACAGCGGCGACGACGCCCATCACCCAGACGACGGCGAGCAACGCGAAACTGACCGGTGCTCCCACGGCACCGAACACGATGAGCGACCACAGCCGGCGAAGCTGGCGCATCACCGCAGACGCACCCGACCTCAGAGACTCGGTGCGCGTGCGCATCCAGGACGGTTCGCCGGGATCGTGCGCGCCTGCCACACCCGAAGTCGGTGCCTCGGCGTCGGCCGCGGACGGTCGTTCCGGATCGGTCACGTTCACGAAATCAACCCTGTCCTCGTCGCCAACCATGGGAGCTCACGTCGGAGGCCCTCCGACCACACAGCGAAGCTGTGTCCGCCCGGTACCTCCACGTACTGCACATCCATTCCGGCGGCCTTCGCCGCGTCGTACATTTCCTGTTGGCCCGGTTTGTAGTCGTTGTCGTCCGACCCCACGACGAAAATACCGGCCGAGTCGGGGTACCGACGTGATTTCAGCAGGTCGAGCGGATTGACGGCAGTGAACGCCGCGGAGTTTCCTCCGAAGGCCTGCTGCACCGTTCGGTCTCGATCGCCGAGAGTCGGCTCGCGCTGACCGGACAGGTCGAGAAACGTGGGATAGACATCGGGATGATTGGTCGCCATCTGTATCGAACACGTACCGCCGTAGGACAATCCACCGATCGCCCAGTGCGCGCGATTCGGATCGACCTGCAACGCAGTGTCGATCCAGTCGGGAACGTCGCGGGAGAGATACGTGTCCACGTTGCCCAGGGGTGAGTCGACACAGAGCGGGTTGGCCATCGACGACCCGGTTCCGTCCGCGACGACGACGACCGGCGCGAGGCCCGCGTGATCGCGAGCGAAGTTGTCCATGGTCTCGGCGAGCTTCCCACCGTTGAGCCAATCCTCGGGTGCTCCCGGCTGACCGGCGAGCAGCACGAGGACCGGAAGGAGCGGACGAGGATCGGCGAAGTAGGCGGGCGGCAGGTAGATCTGCGCATCTCGTGCGGAGAAGTTCGACGCAGTGGCTGGAATGGAGGCGGAGGTGATTCTCCCGGCGGACGCCAGGTCGGCGGGCGCGGTCCAGACCGAGTCGAGCGGCGTGCCGGTGACGGTCTGTGCCACCGCAGCGGGCACATCCGAGAACTGAATGCGCGCCGCGGACTCGGCCCCGAGAGCGTTGCCCACGGTGGGGTATGCGTCGAACTCCAGGTTGACGTGCAGGGCCGACGCCGCCACCACGAACACCGTCGCCAGCACGGACGCCGAGGTGCCCAGCACCCCTCGAGCGGCCAAAGACCTGGGAACCATCGTGAACAACGCAGCGAGACCGACGCCGATCCACACGTAGATCGCGGTCTCTATCGGGTCCGGGAACGGTCGCCACACCTTCTCGACCACCACGTAGCCGATCGTCGTGGCAACGATCGATGCCGTCGCGGCGATCGGCAGCGCACGCGTAGCGTATCGCCGCGATCTCGACAAGAGCAGCCACAGACCACCGAGGGCACCGAGAACGGACACGATCACCGGTACCGGGCCGTCGATCAACGACAGGGAATCGAACCAGTCCACGCCTTCGTCTCCGCTCACTTCTCGAAAGTCGGGCCTAGGGGCGGCACGATCACAGCACAGAATATTCGCCGCGGGATTCCCGCGGTCGAGACCCGCCGATTCGTCGCGACACCGCCTATGACCGATCCCACACCTGCCGACAGGTCGGTACTACCACGAGTAGTACGCATCCGCGTCGGAGTAGCCGTAGACTCGGACGAATGGCTGGTCTTGGTGAACTAGAGCGTGCAGTGATGGACCATCTGTGGGAGTCGTCGGATCCCCAGACCGTTCGACAGGTGCACGAGGCGCTGGCGACGCATCGCGAACTCGCGTACACGACAGTGATGACGGTGCTGCAGCGGCTGGCGAAGAAGAAGTTGGTCGTGCAGCAACGCGACGACAGAGCGCATCGCTATGCCCCGTTGCACGGCCGCGACGAGCTGGTCGCGAGCCTGATGGTCGACGCGCTGTCGCAGGCACCGGCATCGGGTGGACGCGCAGCGGCACTCGTCCACTTCGTCGGACAGGTCGGGGCCGACGAAGCCGCCGCCCTCCGTGAGGCGCTCGCCGCTCTGGAAGTGGCACAATCGACATCGAAGTCCCCTTCGGCTGGAGATGGCCGTCCGACGGACTGACGCTCGCGGCAGTAAGTGAGGACATGAACTCGACGACTGCGCTGGTATTCGCAGTACTCGCGCTGATCCTGGCTGGGCCGGTTCCGGCAGTGCTCGCCCGCGCGAGCTGGCCGTACCGGTCACCACGCGCGGCTCTGGTGCTCTGGCAGGCAATTGCCCTCGCTGCTGTGCTCTCGGCCTTCAGCTCGGGCCTCGCGATCGGCGGACTGCTGCTGGTCCCCGGTCCGGACGGTCGGCCCACGACGGCACCGACCGACGAGATCGACGCTCTCGGCCTGCCCCTGTGGATCCTCTACGTCGTCGTCCTCGCCATCACGCTCGGCATCGGTGCCAAGCTCATGTTCTCCGTCGTTCAGGTAGCGGTCAGAACCCGTCGTCGACGTTCCAGGCATCGCGTGCTCGTCGATCTGCTGGATCGAAGCGATCGGGGCGAGAACCCTTTCCGTGGTCTCCGCGATGCAGACATCCGCGTGCTCGACGCGGTGGAACCGATCGCGTACTGCCTACCGGGTCTGCGTCAGCGGGTGGTGCTCAGCCGTGGAACGTTGGCCAGTCTTTCCGAGGCGGAGGTCACCGCCATCCTCAGTCACGAGCGCTCACACCTGCGCGCCCGCCACGACCTGGTCCTCGAAGCATTCACCGCCGTGAACGAAGCGTTCCCTCGGATCGTCCGCAGCAAGTCGGCGCTCGGCAGCGTGCAGCTGCTGGTCGAGCTGCTCGCCGACGACTCGGCGGTCAAGGTCACCGGACCGACGCCGTTGGCCAGAGCCCTGGTCACCTGCGCCGGGTCGACTGCACCGCGTGGTGCGATGGCGGCCGGAGGGCCGCACACCCTCATCCGTGTCCAGCGCTTGAGCGGCCCGGGTGCCGATGTGCGCATCGCTGCGGCTGCCTACGCTGCGGCCGTGGTGATCCTCGTTCTTCCCACGATCTACGTCGCCATGCCGTGGCTGGAGGAATTGAGCAAGCTCGTCGGGTGAGTCCCGCGGGCGATCGGGGTCGCACAGGTCACATCGACTCGAGTCGAACAATCGGCGGTACGTCCCGTACAGTAGAGACCGGTCGCCATCGCGGCCTAGCAATCGAAATGGCACAAACAGCCCCACTTTATGCAGTTCTCGTCTGCATTCTGATGGCCAGGTGACAGTGCCCTGGCTCGTATCAATGTGTTCTGGCTGTTTTTCGTGTTTCCCGGTTCTTCGGGTGCTCTCAGCTTCGGGCTTATTGGCGTGCCCGCAATCCGGAGAGGCTTTACTGCGTGACCCACGCTGTTTCCAACACACCCGTTTCCACCGCTTCCGACACCACGGCAGTCCCGACGCCCGCAGCGGCACCGGCATTCACGTTCGCCGATCTCGGACTGCCCGAGGCAGTCGTCGCCGCATTGGCGCGCAACTCGATCACCGTGCCCTCCCCCATCCAGGAGAAGGCACTCCCCGACGCCATCGCCGGTAAGAACGTCCTCGGCCGTGCGCAGACCGGCTCGGGCAAGACCCTCGCCTTCGGCCTGCCGATCCTGCAGCGCCTGTCGTTGCACACCGACCGCCCGGCGGCCAAGCGCCCCCGTTCGCTCGTGCTGGTCCCCACCCGCGAGCTCGCTTTCCAGGTTGTCGAATCCCTCGCTCCCTACGCCAATGCGCAGGGCCTGCGCGTCATGCCCGCCGTCGGCGGCACCCCGTTCAACAAGCAGGTCGAGCAGCTCCGGCGCGGAGTCGACGTCCTCGTCGCCACCCCGGGTCGCCTCGCCGACCATCTGCGTCAGGGCACCTGCATCCTGGACTCCATCGAGATCACCGCGCTCGACGAGGCCGATCAGATGGCCGACATGGGCTTCCTGCCCGAGGTTCGTGCCGTCCTCGCCGACACTCCGGCAGACGGACAGCGCATGCTGTTCTCGGCCACCCTCGACCGTGAGGTTCAGTCGCTGGTACGCCAGTTCCTGCCCGATCACGTCGAGCACTCCACCCAGGACGGCAAAGCCAGCGTCCGCACCATGGATCACTACGTGCTCATGGTCGACCGGGGTCAGAAGGATCTCGTTCTGTCCGAGATCGGTGCCCGCGAAGGCGGTCGCACCATCATGTTCGCGCGTACCAAGCTGGGCTGCGACGGAATCACCGACCGCCTGCGTGCGCTCGGTATCGCCGCGGAGTCACTGCACGGTGGCAAGGCTCAGAATCAGCGCACCCGCGTTCTCGAGCGCTTCAAGAACGGCCGTACACCCGTCCTCGTCGCCACCGACGTTGCTGCTCGTGGAATCCACGTCGACGGTATCGACCTGGTCGTCCACGTCGATCCGCCCGCAGACCACAAGGACTACCTGCACCGCGCGGGACGTACGGCACGCGCGGGAGAGAAGGGCACCGTTGTCGCGATCGTGCTGCCCAACCAGCGTCGTCAGGTTCTGCGTCTGACCGGGATGGCCGGCGTCAAGGCCACCGCCGTCAACGTCTCGCCCGGTTCGGCCGAGCTGAACAGCATCACCGGAGCGAAGAAGCCGACCGGTGAGCCCCTGCGCGCCGAGTCCGCTCCCCGCGACCGGAACAGCCGTCCCGGCTACCAGGGCTCCAACCCCCGCAGCGGCGGCGGATACCAGGGCTCCAACCCCCGCAGCGGTGGCGGATACCAGGGCTCCAACCCGCGCAGCGGTGGCGGATACCAGGGCTCCAACCCCCGCAGCAGCGAGGGCTACCAGGGCGACCGTCCCCGCACCGGCTACCAGGGCTCCAACCCGCGCAGCGGCGGCGGATACCAGGGCTCCAACCCCCGCAGCAGCGAGGGCTACCAGGGCGACCGTCCGCGTCGCTCCGATTCGGGCTCGTACCGCGGCTCCGAGGGTCGTGGATACGAAGGCCGTGGCTCCGACAATCGCCGTCCGGCATCCGGTCCCCGCCAGGACGAGCACCGGTCCGGCGGCTTCCGCAGCCGCACGGAACGGCGTTCGTACGACGGTTTCGACGGTCCGGCTCGCAGCCACTGATCGGTTCGTCACCGTGAGGTCGTGATCCGACCCGAAATGCACGAACGGGTGCCGCATTCTTCGCGAATGCGGCACCCTTCGTCGTTGGCGGTGGCCGGCTTCGACACCGGCCGGGGGGTTGGCTCGCGCGAAATCTCGCGGCAAGGAAAGCTGTCTGTATGACCTCAGCAGCAGAACCGACAGAACTGGCTCAGATCGGAGTCACCGGACTCGCCGTCATGGGCTCCAACATCGCCCGCAACTTCGCCCATCACGGTCACACCGTCGCATTGCACAACCGCAGCGTGGCCAAGACCGATGCCCTGATCGCCGAGCACGGCACCGAGGGCAACTTCATCCGCACCGAGACCATCGAGGAGTTCGTCGCCGCCCTCGCGAAGCCGCGCCGAGTGCTCATCATGGTCAAGGCAGGCGACCCGACCGACGCCGTGATCGAGGAACTTGCAGGCGCGATGGAGGAGGGCGACATCATCATCGACGGTGGCAATGCCCTCTACACCGACACCATCCGGCGCGAGGCCGCCATGAAAGAGCGTGGACTGCTCTTCGTCGGTGCCGGTATCTCCGGCGGCGAAGAAGGCGCGCTCAACGGACCGTCGATCATGCCGGGCGGACCCGCGGAGTCCTACAAGGCCCTCGGACCGCTGTTGGAATCGATCGCGGCGCAGGTCGACGGCACGCCGTGCTGCACCCACATCGGGCCCGACGGCTCCGGCCACTTCGTCAAGATGGTCCACAACGGCATCGAATACGCCGATATGCAACTCATCGGTGAGGCCTACAACCTGTTCCGTGACGCGCTCGGATACACGCCCGCTCAGGTAGCGGACGTGTTCACCGAGTGGAACAACGGAGACCTCGAGAGCTACCTCGTCGAGATCACCGCCGAGGTTCTCCGCCAGGTCGACGCCAAGACCGGTCAGCCTCTCGTCGACGTGATCGTCGACGCTGCGGAGCAGAAGGGCACCGGTCGCTGGACCGTCAAGGCGGCTTTGGACCTCGGCGTTCCCGTCACCGGTATCGCCGAGGCCGTGTTCGCTCGGGCTCTGTCGGGGTCACGCGCTCAGCGCAAGGCAGCCGTCGGACTCGCCTCCGGAACACTCGCCGACAAGCCGACCGACGCAGAGCAGTTCACGCACGACATCAGTCGGGCTCTCTACGCGTCCAAGATCGTCGCCTACGCGCAGGGCTTCGATCAGATCGCCGCGGGCAGCACCGAATACGACTGGAATCTGCATCCCGGTGACCTCGCCACGATCTGGCGTGGTGGCTGCATCATTCGCGCTCGGTTCCTCGATCGCATCAAGGACGCGTACGACGACAACGCCGAACTGCCCAGTTTGATCCTGGCCCCGTATTTCCGTGATGCCATCGAGAACGCTATCGACAGCTGGCGTCGAGTGGTCATCACCGCGGCTTCACTGGGCATTCCGGTCCCCGCGTTCGCGTCCTCGCTCTCCTACTACGACGCGTTGCGGGCAGAGCGTCTACCTGCCGCTCTGACACAGGGTCAGCGGGACTTCTTCGGGGCGCACACCTACGAGCGAACCGACTCGGAAGGAAAGTTCCACACTCTGTGGAGCGGCGATCGTTCCGAGATCGAAGCCTGACCGAGAAGCTTCCGCCGGTGGCGCTGCGTTCACCACGCAGCGCCACCGGTACAGCACGGGAACCGGTCAGCCGGGTACCGGCCCGAGAATCGGTTGGACCACCGTCGACGGGATTCCTTCCCACGGCAGTGCACCTTCGAGGTCCTTCCACACCGCCTGCACCGCACTGAAGCACCCTTGGCCGTAGACGTCGGAGGCTGCGTACAGAATTTCCGCACAGTCCGGTACGTCGATGGTGAACAGCTCGAATCCTGCTGCAGTGCAACCGATTCCGGATTCGAGCTCGAGCATTCCCGAGGCCACCGAGGCGCCCAGCGAATTGAGAATTCGCGAGGACTCATGTGGCCCGCGTCCGGTCATGACGATCTCCGGGCTGCCGAAATTCGTCAGACCGACCGTGTAGCAGAACGCCGGATGGATACCGTCGAGATCGATTTCCGATTCCACGTACTGCAAGGCCCACCCACACCTGTCGATGGTGCGTTTCACACCTTCGATGTACTCGTCGACGCTGTAGCCCTGACACATCTTGCACATAGCTCCCCCACACTCTGCGTGCGATCGCCCCCTCGGCGATCACGGTGCCGAACGCCGATCGAACGTGCGTTCTACTCGAAGTATTGCGCGGGGCACCGACAAGAAGATTCCGACGCGTGGTCGACGCAGCGGTAGGGTCACAGCCATGCCGGGTCAATCCGTTCGATCGTTCGCAGAACTGGGACTGCCCGTGGTTCTCGTCCACTCGCTCAGGAAAGCGGGTGTCTCGGAGCCGTTTCCGATCCAGTCCGCGGCCCTGCCCGATGCGCTCGAGGGCCGCGATGTACTCGGCCGTGCTCCGACCGGATCGGGAAAGACTCTCGCGTTCGGGCTTCCGTTGCTCGTGCGGCTTGCCGGCCGTCGCAGTGAGCCCGGTGCTCCGCGTGGGCTCGTGCTTGCTCCCACTCGCGAACTCGCGCTCCAGATCCAGGAAGTCCTCGACATCCACGGTGCGACGTTCGGCCTACGCAGCGTCGGTGTGGTCGGCGGCGTCCCGCTCGAGCGCAATGTCCGAGAGATCCAGCGCGGAATCGACATCGTGGTTGCCACCCCCGGGCGCCTCAACGACCTGCTCGCCCGACGCTCGATCACGTTGAATCGCGTGGAGGTGACCGTGATCGACGAGGCGGATCGCATGGTGGACATGGGATTTCTGCCCCAGGTCGATTCGCTCCTCGCCGCGACACCGGCCGGCGGGCAGCGACTGCTGTTCTCGGCGACCCTGGACGAGGACGTCGACCGCCTGGTCGAGAAGTTCTTGAACGATCCGGCCGAACATTCGACGGCGGAGTCGGTCGGCGAGCCCGATATCGCGCACTACGTGTTCAGGGTCGACGCTGCCCGCAAGACCGAAGTAGCTGCCGCACTTGCCAACAGGGACGGTCGCACGCTGCTGTTCGTCCGGACCACTCACGCGGTCGACCGACTCACCGACGACTGTCGCCGTCTGGGTGTATCGGTATCGTCGTTGCACGGCAACAAGACTCAGGCTCACCGCACACGCTCGCTGGCCGCTTTCGGCGACGGCGAGTCGACCGCGCTGATCGCCACCGATGTCGCAGCACGTGGGGTTCACGTCGACGACGTCACCCTCGTGGTTCACGTCGACCCACCGTTGGACTCCAAGGACTACGTGCACCGCGCGGGCCGCACTGCGCGCGCCGGAGCCAGCGGAACCGTCGTGACGTTGGCCACCGCCGATCAGCTCGATCACGTGCGTGCGATGGCCGGCGACGCCGGTGTCTCGGCGACGGTGATCGACACCGAGACCGATCCCACCTCGTGGCGTCGGTTGACGGGGGCGCGTACCCCCATCGGCCGACCGCTCCCGGCCGAGGCGGCGGATTCACCCGCCCCTCGTAGTTCGCGGCGTGGTGCCGCACCCGCCCGACACGAGCGACCCGGGCGTTCCGGAGGCAGGCGAGGCGGCACCCGAGGACGACGCGGGTGACCGCCCCCTGGTTGTCGATCCTGCTCGCGCTGGTGTCGGCATTCCTGTTCGCCTCTGCGTCGGTGGCACAGCAGAGCGCCGCCGCGTCGGTTCCGGAGGGAACATCGCTGCTCTCGGCTCTGATCCGAAGCCCGAGATGGTGGGTGGGCGTACTCGGGGACGGCGGCGGCTACGCGGTTCAGATCGCTGCATTGTGGGTCGGTTCGGTGCTGGTCGTGCAACCGTTGCTCGTCACCGCCCTGCTGTTCGCACTCCCGATGTCGGCGAAATTGGCGGGCCGGGCACTCCCGGTTTCGACGTGGGCACTCGCCGTTCTCCTCGCCACCGCTCTTGCGGTGTTCATCGTGGTCGGCGATCCCAGTGAAGGCAATACCGACGCCCCGCTGGCCGATTGGATCATTCCGCTGATCATCGCCGCGGTCGTGATCGGTGGTGCCGCGGTGGGCGGGCTCGTACTGAGAGCGCCCGGCGCGCGGGCTCTGTTGCTCGGAGCCGCGGGAGGGCTGCTGTTCGGCCTGGCTGCGGCTCTGACGAAGTTCGTCACCGATCTGGTGGAGAGCGACCTGCTCGGGGCCCTGGCAGCCTGGCAGACCTACGCGCTGGTGGGATCCGGAGTTCTCGGGTTCTACCTGCAGCAGCGAGCCTTCCAGGTCGGTCCGCTGTCCGCGTCACTACCGGCGGTCACGATCGGCGAACCACTCGGCGCGGCGTTCATCGGCATCACGGTCCTGGACGAGCGAATCAGAACCGACGGGACGTCCCTCGCCGTCATCGCCGTAGCGGTGTTCGTCATGGTGGTGACGACGATTCGACTGTCTCGGACCCAGGCGTCGACCCGCATCGAAACGGAGACAGGGGACGGGGCTTCGGCCCCGAATGCGCCCGACCGGTAGTCTCGATCAACGTGCAGTTCCTCGATGGTCACCTTCCGCCCTACGATCTCACCTACGACGACGTCTTCCTCGTCCCCAACCGAACCGACGTCACGTCCAGGTTCGACGTCGACCTGAGCACGGTCGACGGTTCGGGCACCACCATCCCGATCGTCGTGTCGAACATGACCGCGGTGTCGGGACGGCGGATGGCAGAGACCGTCGCACGTCGCGGAGCGATCGCCGTGATCCCGCAGGACCTGCCCACCGAGGCCGTCGCCGAGACCGTCGCATTCGTCAAGAGCCGTGACCTGATCGCGGACACACCTGTCGTCCTCGGTCCCAATGCGTCCGTGTCCGACGCCTTGGCGCTGGTGCACAAGCGCGCACACGGATCGGTCGTGATCGTCGAACACGGCAAGCCGATCGGAGTGGTGACCGAGAGCGCCTGTGCCGACGTCGACCGATTCGCTCGACTCAGTTCCGTGGCGTCGGCCGATTTCGTGCGCGCTCCTCGCCATGCGTCGCCCCAGGAAGTCTTCGAGCTGATGGAAGCGGCACATGCCCATCTCGCCGTTGTCGTCGAGAACGACGGCTCCCTGGCCGGTGTCGTGACCAGGACCGGTGCCGTTCGGACCGGTATCTACGCGCCCGCGGTCGACGCGTCGGGACGCCTGCGCATCGCTGCCGCCGTCGGTATCAACGGCAATGTGGCGGAGAAGGCGACCGCACTGGTCGAGGCCGGTGCCGATGTGCTCGTCATGGACACCGCGCACGGCCATCAGCAGAAGATGCTCGAAGCCCTCGCTGCTGTGCGCTCTCTCGATCTCGGCGTTCCCCTGGCGGCAGGCAACGTGGTGTCCGCCCAGGGGACGCGCGATCTGGTGCAGGCCGGCGCGGACATCGTCAAGGTCGGCGTAGGACCGGGCGCGATGTGCACGACGCGAATGATGACCGGCGTCGGACGCCCCCAGTTCTCGGCTGTGGCCGATTGTTCGGCTGCGGCAGCCGAACTCGGGGCTTCGGTGTGGGCCGACGGCGGTGTGCGCCATCCCCGTGACGTTGCTCTCGCGCTGGCCGCCGGTGCTGCGAACGTCATGATCGGCTCGTGGTTCGCCGGCACCTACGAGTCGCCCGGCGACCTGCGAGTCGACGCATCCGGCAATCGGTACAAGGAGAGCTTCGGCATGGCGTCCAAGCGAGCCGTTGCCGCCCGCACCGCCACCGACGGCGCGTTCGACCGGGCCCGGAAAGCTTTGTTCGAGGAGGGCATTTCCAGTTCGCGGATGCGCCTCGATCCCGATCGGCCGGGTGTCGAGGATCTGATCGATCACATCTGCGCCGGAGTTCGCAGTACCTGTACGTACGCGGGAGCCCGTTCGCTGCCGGAGTTGGCCGAACGAGCCGTTCTGGGAGTCCAGTCCGCCGCCGGATTCGCCGAGGGGCGGCCCCTGCCCTCCGGGTGGTGACGACCGGACACGGTTAGACTCTCGCCTACAGCAGACACAGTTGTTCGCGCTCGTCACTCGTCGACAATTCGAGCAATCGATTCTCGGCGTGTGGCCTGACGTCGGCTCCCCATGAAGGGACCGCAACGCGAACCGACAGAAGGGAATCAGGTGCCCGAGGCACCCACTATCTCGGTTGCCGTCACGGCAACCGCAGAACAACACGACGACGGTTCCACTTCGGAGGGATCCTCTATCGAGCCGGGAGAGAAACCCGGCGAACACGATTTCGGCAGCCACGTGCACTCCGGCGGCGCAATGCTCCTGTCCCAGCTTCGACGGCCTCGGCTCAGGCGGAGTTGACGCGTGGAACTTCTCATCACCATCGCCAGCCTGCTCGGTTTCGTGGCCCTGACGGCCGGCACCGCGCTGTTCGTCGCGGCCGAGTTCTCCCTCACTGCCCTCGAACGCAGTGCGGTCGAGTCACAGGCCGACAACGGTGACCTCCGCTCACGCCAAGTTCTGCACGCCCATAAGACACTGTCGTTTCAGCTGTCCGGTGCCCAACTCGGCATCACCATCACCACGCTGATCACCGGTTATCTCGCCGAACCGGTGCTGGCCGGTTTCATTCGGCCGGTGGCCGACGCACTGGGCGCATCCGAGACCCTCGCCGCCGGCATCTCGCTCGCAGTGGCGCTGATCCTGGCGACCTCGTTCTCGATGATCTTCGGTGAGCTGGTTCCCAAGAACATCGCCATCGCGAAACCGATGTCGACCGCTCGCGTCACCGCCGGTGCGATGGCCGGGTTCTCACTGGTCTTCAAGTGGGCCATCAACGGACTCAACGGCTCGGCGAACTGGCTGGTGCGCCGGCTCGGAATCGAACCGGCGGAGGAACTGAGATCCGCTCGGTCGCCGCAGGAGCTGGGTTCGCTGGTCCGCACGTCGGCGCGGCAGGGGTCGATCGACGAGAACACCGCCCGACTGGTGGACCGGTCGTTGCAGTTCGGCGATCGCACGGCCGAGGAACTGATGACGCCGCGAGTGAAGATCGAAACACTCGCCACCGACGCGACCGTGGCCGATCTGATCGAAACGGCTGCGCGGACCGGCTTCTCACGTTTTCCGGTGGTCGACGGCGACCTGGACGACACCGTCGGCGTCGTTCACATCAAGCACGCGTTCACCGTCGCCGGGGCGCACCGACGGTCGACGACGGTCGAATCCCTGGCCCGCGACGTTCCCGTCGTACCGTCCAGTCTCGACGGCGACGCAGTGATGGAGCGGGTACGCGCCGACGGTATGCAGGTCGCGCTCGTCGTCGACGAGTACGGCGGCACCGCGGGCATGGTCACCATGGAGGATCTCATCGAGGAGATCGTCGGTGACGTGCGCGACGAACACGACGAGCCGGAACTCGATGTCTCCAGATCGGGCGACGGATGGGACTGTGCAGGGCTGCTGCGTATCGACGAGGTCGCGTCGGCCACGGGGTATTCGGCACCCGAGGGCGAGTACGAAACCATCGGCGGTCTCGTGCTGACGGAGTTGGGTCGTATTCCGACCGAGGGGGATGCAGTTCTGTTGCCTTCCCCGGCGAACGAGGATCCACTCGAACGAGACGGCGGCTGGGTGGCCCGGGTGCTTCGGATGGACGGCCGCCGCATCGACCGGGTGGTTCTTCTGCCCGTCGACGCGGCTGCGGTGGCTCGAATGAGGTCGGAGGGTGAGATCGATGGGTGATTTCCTCGGCGTCGGTCTAGCCGTCCTGTTGCTCGCCGGCAACGCATTCTTCGTCGGGGCCGAGTTCGCCCTGATCTCGGCCCGGCGGGACCGCCTCGAAGCCTTACTCGCGCAAGGCAAGAAGCGTGCGCAGAGCGTCATCGAGGCCGGTCAGAACCTGTCGCAGATGCTTGCGGCGGCCCAGCTCGGCATCACGATCTGCTCGATTCTTCTCGGACGCGTGGCGGAGCCTGCGGTGGCACACCTGATCGAGGTTCCGCTCGAGGCAGTCGGTATTCCCGAGTCCTTCCTGCACCCGATCGCCTTCGCCATCGCGTTGACGCTCGTGGTCGTTCTGCACATTCTCATCGGCGAGATGGTGCCCAAGAACATCGCCATCGCGGGTCCGGAGAGCACTGCCATGGTTCTGGTGCCCATCCATCTGCTGTTCATCAAGGTGGCACTGCCGCTGATCTCGTTCTACAACATGTGCGCCAACCTGACCCTTCGGCTGCTGCGGATCGAACCCAAGGACGAGCTGAGTTCCTCGGTGTCTGCGGTCGAGTTGTCGCAGATGATCGGCGAATCACGATCCGAGGGGCTGATCGATGCCGAGGAGCATCGACGACTGCGGCAAGCCCTCGAGACGTCCGGACGGACCGTGGCCGAGGTCCTGATTCCCTCTCACCAGGTTCGCAGCATCGAGTTGTCCGGACCCGAGCACACCCTCGGACCCACACTGGGCACCGTCGAACGCGCCGTCATCGAAACGGGATTCTCTCGTTATCCGGTCCGCGACGCCTCGGGGGCACTCGTGGGCTACCTGCATCTGAAGGACGTACTCGAAGCCATGGCCGACGAATCGGCAGGACCGGACACGGTCATTCCGCGCAGCGACGTGCGAGCACTACCGGTGGTCTCCATCGACACCGTGCTCGACGACGCACTGACCAAGTTGCGTCGGGCCAGCAGCCATCTCGGTGCCGTGCACGACGCGACGGGTGCCACGGTCGGCATCGTCGCGCTCGAGGACCTGGTCGAGGAGTTCGTCGGTACGGTTCGGGACGGCACGCACCGGGTGGCCGGTCCGCGTCCGGGACAATCGTCGTCCAGCTTCAAGTCTGCGGCCGCTCCCCCACGGAACGTGTGAATGCCCGACTCGACGTTGAGCGAAGGACAGTGGACCTCCCGCCGTGCCGCGCACGCGGCACGGGTGGAGGACCTCGTCGGTGACTATCTGACGGACCGGGGCCACGGCGGCGTGCATCCGGTACTCGACTTCCTGTTCACCTACTACAGCCACCGCCCGGGTCAGCTGCGTCGATGGAATCCAGGTCACGGCGTCGTCCTCACCGGTGATCGCGCGCAGGATTTCGCGGCGTTCGCGTCCTACGAGCAGGTCGACACCGACGACGGACCGGGCTTTCGGGTGCGGTCGGATCTGGTGGAGCGTCGACGTTCGAGCATCGAATTCATTCTCGGCCTGCTCGCCGCAACCCGAGACAGGCAACCGGTGCTCGGCTGTTTCGGACTGCACGAGTGGGCGATGGTCTACCGCGGGGGCACCTCGGCACAGCGGCACGAGCAGGTGCCACTGCGCCTGGGGCACGAGGGAACCGACGCCGTGGTCGATTCGATGACGTTGCGCTGCACACACTACGACGCCTTCCGGTTCTTCACCCCCGATGCAGCGCCGCGCAACACTCTTCCGCTGTCATCGCAGTCGCGTCTGACATCCGAGCAACCCGGTTGTATTCATGCCTCGATGGATCTCTACAAGTGGTGCTACAAGCTGGGGCCACTGATCGATTCCGAGTTTCTCACCGACTGCTTCGAGCTGGCCCTGCACGCGCGAACGATCGACATGCGCGCGAGTCCGTACGACCTGAGCGGCTTCGATCTCGAACCCATTCGGATCGAGACACCGGCCGGACGAGCCGAATACGTGCGCGCGCAGGGAGAACTGTCGAGCGAAGCGGCACCTCTGCGCTCGGCGTTGATCGCTCGATGCCAGAATTTACTGGTCGGCGGCGAGTTCGGCGTCGGACCTACCGCCGAGTAACATCGACAGCGTTGTCGTGGGGACACCGGTCACCGGTGTCCGTGACCGGAAAGAGTGAGGAATTCATGACCGATCGTGTGCAGGCTGGTGGACTTCAGGTCGCCAAGGTCCTATTCGATTTCGTCGAGAAGGAGGCGCTGCCGGGTACCGACGTAGAGTCCGATGCCTTCTGGGCCGGTGCCGCGTCGGTGGTCGCCGATCTCGCTCCCAAGAACAAGGCACTGCTGGCGGTCCGCGACGAGATCCAGGGCAAGGTCGACGCCTGGCACGGCGAACACGCGGGCCCGAACTACGATCGCGCCGCCTACAAGGCATTCCTGAAGGAGATCGGCTACCTGCTCGACGAGCCGGCAGACTTCCAGATCAGCACGTCCGGTGTGGACACCGAGATCACCACCACGGCAGGCCCGCAGCTGGTGGTGCCGGTCCTCAATGCCAGGTTCGCGATCAACGCGTCCAATGCACGGTGGGGCTCGCTGTACGACGCTCTCTACGGAACCGACGCCATCCCCGAGACCGACGGTGCCGAGAAGGGCACCAGCTACAACAGGGTCCGCGGCGACAAGGTCATGGCCTTCGCGCGGAACTTCCTGGACGAGGCGCTGCCCCTGAGCTCCGGCTCGCACGTCGGTACCACCGGGTACGTCGTCGATGCCGCCTCGCTCACGGTGACCCTCGCCGACGGCAGCACGGTCGGGCTGAAAGATCCGGCACAGCTGCTCGGCTACCAGGGCACCCCGGACGCACCGTCGGCAATCCTGTTCGTGCACAACGGCTTGCACTTCGAGATCCAGATCGATCCCGAGAGCCCGATCGGCGAGACCGACGGGGCAGGCGTCAAGGACGTGCTGCTCGAGTCCGCTGTCACCACCATCATGGACTTCGAGGACTCCGTCGCGGCCGTCGACGCAGACGACAAGGTTCTGGGGTATCGCAACTGGCTCGGTCTGATGAAGGGCGATCTGACCGAGGAAGTCTCCAAGGGAGGCAAGACCTTCACCCGTGCGATGAACAAGGACCGCACGTACACCTCGGTCGACGGTTCGGAACTGACGCTGCACGGTCGCTCGCTGCTGTTCGTCCGCAACGTCGGTCACCTGATGACCTCGGATGCGATCCTCGATGCCGACGGCAACGAGGTGCCCGAGGGAATTCTCGATGCTCTGTTCACCTCGCTCGCCGGCATGCACTCGCTGACCTCGGACAATGTGCTGTCGAACTCGCGCACCGGTTCGCTGTACATCGTCAAGCCCAAGATGCACGGACCGGACGAGGTCGCGTTCACCGCGGAGCTGTTCGGCCGTGTCGAGCAGGTTCTCTCCCTGCCGGCCAACACACTCAAGGTCGGCATCATGGACGAGGAACGCCGCACGACGGTCAACCTCAAGGCGTGCATCCAGGCTGCGTCCGAACGAGTCGTGTTCATCAACACCGGCTTCCTCGACCGCACCGGCGACGAGATCCACACCTCGATGGAGGCAGGTCCCGTCGTACGCAAGGGAGCGATGAAGGGCGAGAAGTGGATTGCCGCCTACGAGGATTTCAACGTCGACACCGGTCTCGCCGCAGGCCTCGAGGGCAAGGCGCAGATCGGTAAGGGTATGTGGGCCATGCCCGATCTGATGCACGACATGCTCGAGCAGAAGATCGGCCACCCCAAGGCCGGGGCCAACACTGCGTGGGTTCCCTCGCCCACCGCTGCGACCTTGCACGCCCTGCACTACCACAAGGTCGATGTCTTCGCCCGTCAGCACGAGATAGCACAGGCCAAGCGCGCCACCGTCGACGACATTCTCGAAATTCCTCTCGCACCGTCCACCGACTGGACCGACGAGGAGAAGCAGAACGAACTCGACAACAACTCGCAGTCGATCCTGGGCTACGTCGTGCGGTGGATCGACCACGGCGTCGGCTGCTCGAAGGTTCCCGACATCAACGACATCGCACTCATGGAAGACCGTGCGACGCTGCGCATTTCGAGTCAGTTCATCGCGAACTGGCTGCGCCACGGCATCGTCACCGAAGATCAGGTGCGCGAGTCGCTGAAGCGGATGGCCCCGGTGGTGGACCGTCAGAACGAATCCGATCCGACGTACAAGCCGTTGGCTCCCGACTTCGACACCAACATCGCTTTCCAGGCTGCCAGCGACCTGATCTTCCAGGGCACCAGCCAGCCCAACGGCTACACCGAGCCGATCCTGCATCGTCGCCGACGGGAGTACAAGGCCGTCAACGCCTGACGGACTTGTCGATCACGTGGGTGAACATCGGAACACAGGGCGCGGGCGTTCGATAGCCGCCGGACCCGTGATCGTCGTGATCACGATCGCGGTGCTCGCCGCGGCCGTGTTCGGATGGTTTCAACTGCGGGATCGAATCCTCGATCAAGGGGTCGAAGCTGCCGACACCTGTGTGGAGGGATCGGCGGTGCTCACTGTCGCCGCCGATCCCGACATCTCCGGGCCGGTGGAACAATTGGCTGCTCGGTTCAACGACACCGCACCGGTGGTCCGTGATCACTGTGTGACGGTGCAGGTTCGAGCCACGGCATCCGATGCCGTCCGGATGGCATTGAACGCCGGTATCGACAACTGGGACGTCGGAGCACTCGGCGCTCGGCCGGGCCTGTGGATACCTCAATCGTCGGGCGACGTCGCGGCCGTGACCGACCGAGGAGCCCTCGACGGCACCCCGCGGCCACTCGCGGCGAGTCCGGTGGTACTCGCGGTGCCGTCCGCCCTGGCCGACTCTCTCACGTCGGTGAGTTGGGCCGACCTGGTCCGCCTGCAACGCGACCCACAGGCACTCGGCCTCGGCGAGTGGGGCGCACTCCGTCTCGCACTGCCGACCGGATCCGATGCCGGCGCAACCACACTCGCGCTCGCCGCCATCGCTGCCGGGGTACGCGGCGATCCGGCCACCGCACTGACCCTCGACCAGGTCTCGTCGAGAGAACTGGTCTCGGCCGTGTCGGAGCTTGCCGTCACCGACACCGGAGCCTCCGCAACGTCTGCATCCACAACCTACGACTCACTCGCCGCCCTGGAGAGCTCGCCCGGCCCCGACGCCCCCGTCCACGCTGTTCCGGTCACCGAACAGCAACTGGCGTCGACCGATTCGTCGACATTGACCGCCGTTCGACCTCAGGGCTTCACTCCCGTTGCCGATCATCCCGCGGCCGTACTCTCCGGCGACGAGACCTCGACCAGGGCGGCCGGCGCATTCGTCGATTTCGTCCGCCAGCCGGACGGCGCGCAGCTGCTCACGGATGCGGGCTTCGGCGTCGGCGAAACACAGAACTCCGGCACCGTCGCTGCTCCCTCCGGACCGGTTGCCGACGCGCTGCTGGACGTGCTGCGAAATCCGGTCCTGCCGCGTCGAGCCACCGTACTGCTCGACGTGTCCGAGTCGATGGGCACGAGCGAGGGCAGTGCGACTCGGCTGCAGAACTCGGTTCGCGCCCTCGGCGAGCAGTTCCAGCGAGTACCCGACTCCACCGAGCTGGGCCTGTGGAGCTTCAGCGAGGATCTGGACGACTCGCTCCCCTATCGCGTCGACGTTCCGACCGGCCCGATGGCGGCTCAGGTCGCGGCGGCTTCCAGGCGCGACGCGCTGAATTCCGGTGCAGTGGCGTTGACACCGGAATCCGCGTCGTATTCCGCCCGGTCGTTGCTGGCCGCCTATCGCGATGCCGTGGCCGGGTTCGTCCCCGGACGCGTCAATTCCGTGGTGCTGATCACCGACGGTCCCAACGACGACCCGTCGCTGTCCACCCAAGACCTGCTCACCGACCTGAACTCGGCATCCGATGCCGAACGTCCGGTCGCAGTGAACGTGGTGATGATCGGCGACAACACCGACGCGACCGCGTTCACCGACATCTCGGCCCGGACGGGCGGCACCGCGACGACCGTGCCGACGTCGGATTCTCCGGATTTCTTCGATCTACTCGGAAAGTTGTTGTACTAGAACATGTCTCGCGTAATTTTCGTCGGTGTCTTCTTGCTCCTCGTCACCCTGTTCCTACACTGGCGATTCCTCTCCGTCACCGGAATGCCGACACGTCCCAAGAGGGCTGTCGATGCTGTGCTGGCGCTGTTGTGGCTGTGTGCGGTGATCGGCTTCGGCAGCGGCGTCGCATTCGATCCGTCCTGGGCACGGGGCCCCGCGTTCGTCGGGCTCACATGGCTCGCCGTGGTGCTGTACCTGTTCCTGGGAACCGTACTGGTGGCCGTGATCTGCACCGTCGTGAGAGTGGTTTTCGCGGTGCGGCATCGCGATTCGTCCGCGGCTCGACTCCGTGTGTCGAGGATCGGCTCAGCGGCGGTGTCACTCGTCAGCGTGGTCGCAGTGGGGTACGGACTCGTCGAGGCGGCAACTCCGCGCGTGACGAACACCGCCGTTACGCTCGACAGGCTACCGGCCGAATTCGACGGCGTCCGAGTGGCATTGGTATCGGACCTGCACGCCGGCCCCTCCCGCGGTGCGGGGTTCGTACGGAAGGTCGTCGATTCGATCAACGCTCGAAATCCTGATGTCGTGCTGCTCGACGGCGATCTCATCGACGGCACGGTTGCTCTGGTGGGAGAAGACCTGGAGCCGCTCCGCGACCTCGACGCCCCGCTCGGTGTGTTCGCCGTCAGCGGCAACCACGAGTTCTATGCGGGTGACGGCGGCGAATGGCTCGACTTCTGGTCCACGCTCGGCATCGACGTTCTACGCAACGAGCGCACGACGATCACTCGTGGTGACGCCGCGATCGATATCGCCGGCATCAACGACGCCACCGCACCGGCACCGTACGAACCCGATCTCGCCGCGGCATTGGACGGGATCGACCCGGATCGATTCGTATTGTTGATGGCGCATCAGCCGTTGCAGGCGGTGGAGGCGTCCGACTTCGGAGTCGACATGCAGGTGTCCGGGCACACGCATGGGGGTCAGATCTGGCCGATTCGGTACCTGGTGCCGCTCCAGCAGCCGAGTGTCGAAGGGCTGGACACGATCGGCAACACCACGCTGTACACCACCAGGGGTGCGGGCGCGTGGGGTCCACCGGTTCGCGTCGCCGCTCCGCCCGAGATCGCGATGCTCGAACTCACCCGGGGCTGAAGCCTGCGACACGGGTAGAACAGAGCCCGCCACGTAGACGTGGCGGGCTCTGTTCCAGGCTCAGGCGAACGCCTCGATCGGTGGGCACGAGCACACCAGGTTGCGATCACCGTGTGCACCGTCGATGCGTCGCACCGCGGGCCATACCTTCGGACGGTCGTAGCCCGCGGGGTAAGCAGCGAGTTCCCGTGAATACGGGTGATCCCATTCGGCGGCCAGGCTCCGAGCGGTGTGCGGTGCGCCTCGAAGTGGGTTGTCCTCGACGGTCCATTCGCCCGATCCGACGCGATCGATCTCTCCCCTGATGGCGATCATCGCATCGCAGAACGCGTCGATCTCCTCGAGGTTCTCGCTCTCGGTCGGCTCGACCATCAGAGTTCCGGGCACCGGGAAGCTCATCGTGGGCGCGTGGAAACCGTAGTCCGCCAATCTTTTCGCAACGTCGTCGACAGTGACTCCGGTGTCCTTGGTCAACCCTCGCAGATCGAGAATGCACTCGTGGGCGACCATGCCGTTGTCGCCGGTGTACAGAACCGGGAAGTACTCGTCGAGGCGGCGGGCGATGTAGTTGGCCGACGCGATGGCAGTCAACGTCGCCTGCCGAAGTCCCGTCGCACCCATCATCGCGATGTAGGCCCAGGTGATCGTCAGGATCGAGGCACTGCCGTACGGGGCACCGGACACCGTCGGTCCCGAACCGAGCTGTGGGGCCAGTGGATGCCCCGGCAGGTACGGCTGCAGATGCGACCGCACACCGATCGGTCCCACACCGGGCCCGCCGCCTCCGTGCGGGATGCAGAATGTCTTGTGCAGGTTCAGGTGGCTGACGTCGCCGCCGAATCGGCCGGGGCGCGCCAGACCGACGAGGGCGTTGAGGTTGGCACCGTCGACGTACACCTGACCGCCTGCGTCGTGGACCGCTGCACAGATCTCGGAGATCTCGTGCTCGTACACACCGTGGGTCGAGGGATAGGTGATCATGATCGCGGCGAGGGTGTCGGCGTGCTCGGCGATCTTGGCGCGCAGGTCGTCGACGTCGACGTCACCGTTGGGACGGCAGGCCACAACGACGACGCGCATACCCACCATCACCGCCGAGGCTGCGTTGGTGCCGTGGGCACTCGACGGGATCAGGCAGACGGTGCGTTCGGCGTCGCCGTTGCCGAGGTGGTAGCGACGTATGGCGAGCAGTCCCGCGTATTCGCCTTGGCTGCCTGCATTCGGCTGCAGGCTGACCGCGTCGTAGCCGGTGATGTCCACCAGCCACCGTTCCAGGTCGGCGATCACCCTCAGCAGACCGGGCACGTCCGAGGACGGAGCGAAGGGGTGCTGACGGGCGAACTGCGGCCAGGTGATGGACTCCATCTCCGCGGTTGCGTTCAGCTTCATCGTGCACGAACCGAGCGGAATCATGCTGCGATCGAGAGCGATGTCCTTGTCGGACAACGCGCGCAGGTAGCGCAGCATGGCCGTCTCGGTCCGGTACCGGGTGAACGCCGGGTGCGTGAGGTATTCCGAGGTGCGCGTCATGTTCGCCGGCAACGACTCGGCTCCGGCACCGGCGGTTTCTGCACCGAACGCTGCGAGTGCGTTCGCGATGTGCTCGGGTGTCGTCGCCTCGTCGCACGCTACGGCGACGTGGTCGGCGTCGACCAACCGCAGATTGATGCCGCGTTGCTTGGCATCGTCGACGACGGCCTCGGCCCTGCCCGGGATCGACGCGAGGACGGAGTCGAAGAATTCCGAGTGCACCACGTCGATGCCTGCCTCTCGCAGACCTGCGGCCACGTTTCGAGCATGCACATTCACCCGAGTCGCTATGGCCCGCAATCCGTCTGCGCCGTGGTAGCTGGCGTACATCGCGGCGACGATGGCCAGCAGGACCTGAGCGGTACAGATGTTGGAGGTCGCCTTCTCGCGGCGGATGTGCTGCTCGCGGGTCTGCAGCGCCAGACGGTAGGCGCGGTGGCCGTCCGCGTCGAGCGAGACCCCGACCAGTCGGCCGGGTAGCTGACGGGAATGACCTGACCGCACTGCGAGGTAGCCGGCGTGCGGTCCGCCGTAGCCCATCGGGACACCGAACCGCTGGGTGGTTCCGAAGCAGACGTCCGCGCCGATCTCACCGGGCGGAGTCACCACGGTGGCGGCCAGCAGGTCCACTCCCACGGCAACCAACGCGCCACGTTCGTGCGCGGCCTCGATGGTCGCCGTGTGATCGACCAGACGGCCCGATGCTCCCGGCAGCTGCGCCAGCACACCGAAGAATTCCCCGTCGGGCAGGCCGTCGGCCAGATCGGCGTAGACCAGTTCGATCCCCAACGGCTCGGCGCGAGTAGCCAATACGGCCTCGGTCTGCGGAAAGATGTCGGAATCGACCAGTAGCCGAGGGGACTTGGAAGCTCTGTTCGCGCGCCGCATCAAGGTCATGGATTCGGCGGCGGCCGTCGACTCGTCGAGCATCGACGCATTCGCCACGTCCATGCCGGTGAGGTCGGCGACCATGGTCTGGAAGTTCAGCAGTGCTTCCAGCCGCCCCTGGCTGATTTCGGGCTGATACGGCGTGTACGCGGTGTACCAGGCCGGATTCTCCAGAATTCCCCGGGTCAGCACCGGCGGGGTCAACGTGTCGTAGTACCCGAGGCCGATCATCGACGTCGCCACGGTGTTCTGCCCGGCGAGCTCGGCCAGTGCGGCGAGTACCTCGTGCTCGCTCAGGGCAGGCGGCAGTGTTGCCATGCCCTCGGGAACGCCGTCGACCACGGTGTCGAGGATGGACGACGGAACGGCCTTGCGGGCCAGCTCGTCGAGACTGTCGACGCCGATCGTGTCGAGGATGCGGACCAACTCGGTGGCGTCGGGGCCGATGTGGCGGTCGACGAAAGTGTGTGCGGACGAGGCGGTTCGGTCGGTCACGATGTGCTCCCAGGTGCCGGAAAGACGAGGCGTCGGACGACCGAGGCATGCGCTCCGGCCGCTCCTCCCCCTCTGTCGTGTGCCCGCTGACGCGCGCGCCTGAGAGATTCGGTCGGACACGGCGCGCCAGACAAGCGCGCCGGCACCTTTCCCCTTGGGCGGGTGGGTGCTCCCACCACTTTCCAGAGTTGTCGAAGCCCACACGGTCCGTGTGCCTGAGAGATTGACGGGGAGGTGTTGCTCCTTCGGCGTCCGAGACTGGGTGCCTCGGAACTCTCCCGCGCGGGCGCGACGAGGAAAGTCTAGCCGGTCTTGCGGCTCGCGCGATTCTTGCGGCGCGACGCCAGCTCGTCCTCGGGGCTCGACTGGCTTTCACCGCCGTCGGCTCGTTCGGCCGGGAAGTCGGCGATGGTGCCGGTGAGCTCGCGCATCGCGCCGTTCACGGCGATACCGAACACGCCCTGCCCGCCTTGGAGGAGGTCGACCACTTCTTCTGCCGACGTGCACTCGTACACGGTGGTGCCGTCCGAGAACAGCGTGATGTTGGCGAGGTCGCCCACACCGCGCTGGCGAAGGTGGTCGACGGCGACGCGGATGTTCTGCAGCGAGATGCCGGTATCGAGCAGGCGCTTGACGATCTTGAGGACGAGCATGTCCTTGAACGAGTACAGCCGCTGGCTTCCCGACCCCGCTGCGCCGCGGATGGATGGCACGACCAGCCCGGTACGGGCCCAGTAATCGAGCTGGCGGTACGTGATGCCGGCGATCTGGCAGGCACTCGGCACGCGGTAGCCCACGAGTTCGTCGGGCACGGAGTCGTCGGGGAACAATCCCGGTTGAATGTCCTGGGGCGCTTCGATTCGGGCGTTCGACGCCTGGTCGGAGGTGTCGACCCGAGCATCGGCACCGACGGGCGTGTCCTCGGTCCGGCCTGCGGCTGCGGACTCTCGACTGCCGTGATGCTGCTGCGGCTGATCTCCCACTGACTGCTCCCTCTCGGATGTCTCACTGCGTTCGGATCGAGTCAGTACTGCGATCCGTCCGAGACACTGGAGATGTCTCGGTGTACTCGCGTGAAGTCATACCGTGTACCAGGCCAGAGTACGCCTCGGCAGCTGTCGAAGAGGCGTGAACTGCACCGGATCGGACCAGCAGCGGCGATGAACTTCACTGGCACGAACGTTATGGGGACGATCGTGCAGATTCAACGCAACGCGCCGTAAACCTGAACCTAAAGTTGAGGTTGAGACTCTTCTGTTACCCGTCGGTGGCTTTGAAGTCGTCGGGAGACACGGATTCGAGGAACTCCTTGAACTTCTCGACCTCGTCCTCGCGCTCGTCGGGCATGATCAACCCGGCTTCGGCCAACACGGGCTCCTCGGCGAAGATCGGCACCCCGGCCCGAAGTGCGATGGCAACCGAATCCGACGGCCGAGCGGAGACTCTGATGTCCTTGTCGAACACCAGATCGGCGTAGAAGGTGCCCTCCTGCAGATCGACGATGCGCACCTCCTTGAGCTGGTGCCCCAGTGCCGAGATCAAGTCCTTGACGAGATCGTGGGTGAGGGGCCGAGCAGGTTGGACGCCCTGCTGCTCCAAAGCGATTGCAGCAGCCTCTGTTTGACCGATCCAGATCGGGAGGTACCGGTCGCCGTCGGCCTCACGCAACAGCAACACGGGCTGGTTCTGCGGTTGTTCGACACGAATACCGACCACACGCATCTCACTCATCGTGTCTGCCTCTCAACTCGAGAAATCCGGACTGCGCTGAAGACCGGCTCAGCCCAGTCTATTGGAATTCGAAACGACACGAGAGCGCGTCACCGGTCGAGCGCACCGCGCACCGCCGCTTTGACGAGACAGGTGTGCAAGGTCAAGGACAGTGCGGCCAACTCACGGATCATTTCCTCCGCGCGATCGCGCGCACCGGCGTCTCGGCCCTTGGCAACGGGTCCGGCGATCTGCGCAACCAACCCGGCTTCGCGGTCCGCCGCGAGCTTGAACGCTCGAAGGTGGCGCACTTCGAGACCGAACTGCAACATCGCGTGTGCGGTTCGGGCGAGCGTCACCGCTCCGTCGTCGTAGAAACCGGCCTGCCCGGGAGTGATCAGACCGGCTCGCAGCAGCTCGGTCAGAAACGCATCGTCGATCCCCGCCTGAGCGAGTAGGTCTGCCTTGGCGATACGAACCTCTCGATCGGGCAGAAACTCCTCGGGCGACACCTCACCGGCAGCGACCGTGAGCGACCGCGGACGCTTGACCGTCGCGTCGGCCCGTTCCACGGTGGCGACCCCGTGGTCGATGGCTTCGAGCTGTTCCTTGATGACCTTGAGCGGCAGGTACTGATCGCGCTGCGCGGTCAGTACGAAGCGCAGACGCTCGCAGTCCGCGATGGAGAACCGTCGGTACCCCGAGGGTGTGCGCTCCGGCGAAATCAGACCCTCGGCTTCGAGGAATCTGATCTTCGAGATGGTGACATCAGGAAAGTCGGGCCGAAGTCGATCGAGGACGGAGCCAATCGACATCCCCCCGTTGGACTGCTGCCCGACGGCGGTCACTGGCTTCCCGCACCCGCAGACGTGTCGCCGACCTGAGATCCGTTGCCACCGCGCGGTCCGGTGAGGAACACCAGCCGGAACTTGCCGATCTGGACCTCGTCACCGTTTGCCAGCACGGCCGAGTCGACCGGCTCCCGGTTGACGTACGTGCCGTTGAGGCTGCCGACGTCCACGACCTGGAAGTCGTCCTCGTCCTGCCGGAACTCGGCGTGCCGACGGCTGACGGTGACATCGTCGAGGAAGATGTCACTGTCGGGGTGCCGACCGGCCGAAGTGGTCGGCTGGTCGAGCAGGAACCGTGACCCGGCGTTGGGTCCCCGCTTGACGACGAGCAGCGCGGCACCGACAGGCAACCCCTCGACACCCGATACCGGAGCTTCGGTGCTCTGGGTGGCCGCGGAGTTGTCCAGCTCCTGCAGGAAATCCGCGCGGAAGACCGAGGTGGTCTCTGCCGGTGACTCCCCGTAGTTGCTGTCGTTGTCGTTCTGGCTCACCGTTACTCCTTCTCAGTCCGTTCACCCGAGGCAGCGATCGCCGCGGGTAACGCAGTACATGGTCTTCACATCGGGTGTTGCTTGGCGTTCGGTGGTGCGTAGCGTCGTACAGCTTGCTGGACCTTCGCCCCGACAGGGTATTCGCTCGGTGTCGACCGTACCCTGCGCGGCGGGGGCCGTGTGGCCTGTTGGCCGGTGTCGACAGCCGGCCGATCACTCGGCCGTGATGAGAGCATATCCGGCGGCATCGAGCATCTGCGCCAGTGCCGCGTCCAACTCCTCCGGTGTCGAAACCTCGAGGTCGATCAGCCAGCCTCCCGTGTAGGGGCCCGAATTCACCTTCTCCGGTTCGCCGTCCAGATCCTGGTTCACGGCAACCACTTTCGCGGTCAGAGGGCTGAACACGTCGGAGACACTCTTGGTGGATTCGACCTCGCCGAGAGATTCACCCGCGGTGACGGTGTCACCGATGGAGGGAAGCTGAACGAACACCACGTCGCCCAACTGCGACTGCGCGAAATCGGTGATACCGATCCGCACCGTTGCAGGCCCCGTGCGCTGCACCCACTCGTGCTCGGGGGTGTAGTACAGATCAGCTGGTGTGTCGATGTCGCTCAACGCGGCATTCCCTTCGATCGTGGCCCGGGGCAATCAGGCGGTCAGTTTCCGGGCTGAGCGTATTGACGCGGGCGCGGGTCCCGCAAGGCGGACACCGTGACCTGGTCCGACTGCGCGATGTTCGTCGTTGCACCGTTGCGAGTCACCGTGTCCACGACCCCGCCGGGAATGTTCAGTGCCGATGCGAGAGTCGGCGGGTCTCCGATGGCAGTGAAGGTGTACGGGGCACGCAGTTCTCGCCCGTCGACCACCACCCGACCCGCAGAACCGGCGATCCACGAGTCGACACCGATGCGCACGGCATTGCCGCCGCCCTCGAGCTGGAGTGCTTCGGCACCGGCCGCGCGCAACTCCTGCATCGCGTCGAGCAGCACGTCCGATCCGATGCCCGAATTGGGGTCCTCGATCACCACTGTCACGCCTGGCCCCTGGGCCGCAACGGTGCCGACTTGAATCGACAACGCGGACAGTCGCTCCTGCGCTTCCGCCACTGCTGCCTCCGATCCCGAACCGGACTGACGCAGTGTCGCCAAGGTGGCCTGCAGGGTGCCGATCTCGTCCCGGATGGACGCCTCGCGTCGGGTCAGGGTGTCCAGGACGACCAGAAGGTCCTCGGGCCGGGAGTTCTCCAGGCCATCGGTCGTGCTCGTCTCTCGTACCTGCGTTGCCAGGCCGATTCCCAGGACGCACAGCAGCGCGAGCGCCAGTAAACCGAATACCGCTCCGCGCCTTCGCCCTTCTGCCTCGGGACGCCGCGCACGCCATCCGTGTCGACCGCCGCCTGCCGTCATGGTTCAGGCACCGAACAGACGTCGGCGTAGTGCGGCAGCATTGCCGAAGATACGAATTCCGAGGACGACGACGATTGCCGTGGACAGCTGAGTTCCCACTCCGAGCTGGTCACCGAGCCACACGATCAAGGCCGCGACCAGGACGTTGAACACGAACGAAATCACGAACACCTTGGCGTCGAAGATTCCGTCGAGGAAAGCCCGTACACCACCGAACACTGCGTCGATGGCCGCGACGACGGCGATCGGCAGATACGGCGCAACCACAGCGGGAACCTGAGGACCCGCGACCGTCCCGATGACGACGCCGACCACCAGTGCGGCGATCGCTGCGAGGGCATAGACACCGTGGGTCGGAGTGATCGGCGCATCGGACGGCACCTGCACCTCGGACTCGGCAGGTACGGCATTCGGTGGATCGTGCTCCGTCATCGTGGGCCTGCCTCCTCTGCCTCGAACGACTCTCTCACAGCAGCGGGACCGAGTTCGAGATCGGTTGCCGGGCGCACCGTGAATCCGACGCCGTACAACTGCGCCACCGTACTCATCCGCAGATAGGCGTCGCTGACGACGAACTGGACCTGAATACGCTGCGGCGGCCCGATCGCGTCGATCTCGTACGGTGAGTCGATCGGGCGATTGTCCAGCAGCATCGCCCCACCCGCCTGCCGGATGGTGACGTTCGGTCCGACTCGAACACCGTCCACCGATACCGCCTCCGCCCCACTCGCCCACAACGAATTGACGATCGCAGCGATGTCCCGATCGAGCACGGCTGCGCCCGAACCCCGGCGAACCGACCGATCCGACGTGTCGTCCTCGACAACCGGTTCGGTGACGACGACCGAGAGCCCAGGTCCGGACACCCGATCGATGCCAGCAGCGGACTCGACAGCACTCAACCGTTCCAGCAGCGCACTGCCCGAGACATCGGACCGAAGGGCTCTCTCACGCTCCGAGGACACTTCTTCGGCCAGGGCCTGCTGCGTCACTTCCAAATCGGCGCTGCGATCCTGCGCGGCTCGAACAGCAGCCGACGCATCGGCACCCGCACGGTCGACATCGGCTGCACCGGACGCCAGTTGCGAGAACGCGATGCCGAAGATCACCCCGACGACGACGGCACCCCCCAACAACCAGAACGCCGCAGGAACCCGCGGCTTGCGGGTGTGCTGCGCAGTACGTTCGGCGGCCGCTGCGTCGTATCCCGGGTCCAGATGGTCGGTCAGCAACGACGTCAACAACGACGGGACCGGATTCCTCCTGACCTGTGAACTCGACCGCCCTGGTCGTTCCGCGGGCTCCACCGTCAGGTGCCGGCAACAGTCGGATCGATTGCCCTGGCGACGGCGATCGCTTTGCCGAGATACAGCAGACCGGTCCAGGTGTACAGCGCCGTGCCCCAGATCAGCAACGCGTATCCGAGCGGTCCCGCGGCGTCCGCCACCGAATTGCTGCCGGCCGATACCAGCAGGACCGGCAGCGCGATCATCACCACGAACGTGGCGGCCTTACCGAGATAGATGACGTCCGGAGGCGGAAGAGACCTGCGGCGGTAGACGAACATCGTCAATCCGAGCACGGCGTCGCGCCCGATGAGTATGGCCGCAACCCACCAGGGAATGATGCCGCGCAGAACGAACGCCACCAGAGTGCTGACGACGTAGAGCCGGTCGACCAGCGGATCGAGAATGGCACCGAGCTTCGATGCCTGGCCGAGCATGCGAGCCAATTTGCCGTCGAGCCAATCGGTTCCACCGCTGACGAGCAGTATCACCAACGCCCACCCATCGGCCTCGGGGCCCAGCATCAGGTAGAGGAACAGCGGAACGCCCAACAGACGGATTGCGCTGAGCAGGTTGGGAATGGTCGCGATGCGATCCGATACCTCGAGCTCACGGTCGTTCGTCATCGGCGATCACCTCCTTGTCGTCCTGCTCGCCGCGGTGTGCGCACCGGGCCTGCGGCCACGTTAGCGCCACGCGAACACCGGCTGCTCGAAGTCCGCGACTCGGGTGTGTCGACCGTGCAGCGCCACCTCACGAAACTGGTGGACGATCGCACCGGTCGGAGCGTGGATGGCCCCGGTTCGGTACGGCCAGCGAATGACCGGACGCGTCGATTCCGGAATCGACACGAACTGGGCGTCGACGTCGAGTTCGTCGACCGTCACCTCGAACACTTCGGCCACCTCGTCCTCACTGGGCAACAACGTGGACGAGTAATCGCCGACCCACACCACGAACGGAGTGATGACATACCCGGATCGAGTGACGTAGTCGTCCAACCTTCCGAGAACGTCGGTCTCCTCGGCTCGAATCCCCAACTCCTCGGCCAGTTCCCGCAAACAGGCCTGCATCGTGGATTCGCCCGGGTCCACCCCGCCGCCGGGCAACGCGTACTGGCCCGGATGCGCGCGCAACCGATCCGGCCGCCTCGTCAAGAGCATGCGCCTGTCCCCCGGCGGTCCACCGACCGCAACGGCGACGGCAGCGGCGCGCAGTCCGCCGAATTCGGCGGTGCGATGAGAGAAACGGCCGAGTTCGCGCGCGATGGACGCCCGATCGAGCAGGTCCTCGTTCGGCCTACCCGAATCGTCGTCAGTCACAGTACGAACCCTAGAGGCCCGACGAGATCAGCGGGTATCGGCGGGCCGGGCGGCGGGTGGTAGCAGGTCGTCCGGCGACGCAGGCCAGCCGAGTGGCTCGTCGGCCAGAGCGGCCAACTGCTCCACCTGCGTTCGGCACCAAGGTGATACATCGATCGTGCCGCCGAGCACCCCTGCGGAGAACTCACGCCACGACACCCACCGAGTCTCGTCCACCTCGGCCGGATCCGGATCGAGTGTCGCGTGCTCGTCGACTTGCACTCGGTACACCGGACATATCTCGTTCTCGACTATTCCGTTGTCCATGACGGCCCGGTACCGGAAGTGCGGCAGTACCAACTCGGCGGATTCCGCACGAAGGCCGAGTTCTTCACCGATCCGGCGCAGTACGGCATCGTCGAGCTTCTCTCCCGGAGCCGGGTGGCCACAACACGTGTTGGTCAGCACCCCGGGCCACGTTGTCTTGCTCGACGCCCTACGCGTGAGAAGAACAGCGCCGTCCGCTCTGACCACGTAGCTGGAAAATGCCAGGTGAAGTGGCGTGTCCAGCGTGTGAACGGTGGTCTTGTCGTGTGTGCCGACGGCACGGCCTTCGTCGTCGAGCAGCACCACGTGCTGCGCTCGGGATCGATCCATCGTTCCATGGTCCCACGGCCTTGGCGGCGGTCTACTGTCGAACCATGGGACGCGACGAGAACACCGACAACGAGAACCCGACCGAGTCCGAGAAGACCTCGGACACGCCGAAGGGCGGCCGACCAGGGCCCGTCGACGGCGGCGGCGGAGGCGGGATGGCGACGCGGGAGAACGCGCCCGAGATCGCCGACGACTCTGCCTGAGATTCACGGCGCGACCGCTGTTTGAGAAGCAGAGTTTGCGTCAATACCCCCGGTGTTCTCGCGCTGCGCGGGCACACGAACCGTTACGACCGGAAGGACTTCGATGAGCATCAACGACGACGACATCACCACCACCACGGGCGGAGCCGCAGGCGAAGGACCCGCAGACGGCGGATCGAACCCCGGTGGTCATGACGGCGGAGCAGACGGCCCCGCCGGAGCCGGTGAAGGGCCGGCCGACGGTGGATCCAATCCTGACGGACACGACGGCGGAGCAGACGGCCCCGCCGGTGCGGGCGAGGGCCCGGCCGACGGCGGATCCAACCCCCATGGGCACGACGGCGGTGCGGACGGCACCGCTTGAGCACTGAGCCGAGCGGCGAGCGCGGATCGGGAAACCGGTCCGCGCTCGGTCGTCTCACCGGTACCGACTTCGGGGAGTTCGCAGACCGGTTCTGGGGAGTCGCACCCAAACTCACCCGATCCGCCGCACTGCCGGGGTCGTTCGACGATCTGATGACACTCGACGCAGTGGACGAGCTGATAGCCGAACGCGGTGTGCGTACCCCGTTCGTGCGGATGGCCAAGGACGGCCGTCTGCTGGACAAAGCGCAGTTCACGGCCTCCGGCGGGTTCGGAGCAGAGGTGACGGATCAGGTGGATTCGGGTGCGGTGCTGGCTGCGTTCGCTGCCGGGAACACACTGGTTCTGCAGGGCCTCCACCGGCTGTGGCCACCGCTGATTCATTTCGTCGGCGATCTCGTTCGCGAGCTGGGTCATCCGGTGCAGGTGAACTCGTACGTCACACCGGCTGCGTCCCAGGGCTTCTCACCGCACTACGACGTGCACGATGTGTTCGTCGTCCAGATCGCGGGGACCAAGCGGTGGAGCATTCACTCGCCGGTGCACGTGCATCCGCTCAACAATCAACCGTGGTCGGATCGACGGTCGGCCGTCGAAGACCATGCATCGAACACTCCCGAACTGGACGTCGTCCTCGAGCCCGGCGACGTGCTCTATCTGCCGCGCGGGTGGATCCATTCTGCGCAAGCGCTCGGCGACACCACCGTGCACTTGACCATCGGCGTCGCGTCGTACAACGACTATGACCTCGCCCACCACGTGCTGAAGGCGCTCGGCGACGTCGAGAGTCTGCGTGCTCCCCTCCCTGCCGGCCTCGACCACTCCGACCCGGAGTCCATCGTCCCGCATGTACACCGAGTTGTGGACGCCATGCGCGCCGCGCTCGACGAGATCGACCGAGACCCCGACGCGGTACGTCGTCTCGCCGAACGCGTCGCAGATCGTCACGACGACCTCGTCAGACCGGAACCGGTCCGTCCACTGGCGAGCGTCGCAGCGATGGGTGCGCTGCGGGGCGACAACTCGATTCGATTGCGGCCCGGCATCTTCGCGCGGATCTCGCACACGAACGACGGCGTATCGATGGTGCTCAGGAACAAAACGATCACGCTGCCGTCTCAGTGCGCCGACGCGATCGAGAGCCTGATGAAGGGCGCTCCGTGCCGCCTCGATTCGATGCCGGGCCTCGACACCGAGGACGCATGCGTGGTTGCGCGCAGACTGATCCGCGAAGGGATCGCGGTGACGGCAACGTCGTAGCAGCGGTCAGGTGATCGTGATCCCACCGTCGACCGCGATGGTCTGACCCGTCACGTATCCCCCGGCGTCCGAAGCGAGCCAGATCGCGGTTGCGGCCAGCTCTTCCGGATCACCCTTGCGTCCGAGGATCATTCGCGGAGCCATCGAGTCGAGGTATCCAGGCCGGTACGAGTCCGTCATCTCGCTCTGGAAGAATCCTGGCGCAATCGCGTTGACCCTGATGCCTTTACGTGCGCCCCACTGCTGTGCGAGATCGCGGGTGAGGCCGACGATGGCCGCTTTGCTGGCGCTGTAGGCCGCCTGCGGTAGGCCCGCCGTCGTCAGCCCCAGAATGCTCGAGATGTTCACGATCGAACTGCCGGGTGCCATCACCCGTCCACAGGCCTGAGCTGCCCAGTACGAACCGTTCAGGTTGATGTCGATCACCGAGCGGAACTGCTCGGGCGTCTCACGAGTTGCCGGATAGGCCGTGCCGACTCCTGCGTTGTTGATCAGCACGTCCACCTTCCCGAACTCCGCCATCGCGGACTCGACCATCGCGGTGCACTGATCCGGGTCGACCACGTCGGTGGCGACCGTGATCGAGCGCCCTCCGACGCTGTCGATCAACTCGGCGGTCTGCGCCAACTTGTCCACTCTCCGTGCGGCGAGCACCACATCCGCTCCCGCCTCGGCGGCTGCTTTGGCGAAGGCCACGCCCAGTCCGGAGGATGCACCGGTGACGATGACGACGCGACCGTCCAGGCGGAATTTGTCCAAGATCGACATATGTATGAATCTCCTTGTGACTGTTGATCAGAACCAAGCGGGTGACATATCGAGGGTGGTGCGGTCCAGCTTCGCCAACAGGTCGAGTTGGACGTCCACCTTCGGCAGTTCGTAGACGTAGAAGTATTTTGCTGCGGAACGCTTTCCGTCGTAGAAGTCTCCGGTCTTCGTGCCGACGGCCAGCAACTGCTCGAGCCACATCCAGGCGATGACCGTGTGCCCCATCGCCTCCAGGTACGCCGTGGAGTTCGCCAGTGCCACAGCGGCATCGCCGGTGCCCCACACCGCAGCGGTGACCTCGACGATTCTGCCGACGCGTGCGTGCAGTTCGTCCGCGTAACGAGCAGCGTCACCACCTTCCGAGTGCGCCCGGTCGACTGTCTGTCCGATGTGTTCGGCCAGCAGAGCCAATCCAGCGCCGCCCTGCATGATCACCTTCCGCCCGAGCAGATCCAGACCTTGAATACCGTGTGTGCCTTCGTGAATCGGGTTGAGTCGATTGTCGCGGTAGTGCTGTTCGACGTCGTAGTCGCGGGTGTATCCGTAGCCGCCGTGCACCTGAATGGCCAGACTGTTGGCTTCGAGGCACCACTGCGACGGCCAGCTCTTGGCGATCGGCGTCAGTACGTCGAGCAGCAACGTCGATCGTGCTGCTTCGGCGTCGTCGGACGCAGAGTCCTGATGATCGACCAGGCGCGAACAGTAGAGTCCGAGCGCCAGCGCCCCTTCGACGTAGGACTTCTGCGCCAACAACATTCGCCGAACGTCAGCGTGTTCGATCAGCGCGACCGCAGGTGCAGCCGGATCCTTGGCACCGAGTGGTCGGCCCTGCGTACGGGTCTTCGCATACTCCACCGACTTCAGGTAGCCGACGTAGCCGAGGGCTATCGCAAGGAATCCGACGCCGATCCGCGCTTCGTTCATCATGTGGAACATGTACGACAATCCGCGGTTCTCCTCGGCGACGAGGAAGCCGACCGCTCCGGGTTGCCCACCGGGAGAGTGGGTTCCGTCGCCGAACGCCAGCAGCGTGTTCGTGGTGCCGCGGTTGCCCATCTTGTGATTGAGTCCGGTGAGCACGATGTCGTTGCGCTCGCCCGTACCCCCGTTGCCATCGGGAAGGAATTTGGGAACGATGAACAGGGAGATTCCCTTGACCCCCGGCGGTCCGCCCGGCGTCTTGGCGAGCACCAGGTGAACGATGTTCTCGGTCAGTTCGTGATCTCCACCCGAAATCCACATCTTGGTGCCGGTGATTCGGAAGCTACCGTCGTCCTGCGGTACTGCCTTGGTCGTGATGTCGGCCAGTGACGAACCGGCCTGCGGTTCCGACAGACACATGGTGCCGAACCAGCGCCCGTCCAGCATCGGCCGGACGTAATCTCGCACCTGATCCGGTGTGCCGTACGCCGCGATCAGGTTGGCGTTGGCCATGGTGAGAAACGGGTACGAGGAGGTCCCGGCGTTGGCGGCCTGGAAGAACGCCATCGCTGCCCGGGAGACGGTCGCTGGCAGTTGCATGCCGCCGATCGACTCGTCGAACTGCCCGGCGATCAAACCCGCCGACGCATAGACATCGAGCGCTGCCTTCACTTCCGGTATCAGCTCCACCGAACCGTCCGCGTTCATCGTCGGCTCCTGCGCGTCCGCCTTCTTGTTGTGCGGCGCGAAGTGCTTGCGGGCGATATCCGCGCTGAGATCGAGGACCGCGTCGAAGGTCTCCTTCGAGTGCTCTGCGAACCGAGGTCGAGCAGTCAGTGCCGCCACGTCCAGCCATTCGTACAGCAGAAAATCCAGGTCGCGTCGCGAGAGGACGTCCGACATTCACTTCTCCGATCGAGAGGGGGCACCGCCACCGCATGGGTCGTTCCGAAGGTTCCACTCCTGCGTGAGCGCTGTGACGCACGTGACTACTTTCCTCACCATACAAGTCGCGTTTCGACGGCCACGCCGAGCGTCGCGACAAACGGTCCTGGCTGCGGGCGGTCGACCGGGGCAATGTCGAAAGCCGCAGCCGGGCAGACATTTACGGCGAATCGGACTATGAGCAGCATCACGATTCAAAAAAGCCACATCGGCATATGCTTACCTTTGATAACGATATTTGATCGAGCAATCGACAGCGCCCGGCTGTTCCGGTGCGCATCGTCGGAGGGGAGTCGAGCATGACGCACACACTGGCCGTCGACAGCGAACGTGACCGAGAGATCAGAGGGTGCGATCGCTTCACCGAGCTCCACCGGATCGATGACGAGTTCCGAGCCGCCGAACCGGACAGCGCAGTGGCCGACGCCGCCCAGGAGTTGTCGCCCAACCTGGCCCGCGTGGTTGCCGAGATCATGACGCGCTACTCCGATCGGCCGGCACTCGGCCGCCGGGCCCGCGAGATCGCACGAGTCGACGACACGAACACTCTCCGCCTACTCCCGCGCTTCGAAACCGTCACCTACGGCCGAGCCTGGAACGACGCGGGTGCACTGGCATCGGCATTGACGCACGACGCATTCGGTATCGCTTCGGGAGACTTCTTCGCAACCCTGGGATTCGCGAGTGCCGACTACGTCGTCGCGGAACTGGCCACGATTCGGCTCGGCGCAATCGCCGTTCCGCTGCAGGCCGGTGCCACCGCGGGCCAACTCTCGGCCATCGCCGCGGAAGTCGAGCCCGTCGTCCTGGCAGCCGATGTCGACAATCTGTCCGTCGCGGTCCAGGTTGCCACGCATTGTCGATCCATCCGAAGAATCGTCGTCCTCGATTACGACGGTGCGATCGACGCACACACACAGATCATGGAGACCGCGCGCAGCGTTGCCGAACAGGCGGGAGTCTTCGTTCGTCCGCTCACCGAGTTGGTTCGCGACGGGGCGCAACTACCGTCGGTTCCCCTACCCGATGCCGAGGATCCCGACCGACTCGCGACACTGATCTACACCTCCGGCAGCACCGGAACCCCCAAGGGAGCGATGCACACCGAGCGAATCGTGTGCGGAGCCTGGACCGGCGCCTGGCACCACACCGGAGCTTCCTCCGAGTCCACGGACGGGCCTGCCTTCCCGGTCATCACTCTCGACTATCTTCCGATGAGTCACCTGGCCGGCCGTGGCCTCGTCTTCTCGACTCTTGCAGCAGGCGGCACCGTCCACTTCGCCGGGGCGAGCGACCTGTCGACCCTGTTCGAGGATTTCGCGCTCGCTCGGCCCACGATGGCACTGTTGATCCCGCGGGTCTGCGAGATGATTCGGCACAACGTTCTTGCCGAGATCGACCGGGAAACCGAACGGACTGCCGGTGGCGACGCCGACAGGATGCGACGAGAAGTGCTGGAGCGCAACAGGATCGAACAGTTCGGCGGTCGCGTCCTCGCAGCGATGGTCGGTACCGCGCCGATTGCCGACGAGGTGAAGGACTTCGTCTCCGAGCTGCTCGATATTCGGGTGCGCGACAACTACGGCTCCACAGAAGCCGGAATGGTGTTGCACGACGGCGTCGTCCAGCGGCCGCCGGTGATCGAATACAAGCTCGACGACGTACCCGAACTCGGCTACTTCTCCACCGACACACCGCATCCGCGCGGCGAGCTCCTGCTCAAGACGACCTCCATCATTCCCGGTTACTACAAGCGCCCGGACGTCACGGCCGACGTCTTCGACTCCGAGGGCTTCTATCGCACCGGGGACGTCGTCGCCGAGATCGAGCCGGACCGACTCGCCTACGTCGACCGACGCAAGAACGTTCTGAAACTGGCTCAGGGCGAGTTCGTCGCGCTGGCGCGCCTGGAAGCCCTGTTCGGTACCAGCGAGCTGGTGAATCAGATATTCGTGTACGGCAACAGCCAGCGGGCATACCTTCTGGCAGTTGTCGTACCGGCCGACCCGGACACGACTGCGGGTTCGGTCATCGAATCGTTGCAGCAGATCGCACGCACGGAAGCGCTGAATTCGTACGAGATTCCACGTGAAGTAGTCATCGAACACGACCCGTTCACGCAGGAGAACGGACTCTTGTCCGGGGCAGGTAAGCAACTGCGACCCAAACTCGTCGAGCGCTACGGAAAAGAACTCGAACGTCGCTACGCGGAACTCGAGACCGGTCAGAACGATCGCCTACGCGAACTCAGGCGTACCGGTGCCGATGCCCCCGTTCTGACCACCGTCGGCGACGCGGCCCAGGCCCTGCTGGGATGCGCCGGGTCCGATATCCGACCCGACGCGCACTTCAGCGACTTGGGCGGAGATTCGTTGTCGGCGTTGACGTTCTCCACGCTTCTCCGTGAGATCTACGATGTCGATGTTCCGGTCGGAGTGATCACCGGGCCTGCCATGGACCTGGCAGCGCTGGCCGAGTACATCTCATCGGCCCGGGACAACGATTCCGACACAGCGACGTTCGCCTCGGTGCACGGCCGCGGTGCCGATGTGGCACGAGCCTCCGACCTGCGTCTGTCAGCTTTTCTCGACGACGCCCTTCTCGACGCCGCACACCGAATTGCCGGCCCGAGAGAACGGACCGGCACGGTCTTGCTCACCGGCGCCAACGGATACCTCGGTCGTTTCCTTTGCCTGGAATGGTTGGGGCGCATGGCCGAGACCGGCGGAAAGGTGATCTGTCTGGTGCGCGGGCGCTCCGATTCCGACGCGCGAGCTCGACTCGATGCGGCGTTCGACAGTGGAGACGCACGACTGTCGGAGCGCTATCGAACCTTGGCCGACGCCGCACTCGAGGTCGTGGCGGGCGATCTCGGGACACCTCACTTCGGCCTGGACCGCGACAGTTTCGAGGCACTGGCCGAACGGGTGGATCGCATCGTCCACCCGGCCGCGCTCGTCAACCATGCCCTGCCGTACGAGCACCTCTTCGGACCCAACGTCGTCGGCACGGCCGAGATCATCCGGCTGGCGCTGACCGACCATGTCAAGCCCGTGACCTATCTGTCGACGGTGGCCGTCGCAGCGGGCGTCGAGGAATTCCGAGAGAACGGCGACATCCGCGTCGACAGCCCATCGCGGGCGGTGGACGATTCGTACGCCAACGGCTACGGCAACTCCAAGTGGGCCGGTGAAGTGCTGTTGCGCAATGCGTTCGACGAATTCGGACTGCCCGTCTCGGTCTTCCGCTCGGACATGATTCTGGCGCACAGCACATGGACGGGCCAGCTCAACGTGCCGGACGTGTTCACGCGTCTGATCCTGTCGGTCGTTGCAACCGGTCTGGCTCCACACACGTTCTACGCCACCGACACCGGCGCGCCCACCGACGAGAAGGGGCGCCCGCTGGCCCACTACGACGGGCTGCCGGCCGATTTCAGTGCGTCGGCCATCACGTCGATCGCAGGTGGTGATACCTCGGGCTACCGAACCTTCGACATCCTCAACCCACACGACGACGACATCTCACTCGATACGTTCGTCGACTGGATCCGGGATGCAGGTCGCGACATCGAGATCGTCGAGAACTACGACGAATGGTTCGAGCGTTTCAACGCTGCAGTCGAGGCTCTGCCGGAGAAGCAGCGTTCGCACTCGCTGCTCCCGTTGATCGACTCGTACGCACGTCCGCAACACCCGTCGTCCGGAGCGATTCTGCCTGCCGACGAGTTCGCCTCCGCCGTCGGGGACATTCCGCATCTCGGACGCGAACTGATCGAGAAATATCTCTCCGATCTGGTGGCGCTCGAGCTCGTGAGCACACGCTAGAGCAGTTCCCGGTGCGGGCCGTACGGCCCGCACCGGGAAGCACTACTCGCCGACCGGTTGCGGCTCGCCCGTCGGCTTCGAAGCCGGAGTCAGCCGCGAGTACGCCAGACACACCAGTCCGAAGAACAGATAGCCCAGGGCGACTTGGGGATTGGCTGCCCACCCCACCTCGTGTGAATGAATCAGACCGACCCACGACAGTGCCGCGGCCACCCCACCTGCTGCGGCGGCAGCGAGAAACCGTTTGTCGAGAACGAACGTGACGATGGTGCCCAGCATCAGTCCGGCGAGTACCGCACCGGATCCGAACGTCTTCAGCCCGTCGTACACGACACCCGCCTGACCCAGTGCCTCGCTCCCCACTTCCGTCGCCGATGTACCTGCGGCGCTGAGCGCGTTGTCGATCAGGCCCACCGCCCACTCCGCGAGGTTGGGTAGCAGTGCCACCACCACCGCGATGGCGTGCAGCTTCGGCACCGACTGAAATGCCTGGGCACCGATCAGCAGGCCGATGTACAGCAGAATCGGGACGATCGCGGGTATCGGAAGCAGCGTGGCCAATAGACCGAAGAGCCCGAGAAAACACATCAGGCCGATCGCGATGCCCGACGCGAGCGAGTAGCCGGTCCGTCCGCCTGCGTCTTTCCAGCCCGGATGGCCGATGTAGACAGCGGGCGGGAACGGCGATCCGAAGGCAGATCCGACGACCGCTCCGAATCCGTCTGCGAGCAGCACACTGCGGAGGTTGTAGTTGTCTCCCGCAGCGGACGCGCTCTCGACGTTGCTCATCGCCTCGGTGAAGTTGTAGACACCCAGAGGAATTGCGGTCGCGAGCAGCGGAGCCAGGTTACCGAGACCGTCGAGAAGCAGATCGAGGCGCAGATCGGGAAGCCCGAGTGCGATATTGCCGGCAGCCTCGGTCACGTCCGGCACCGACATGTATCCGCCGATCCAGCCGATAGCCGTGCCTACCAGAAGCGCGGCGAGACCGACCGGAATGTTGCCGGGCAGTTTCACGTCCGTGAAGAAGCCGATGAGAATGATTGCGAGAACGGGCAACCCGATCCAGGCGGCCTCCCACATCTGCGCGGCCGGGCGCATCGCGATGAACGTGATCGAGATGCCGGCGAGTGTGCCGAGCATCGCCGCGCGGGGGGTGATCCTGCGAATGTAGGGTCCGACGAACGCTCCGATCATGACGATGATGCCGATCATGAAGGCCCAGGCGAGCCCCGCCGCCCAGGCCTGCATCGCGTCACCCGTCGCCAGGTAGACCGGAAGCATGACCACGAACACGACGATGAACATGTGCGGGACGCTCGGACCGTACGGAAGCGCCGTCACATCGGTTCGGTTCTCGCGCTTGGCGAGCCGACGAGCGAGAACCATGTAGTACAGGTTCCCCAGGATCAGGGCGATCCCGAGGGCAGGCAGCAGGGTCCCGAGGACGTCGCTTCCTGGAATTCCGACCACCGCGATGCTCAGTGTGGTCAGGGTGAGCACGTTGACGAGAATGTTGAAGCCGAGTCCGAAGAATGCGTTGGTGTCGCCCTTCGTCCACCACGCGAGGGTGAGCGAGGACGAAGAGCCTGCAGCGGGTGAGTCTTTCACGTCCATGGTCATGTTCGGTCCTATCGACTTGCCGAGGTGGGGACGAGTGCAACCAACGCGGCCTCGACGTCCTCCGACGGCGCGGTCCAACCGAAAATGCCGCCTTGAGCCGAGATCATCTCGAGGCCCACGCGCTGAAACTCCGGGAAGTACGAACCGACACAGTCCGTCACGACGAGGCATTCGTATCCTCGATCGTTGGCCTCGCGAACCGTGGTGTGCACGCACACCTCGGTCGTCACACCGGTGACGAGCAGGGTGGTGATTCCGGCGCTCGTGAGGATCTCGGAGAGCTCGGTGGCGTAGAACGCCCCTTTGCCGGGCTTGTCGATGACGGTCTCACCTTCGAGTGGCGCCAGTTCGTCGACTATGTCGTGACCGTACTCACCGCGAACGAGGATGCGACCGAACGCTCCCGGATCGCCGATGCGCTGCGATGGTGTGCCGCGGCGTAATTTCGCCGGCGGGCAGTCCGAAAGGTCCGGTAGGTGCCCCTCCCTGGTGTGGATCACGGGTATCCCCGCTTCCCTGGCCACTGCGATGAGACCTGCGAGTGGTTCGATCACGGATCGGAGCAGGCCGACATCGTTGCCGAGGCTCTCCCCGAACCCTCCGGGGAGCAGAAAATCCCTCTGCATGTCGATCACGAGCAGTGCCGTCGTCGTGGGATCGATGGTGAACTCCGACGGAGACGCCGACGGTATCGACGTTTCCGGTGTCTGTGCTGAGGTCATGAGATCTCCTGTGCTGCAATGGAAGTATCGTGAGCAGAATTGATCGCCCGGGAATATGCCCGCCAGCCACCGAACTCGCTGATGTCGTCGACGGTGTGCCGATGCGCGCCGGTCTGGACAGTCGCGTCGCAGACGTAGCCGAGAACGTCGGAACCGTCGGCCAGCAGTACTCGTCCCAGAGCGAGCACCGCTGGCATTCTGCCCGCGAGTACCGCAAGAGAAGCGGCGGGCAGACGCCACCTCTCCACGTCGATTGCGCTGCCGCCGAGAGGAACTCGCAACAGTCCGGGTGTCGGGTCGGTGGTTCCGATCCGAAGCAGTGTGTACGTCGGCGCGGTGGACGTCGCCTCGACCAGGGCCCCACCGAGCTCGAGCAGCTGCGGGTTGGCGCGCTCCCCCGACAGGTGGTGCCCGGCAACGACGATGTCGATGGTCTCGAGGGTCGACCCTTCGGCTGCTGCGGGATGCGGTGGAACGGCACGCCGTTCTCCGAGCAACCGGGCCGCGACCGCGAGGATCATATCGTCGGCCAGCGCAGGCCCGATCACCATGAGGCTGACCGGTCGACCGTCCTGGGTGAGCCCGACGGGAACCGCTACGGCCGTCAGGTCGAGAAGGTTTCCGAAGTGGGTGTAGTGACCGAGCTTCGTATTGCACGCGACGGGGTCTGCGAGTACCTCCGGCACGGTGAAGGTGGTGCCGATGGTCGGCACGATCATCACGTCCATCGACGTCCAGAGCCGAGAGACACGAGCGCGAAGGTCTTGCAATCTCTGCAGAGCACGGAAGGCATCGACAGCGGTGTAGTTCCGCCCTCCCAGAAAGATCTCGCGGACGACCGGGACGATGGAATCGGGCTTCTCGCTCAGGAATTCGTCGAATTCGACCAGTCGCTCGGCGACCCACGGTCCTTGATACAGCAGCGATCCGGCGTCGAGGAAGGGTGTGAGATCGACTGTGGTGGTCCGTAACCCATGATCGGGAAGCGACAGGCGCGCCACCGAATGCGCATCGAACATGGCCGCGTCGCCGAAGAAGTCCAGCTGCTGCAGGTCCGGTAGTCCGACGGTGATGTCACGCCCGTCGTACTCTTCTCCGCGCGGACGTGACCAACCGTCCGCTGGATCCTCGGCGCACATGATGTCGAAGACGAGTTCGAGGTCCTCGACGGTGGACGCCATCAGGGTGATGCAGTCCAGCGACTTGCACGCGGGGACGAGGCCGACGGTGCTGATGAGGCCGCGCGACGGCTTGTATCCGACGATCCCGTTGAGCGCGGCAGGCACACGACCCGATCCTGCGGTGTCGGTGGCCACACAGAACGGCACCTGCCCGAGGGCGACGGCCAGTGCCGATCCGGAACTGGAGCCACCGCAGATCATGTCGTTGCCGTAGACGCTCCGCGGAATCGCATGGGGCGTGCGAGTTCCGTTCAGCCCGGTCGCGAACTGGTCGAGGCTGGTCTTGCCGACGAAAATGGCGCCCGCGTCGACCAGTGCCTGCACTGCCGGGGCCGTCGAATCCGGCGTGTAGGCGTAGTCGGGACAGGCGAGCGTGGTCGGGTATCCCGCCACATCGATGCTGTCCTTGACTCCGAAGGGAATTCCGTACAGGGGTAGCGACACTGCGTCGGATCGCGCTTCGAGTGCAGCGGCGGCCGCGAGCAATTCCGAACGGCCGACAACGGTGATCCATGTTCCGTCGTCGCCGCGTGCAGCCACGGCGGTCGAGAACGCCTCCACCGTTGCGGTGGGAGTCGATGTGCCGTTTCTGTACGACGCGAGCATCTCGGAGACGGTCGGGCCGAGTGCCGGTCCCAGGTCTGAAGTCATACCGTCGATTGTCGACAGTTTTCTGTTAATGCAGGTTGTTGCCGTGTTTCGAGTCTGTTAGGAAATACTCTCGAGATGCAGGTAGGTCAGCTCGCCATGCTCCTTCAACGCAGCGAGCGCGACCGAGAGGTCGTTCGATTCGATGGCGTCGAGCAACCACTCGTGACGCCTGATCCCATCGATAGGATTGGCGACTCGGGCTTCTTCCCTGAGGTTGCGGGCCATCGGTAGCTGTAACTTCAACAGGATCGGCGCATAGGCCACATCGAGCTGGCGGCTTCCGGCCAACGCCACGATTGCCTCGTGAAAACGCCGGTGAGCGTCGTCCTTCTCGAGAGTGTCCCCCCGCGCATCGGCGTCGCGCATCTCGTCGAGCGCCGCTCTCACCGGCGCGAAAGCACTGTCGGGAGGCGACGCGAGTGGGAGCGCACGCTCGAGCGCATGTCGTTCGAGAACCTGACGCAGCTCGAAAAGTTCGAGAATGTCCTCCGCCGACCACACCGTCACTCGAAACCCGCGACGTGGGAGATGCTCGACCAGACCCTGCTGAGCCAACAGGCGCAACGCCTCACGCACGGGTGCTCGGCTGATCCCGAGTCGCGCGCACAGTGTTTCCTCGACCACGCGCGATCCGGGCTCGAGCGCACCGCTGAGCACCTCGGATCGGACCTGGCGAGTCGCCATTTCGACAAGGCTCGGCGGCAAGGAACCGTGTCCCGCCGGTGCAGCCATGACGCCAGTGTACGAACATGCGCGCCGAATGGCGTGCATCCACGGTATTGCCGGGCCGAGTCGGGGGCCGCTCGCCCACCCCGGCGTTAGACTGGCACGCCTATGTGGATTGGATGGATAGAATTCGACTTCCTTCTCGGAGATGTTCACTCACTCAAAGAGAAGCGCTCCGTGATCCGGCCGGTGGTCTCCGAAATGCAACGCAAGTTCGCGGTATCGGCGGCGGAAACCGATCATCGCGAGTTGCACAGGCGAGCAGGTATAGGCGCGTCCGTCGTAGCAGGCGATCGCGACCACGTCACCGATGTTCTCGACCGAATCGAGCGCGTCGCGGCCTCGCGGCCCGAGCTGCAACTCGTCTCCGTTCGGCGGCGCACCATCCGAAGCGACGACATCTGAACACTCGCCCCGCCGGGTCATCGACGTACGTCGAACACCTGCTTCTGAATTCCGTTGCCGTAGACCTCGTGTTCGATCAGTTCGAGATGCGTGGTGTCCTTGTCGGCCGCGCTGAACAGTCGCTTTCCCGCACCGAGCAGGAGTGGAAAGACGAGCAGGTGGTACCGATCGACCAGCCCGGCGTCGGCGAGACTTCGGCCGAGGGTGGCGCTGCCGTGTATCGAGATCGGGCCACCCTCGGAGTTCCTGAGCTCGGCAACGTCGTCGATACTGCGCAGAACGGTTGCAGGCCAGCGTGAGTCGTCCTGCTCGAGCGTCGTCGACACCACATACCTCGGCATGGCGTTGTACCCCGCGAAATCGTCCATGGTGGGCCAGATCGGCGCAAATGCTTCGTAGGAGGTGCGGCCCAACAGCAGCGCAGTGGCTTCTTCCTGCTCACGTCCTTTGATCTCGTACGCTGCCGGATCGAAGTCGATGCCCTGAAACGTCCACCCGGAGTTGCGATAGCCCACCTCGCCGCCCGGCCCCTCCATCACGCCGTCGAGCGACACGAACGCGGTCACGATCACAGTGCGCATGGACGGTCCTTACCGGTGCTGGGGTGGGTGCCGGAATCGTAAACCATCCTCGCGCCGAATCCGTCGATACCATCGACCGATGATCGCCAGCGACATGTCCCGCCCGGCGTGGGACGACGATCCGATCGTGTCCGGCTGGTCGGGACTGCCCGCACTCGACCATGACCGCACCGCCGACGTCTGCGTCGTCGGCCTGGGAGGCTCGGGTCTGGCCGCCGTCGCAGACCTCCTCGACCGCGGTGTCCATGTGGTCGGAATCGACGCAGGGCGAGTCGCAGCCGGCGCTGCGGGCCGGAACGGCGGCTTCCTGCTCGGTGGTCCTGCGACCTTTCTGCACACAGCACTCGCGACATGGGGTCCGTGCGCGGTGGATCTGTATCGAGCGACTCTGGCGGAGATCGACAATCTGGAAGGGCTTCTCGGACCCGACGTCGTCCGACGCACCGGATCGATCAGGCTCGCGGGAGTCCCCGGTTCTCCGAGCGAGCTCGCCGATGCGGAGGACTGCGACGCGCTGGCACAGTGCTTGCGCGAGAACGACGTTGCCGTCGAGCACTATTCCGGCGCGTTGGGAAACGGCATCTTCCTACCGGACGATGCGGTGATGAATCCTGCGCGTCGCGCGCTCGGGCTGGCATCGATTCTCGCGGGACGCGCTCGACTGTACGAATACACGCCCGCAATCGCCATCGAGCCGGGCGCGGTCACGACGCCGAATGGAGTGGTTCGATGCGGCCTGGTTCTCGTAGCCGTCGACGGTCGACTCGAACAGGTACTCCCCCAGCTCGACGGACGGGTTCGGACCGCCCGTCTGCAGATGCTCGCGACCTCGCCCGTCACCCCGGGGCGACTGCCGTGCCCCGTGTACGGACGATGGGGGTACGACTACGCGCAACAGGACGCGTCTGGACGGCTGTATGTCGGGGGCGGTCGTGACCTCTTCGCCGAGCACGAATGGACACCGTCCGGCGAACCGACCGCTCAGGTTCAGCACTACATCGAGTCGGTCGCGGCATCGTTTGCAGGAGAACCTGTCTCGGTCGATGCACGGTGGGCCGCGTCCGTCGGATTCACCACCGACGGTCGGCCGCTGTGCACATGGGTCGACGACACCGTGATCGCATTCGGTGGCTACAACGGCACAGGCAATCTGGTCGGACCGGTCACCGCTCGCGCCGCCGTGGCGCTCGGGCTCGACGCAAGTCCAGTACCGCAGTATCTGAGCAGCTGACGCATGGCAGTGTGGACCCATGGCCGAAGAACCGGAACACACCGAGGACGGTCACTACATCGTGATCAAGGGTCGCCGTTGGCGCGCAACGGATCCTGATATCCCGGAGGATCGAAATGCCGAATTGCGGTCGATTCTGATGGCGTGGCGCAGGGAGGTCAAACGCACGTCGGGTGCACCGGAATCTCGCGCAGGCGTGCAGGCCACCAAAGTCGCCCTCGGCGAGCGAGGAACCCCGTGGTGGGAGCAGTCGGACGACGAGCGACGGGCCCGATGGGAATCGGAAGTGGCGAGGCCGTCCGACACCTGACATCCGCCTGATGGTTGCCATAGTGGAAACTATCCAATACAGTTTCCACTATGGAAAGCATCGGAGAACCCACACCTGCCGAAGCCCGAACGGCTCTCGACGACATCGATCGAGTTCAGCGCGCAGTACGAGACACTCCGTGGCCGGTATGGCTGTATCCGGTCAACGCCGCGCTGCTCGCGATGTTCGCACTGACCGCCCTTCTCGACAGCCGGGTCGCGTTCCTGGGTGTCGCCGCGGTGATCATCGCGGTCAACGTCGTCACCGGATATCGGATGGGGACGCCGTGGGCCCTACCCACCGACCGCGGCTTCCTCACCTGTGTCGCGCTGTCGGGTTTCTCCGTCGCGCTGGCGCAGGCTGTCGGTGATCCCAGCGGACCGGCCTGGCCGGTTTTTCTGCTGGCGGCAGCAGCCGCGTCGATCTACTCGATCGGATCGATTCTGCACTACCGCAGTACGCGTCGATGAGCGATCTCGATCCGATCATTCACCCGGCCCACCGGCTCCGAATCTGTGCCCTTCTGGCCGCTGCGACAACGGTGGAACTGGCGATCGTCAAGGAACACAGCGGGTTGAGCGCATCGGCGCTGAGCAAACAGGTCGCTGCTCTGGTCGATGCGGGATACGTCGAGCAGCAGCGATCACGGACGGACTCGCGGCGACTGTGGTTGTCGTTGACCAAGGACGGTAGAACGGCCTATCGACGTCACGTGGCCGCACTGCGCGCCATTGTTGCCGACACCGACGCATCCATCTGATCTTCTGCGGTGACTTTCCCTCACGGTGCGGGTCTACCGATTCGACGGATCCCGTCGTAGTTCAGCCCGCTCGTTCATCAGAAGAAGGAGACTTCGATCATGTCCATCCTCAACCCCTATCTGTCGTTCCGAGACAACGCGCGCGAGGCGATGGAGTTCTATCGGTCGGTCTTCGGTGGCGAGCTGACCGTCACCACGCTCGGCGAGGCCAACGCCAGCGAGGATCCCGCTGACCGGGACAAGATCATGCACGGCCAGTTGACCACCCCGAACGGGTTCACTCTGATGGGAGCCGACACGCCGTCGTCGATGGAGCACACGCCCGGGAACACCATGAGCGTCTCGCTCAGCGGCGACGAGGAGGACGAACTGACGAGCTACTGGAACGCGTTGGCCGTCGACGCGCAGTTCACGATGGGTCTCGACAAGGCCCCGTGGGGCGACACCTTCGGTATGTTGACCGACAAGTTCGGTGTGCAGTGGATGGTCAACATCGCCGGATCCCCCAGCGAGAGCTGAGTACGGCTTCCGCCGCTACCGGACGAGGTTCTTCGGCGAGACCACCTGTTGGAGACCGTCGGGCCCCCAACCTCGATCGAGTGCCGTCAACAACGATGCACAGCCGATACCGGACAGGACGAGCGCGGAGCCGAACATCGCCGTGTAGCCGAACAGGTCGCCGACCACACCGGCTGCGATCCCGGCTGCGCCCTGCGCGAAGACGATTGCGCACGCCATCAGCGTGTAATCGCTTCCCGCGAAACGCTTCTCGGACGCGTCCATCATCAGAGCGAACACCGCCACCGTGGCCGCACCACCGAGGACGTGTTCGGTGATGTTGGCGGTGACCAGAAGTGGGAAGCCGCCGACTCCCAAGGAGGCAACGACATACAGGGCAAGGCTGAGCGTTTGACTCACCCCGCCGACCAGCAGCGCCCGACGCCGTCCGTGTCGAAATGACAACCATGCCCCCAGTGCGGCTCCCCCGAGCGCAGCCACCGACGACAGACCGCCCTCGACCAGCGCTATCCGGGGCAATGACAGTCCACTGTCCGACAGGAACGGACCCACGAGGGCCGACCCCATCGAGTTACCGAACTTGAAGCCGATGATCAGCAGGATGAACGCAACCATGCCGGGCCTACGCAGTCGGGACCACCAGGCAACCGCCAGCCGCACCGGCGTTTCCGGCTCGGCCGCTCGGTCGGATTCGGCGTCTGCAGCGTCCAGTTGCGTCCGCATCCACCACACCGGAACAGTCGTCAGCACGATGAGCAGTGCCATCGCGACGAACAGCACCCGCCATCCGGCAAAGGTGAACAGCCACAACAGCAGTCCGCCGCCGCACACCATCCCGATGCGGTAGGCACCGACCTGCAGACCGTTGCCCAACCCGCGCTGCGCCGCGCTGAGCGTACGCACCGCGATACCGTCGGTCGCGATGTCCTGCGTCGCCGAGAGAGCATTCATGACGAAGATTCCGACGAACAGCCAGCGCAGTGTCGAGGACAGATCGAGGAACGACAACGCCAGTGCCACCGCCGCGGCCGAACACTGCAGCGACAACAGCCACCGTCGCCTCGATCCGTACCGATCGACGTACGGAGCCCAGAGAAATTTCAGCGCCCACGGGAGAAACAGCACACCGGTCGCGCTGATCTTCACCAAGGAGAAGCCCGACTCCCGGAGGACGACAGGTAGGGCCTGGGTGAAGAATCCGAACGGCAGTCCCTGTGCGAAGTAGAGCGCACCCAGGAGAGTCAGAGTCCCGGCGGTGAACGATGCCGGACGCACCGCATTGGTCATGCCGGTCATCGTGTCAGAGCGACGCCGACTCCGCCGAACGCGCCACCGGCTGGCGGAGGATGGTGCGCAGCTTCGTCGGCTCCACCCTGCGCGGATCGCTGAGATAGATCTCGTGATGTTTGCCGGTCATCGTCATTCCAGAACTGGGAATGTATCGGTGATGGAGCTCGTCGAGTACCGGCGTCTCGTCGTCGTAGGACCCGACATGCAGCGTCTGCACGCACAGCCCCTCGTCGAGAGTCTCCAGTCGAATTCTGCTCGACGCATCCGAGGTGCTCTTCTCTTCCGCGGACGCCTTCGCCACGTCGAACATCCGACGGTCGATCCAGTCGGGCACCATGATCATGGCCGTCCAATTCCACTCGGCCTTGTTGCGGGCGGTCGTGAACGAGGCCATGTTCTCGGCCCACCACAGAGCCTCGAGCGGCGGAACGACATAGTCGCGGTCGAGGGTGTTCTTGCTGGCGAACTTCAGTGCATAGGCCACGGGGTAGAGCGCCCCGATTGCTTCGGTGTACTGCGGAGCGGTGTTCGGATCGCCGTGTCCGTCGATCATCAGGAAGGTCAGCGGCGGAACGACAAGGGTACGAAAGATGTTGTGGTGCGCAGAGTATGCGTCGAACGTTTTCTTGAAATCGACTTTCGTCATTCGGCCCCCGGTTACCACCACTGTCGAATACTGCGAAACATCTCCAAGAGATACCCGACAACCGACATCGACGAGACCGATACCGCCCGGTCTCGTCGATGTCGGTTCGTCCGATCTGTCACACCCCGGCGTCGACCTTGTCCGGCTCGCCTCGGCGCATCGCCAGGTACTCGGAGAGTTCGCGCTTGACCACCGGCAAGAGCAGGTACAGGCCCGTGATGTTGACCAGCGCCAGCAGGAACAGCGTCGCATCGGCGAAATCGAGCACGGAACCGAGGGACAACACGGTTCCGATGACGGTGAACATGCAGAACATCACGTTGAAGAAGGTGCGCGAGAAGCGGCTCCGTCCGAACAACGACGTCCATGCCTGCAGTCCGTAGTAGGCCCAGGTGATTGCGGTGGACAGAGCGAACAGTGCCACCGCGACAGTCAGCACGTACGGGAACCACGGCAGCACCGTCTCGAAAGCGTCGGAGGTGAGGGTGACTCCTCCAGCGGGAAGCTCACCTGTCTCGGCGACGATCGCCCGCTGGTCCTGCCAGGTGACGGTGTTGGCGATCACGATGGTCAATGCCGTCGCGGTACAGATGACGACCGTGTCGATGAAGGGCTCGAGCATGGCCACGAAGCCCTCGGTGACCGGATGCCTGGTCTTGACGGCCGAGTGCGCGATGGCCGCCGAACCCAGTCCGGCCTCGTTCGAGAACGCGGCGCGCTGGAATCCGATGATCATGACGCCGAGTACGCCGCCGGCCACACCCTCGGGTGAAAACGCACCTTCGAAGATCGCGGTGAATGCCGTGGGGACCGAACGGAAGTTGACGGCGATGACGACGCCGCACGCCACGATGTAGATCAGCGCCATGGTCGGTACGAGCTTGGCGGTCACCGCCGAGATCGATTTCATGCCGCCGATGATGACCAGTCCGATGATCAGTGCGACGACGATACCGAATACGGCTTTTGCTCCGTCGGAGCCGAGGAATCCGTCCTCACCACCGGTGACCGAACGGACCTGCGCGTAGGTCTGATTGGCCTGGAACATGTTGCCGCCGCTGATCGCGAAGAACGTGATGACGATGGCGTAGAAGACGGCCATGACCTTGCCGACCTTGGCGAGTCCCCGCTCCGCGAGACCCTTGGTCAGGTATTTCATCGGCCCACCGGAGACGGTGCCGTCCTCGTTGATGTCTCGGTACTTCACACCGAGCGTGCACTCGACGAACTTCGATGCCATACCCAGCAAGCCGGCGAGGATCATCCACAGGGTCGCGCCGGGGCCACCGAGCGTCACTGCGACGGCGACACCGGCGATGTTGCCGAGCCCGACGGTTCCGGACACCGCGGCGGTGAGGGCTCTGAAGTGACTGACTTCTCCTGGCGCGTCTGCCTCGTCCTCCTTGCCGCTGACCAGAATCAACGCTCTCTTGATTCCGCGGACCTGGATGAACTTGAACGCCACCGTGAAGATGACGGCTCCGACGATGAGCCACAGGACGATCAATGGAACAGCGGCTCCACCGATATTCACGGTGAAGAAGACGACATTCGACACGGCAGCGGAGATCGGATCGAAGGCATTGTTGATCGCCGTCTCGATGGAGCTGATCGTGCCTCCGTCCGCGGCCAATAAATCGGTTGCGAGGGGGTGAGAGCTCATGGCTTCGAGTGAACAGCACGGGGACGGCCGAAGACGTGATTTACCGAATTTCGGGCAACAATTTACTTGATCTTGACGATGAGCCCGCGGACTCACATCGCAGATCTAGCCGGTATCCGTCTCAGAAGCACCGTTGCAGCATCCAGTACGACATGACGGTCGTAGGTGAGGCGGTAGTCGTACATCGGGGTGCCGTCCTCGGCCGCTCCTCGCTCGACCGCGATGAGCGCCACGCTCGACATAGGAGCCACGATCACGATCGAACGTTCCAGTGCCAACGGTTCGTCCGCGTCCACGAACACTTTCCGGAAACCTGATTCCGGCGACGCGGCATTCGAGTCGAAGACGGCCATCAGCGCAGTACGTGCGGCGAGGTCCTCGAAGATCGCCTCGCGCGCAGGCGTCAGGCCGGTGGACGCACTGACGGTCGCCAGTACGACGGTCGAGGAACCGGTGCCGTACGCACTGTGCAACAGGCTGTTCTCGATGGCGTCGAGCAGTGTCGAATCCGCGTGCCTGCGGGCGCCGAGAGCATGGGTGAGCCCGTAGGGCGTGACCGCAACGGGGGCACGCACGGTCAGCGTTCCAGTCGGATCGAGCGATCGGACCGGCCCCTGCACCTCGCCGAAATCCGGAAGAGCCTCCGGTGCCCCGTAGAGATATCCCTGCCCCAGCACGGCACCCATGGCGAGCGCACAACTCTCGTGATGCTCGGTCTCGATCCCTTCGGCCAGAACCAGGGCACCGGTGCGCTCGGCCTCGGCGGCGACAGCGGCAACGATGGCGGCGGTCTCGTTGCTCGAGCGCCCCTGTACGAGTTCCATGTCCAGCTTGATCACGTCGGGACGCAGCAGTGGGATCAGGGCGAGGCTGGAAGAATCCGCCCCCACATCGTCGATGGCGACTCGCCACCCCAGGTTTCGAGCGTGTTCGGCCGCCCTCAGCAGACCGGCCGGATCACCCATCAGGTCTCGCTCGGTGATTTCGACGATGATGGACAGCCGCGACGCGTCCTCGAGAATCGGTAGATAGTCCCGTGGAGGCGGTGCATCGAGGGCGATGGGTTCGGCATTGACGAACAGTGCGAGCTGGTCGGGATAGCCGGACTCGAAGGCACCGCGCAACGCGCTGATTCGGCAGCGCCAATCGAAATCGGCAGTGACGCCCTGTGCCCGCGCCACGCCCAACAGTTCCGGCGGCGAAATCGGCGCACCGCCTCCGCAGGTCCGCACCAAGGCTTCGTACCCCACGACGGCGCGTCCGTCCAGCGTCACGATCGGCTGGTAGACCGACGTGATCCGGACCGACATCGGCGAAATCTCCGCACTCGCCGAGGATCGATGCATGGGTGGACCCTCCCTCGATACTGATCGATCGGTCCCCACCCGGGGCATCATCATGCCCGACCGCACCCTGATGTCGACACCCGACTGCGGTCTGCGCGTCTGTTCGTTGGTTATATGGTGCTCCGAGGACTCGAGGAACGGCGGTGACCGATGGTGGGAGCGGACTCACGTCCTCATACCCCTCACGACCGCCTCTTCGCGGGTCGATACCGACTGGGCACGATCCTGGGGCGCGGCGGAATGGCCGACGTCGTGCACGCCGACGACCACGTTCTCTGCCGATCCGTAGCGGTGAAGATATTCCGCCACGGCGAGCCCCCCGACACCGCCCAACGCATCGATGCAGAAATACGGACTCTCGCGTCACTGTCGCACCCGGGTCTGGTGACGCTGTACGACGCGGGCACTGCGCTCGATCCGAGCGGGGTGCCCGTGCCGTACCTGGTGATGGAGCTGGTCGACGGTCCGACTCTGAGCGCGTATCGCCGGAGCCGAACGATGGACACCGCCCACGTCGCTCGGATCGGATACGAGCTGGCGGAGGCTCTCGCCTACATCCACGGTCAGGGTGTGGTGCATCGCGACATCAAACCGGCCAACATCCTCCTTGCGCATGCTCCGGACGTATCGATGGGACAGTGCGCCAAACTTGCCGACTTCGGCATCGCTCGTATCGTCGACGCCGAACGACTCACCGAGCACGGCACCACAGTCGGTACTGCGCACTACCTCAGCCCGGAGCAGGCGACAGGTACCTCTGCAGGTCCCCCGACGGACATCTACACGCTCGGGCTGGTTCTCATCGAATGCCTGACCGGCACAATGGCATTCGAGGGAAGCGCGGTTGCAGCGGCGGTGGCGCGTCTACACCGCGATCCCGCCGTTCCCGAGGGGCTCGGATCGGACTGGCACGCGTTGTTGACGGAGATGACATCGAGACGGCCGGAGGATCGACCGGCCGCAGCTGCGGTCGCCCACCGGTTGCGTGGGCTCTCGCGAAGCACGACATCTATTCCCCGCACCGCCGCGATTCCAATGGAAACTGTGAACACGGTTGCGCCCCCAGCAGTTTCAGCGTCGACCGAAGCGGAACCTCCACGCCGTCGATGGATCGTTCCTGGAGCAGCGGCTCTGTTCGTCTCGCTGGGCGCAGCGATCCTCTGGGTCGCAGTCGGCACGGGCGAGGAGCCGGAGCCCCTGTCACCGTCGACGCCGACGCCGACGCTTGTGCAGTCGCCCGCGGCGGCGCCCACAATGCCCGCGCCCGCACCTGCGAGCCCGATTCCAGTGCTCTCGAACCCACCTGAGCCTACTCCCGGACCCACGACGAATTCGCTTCCGACCGAGCCCGCTGCGCCGGCTCCGCTACCGCCGGGTGACGACAAAGGAAGCTCGGGGAACGGCAACGGGAACTCGGAGAAGGGCAACAAGAGCCCCGGCAATTCGGGAAACGGCAACGCGAACGGGAACAGCAACGGAAACAGTGGCAACGGCAATTCCGGCCGAGGGAACTGACCCCGCGGCCGTCGACAGACAGGAGTGACGGTGACACACGTCGATACCCTCGTGGTGGGAGCAGGTATTTCCGGCTTGGTCGCTGCGACACTCCTGCATCGCGCCGGTCAGCGCGTCGTCGTTCTCGAGGCCAGAGATCGCGTAGGCGGTCGCGTCCGGACACTGCGCACCGACGAAGGCACCCTCGACGTCGGAGCGTCCTGGATTCACGGAACAGACGACAACCCCCTCGCCGATGCAGTACACGCTTTCGGAATGCGGACCGTCGAATTCACCGTCGGTAGCTACCAGCCGGACGGCAGGCCCATCGCGTACTACTCCCCTACCGGGACCAGGTTGAGCGATGCGGCCGCCGCCCAGTTCGGTGCCGACGTTCACCACTTCGACGAACTGTTCGCGACGACCATCGCGAATTCACCCCCCGGAACGTCGTTCGGTGACGCGGTGGAAGCAACTCTGACGCAACTGGATTGGGACGACGATCGACTCGAACGAGTTCGTGAGTTCCTGGGACATCGAGCCGAGGAACAGTTGGGGGTAGGAAAGGATCTCCTCGACGCGCACGGTTTGGACGACGACGCCATCGAGGGTGACGAAGTCGTGTTCCCGGATGGTTACGACGAATTGGCCGTTCGGCTGGCCGAGGGGCTCGATGTTCGACTCGAACATGTTGTGACGCAGGTCCGGTGGGGTCGAGACGGAGTTCTGGTCGATACCGGGTCCGGGAGGTTCTCGGCCGAGCGCGCTGTGGTGACGGTGCCGATCGGCGTACTGAAGTCTCCGGCGTTCACGGTGGAACCTCCTCTGCCGGAACCCGTTTCGGGTGCCCTGGAACGATTGGAGATGAATGCCTTCGAGAAGGTGTTCATCCGGTTCCCCACCAAGTTCTGGGACGAGAACGTCTACGCCGTGCGGCAGCAGGGCGAAGCCGGACGCTGGTGGCACTCCTGGTACGACGTCACCATGCCGCCGGGGCGTCCGACGCTTCTGACGTTCGCAGCGGGCGCGTGCGCTCAGCAGATCCGGCACTGGTCGGACGAGCGCATCGCGGACTCGGTTCTCGAGGCACTACGTGGCCTGTACGGTGACCGTGTCGCTACGCCGGACAGCGTGTATGTCACTCGCTGGCAGGACGATCCGTTCTCCCACGGTTCGTACTCGTACATGACGGTGGGTTCACGTACGCGCGATCACGACGAACTGGCCACTCCGATCGGCGATGTACTTCACCTCGCCGGTGAAGCAACGTGGACCGATGATCCGGCAACGGTCACCGCGGCGTTGAAGTCGGGACATCGTGCAGCAGAACGGATTCTGGGGCGTCCGATTCCCTACCGAGATATCTGGGGTGCTACCGAGGAGTGACGGATGGCACCGTGGATACCGTCAGTTCAGTTGTGGATTTCTCGGCAGACCATCTCTACAGCGTTTTTCACATCTATCTGTTGATCGGCGTCGGGCTGTACTTCACCGTCCGCACCACGTTCGTCCAGGTCCGGTTGCTGCCGTCGATGTTCGAGTCGATCGGCGGATCTCGATCGAAGCCGAGGGCGGAATCTCCGCGTTCCAGGCATTCTGCGTCGGTCTGGCATCTCGGGTGGGTACGGGAAACATCGCCGGCGTAGCCATCGCCATCACTCTCGGTGGACCGGGCGCGATCTTCTGGATGTGGCTGGTTGCGGTGGTCGGCATGGCGACTGCGTTCGTCGAGGCGACTCTGGCGCAGATGTACAAGGTGCGCAATCCCTATGGCAGCTTTCGTGGTGGCCCGGCCTTGGGTAAATGGGCCTTCGGTGCGCTGGCGGACTTCGAGGCCATGCGGCGCGAGGGTCGCGAAGACAAATTCGTCGGACGCGGCAACAGTCATCTGCCGGGCGACCTTCCCGGCGACGTGTGGGATCCGGTGCTCGACAACGATCCGACGATGAACAAGCCCGACGTCGCGCGGTAAGCGTCGACACCGGCCCCAGCCAAGTCGGACCTTTCGGACATTTCACGCGTTAGGGTGATGAAACGTCCACACCGAGGAGGATCCATGACGCAGGTCGGCGACGAGGAGAAGGCCGGGCGCTCATCCGAAGGCCACGACTTCGACGAGGTGGATCAGAGATCGGCCGGAGAACGAGAAGCCGAAGTGCAGCCCGGTCGCCGCAAGCGTCAATGGGTCGGCCTCGGCGCAGGCATCCTGTTGGCCATCCTCGTGTACCTGATTCTCCCCGATGACGTAGCGCATCCAGCGCGGCTGACCGCAGGCACCGCCGTCTTGATGGGTATCTGGTGGATGACGGAGGCGGTGCCCATCCCGGCAACCGCACTGCTTCCCCTGGTCATCTTTCCGGTCTTCGATTCCGATGTCGCCGTCAACGATGTCGGAGCTTCCTACGGCAACAACATCATCTTCCTGTTCATGGGCGGATTCCTCCTGGCGCTGGCCATGCAACGGTGGAATCTGCACCGACGTATAGCCCTGTTGACCGTCGACGCGATGGGCACCAAACCGACGATGGTGATCGCCGGGTTCATGATCGCGACAGGCTTTCTGTCGATGTGGGTGTCCAACACGGCCACCGCCGTCATGATGATTCCGATCGGTGTCTCGGTGCTGGTTCTGGTTCTCGACATCGGCAAGAAGGCCGGAGCGGTGCCCGGCACCGGTGCTGACTCCGCCCCCGACGACGACACCATCACCCAGGCCGTCATCAAGAGCAACTTCGGGACCGCTCTGATGCTCGGCATCGCCTATGCCGCGTCGATAGGCTCGCTCGGAACCATCATCGGCACTCCACCCAACACTCTGCTGGTGGGCTACCTGGAGGGGCAGGGAATCACGATCGGGTTCCTCCAGTGGATGATCGCCGGTGTTCCGCTCGCCGTGATCCTGCTCGTGACCGCCTGGTTCCTGTTGGCCCACGTGATGTTCAAGCCGGAGATCGACGACATACCCGGTGGCAAGCAGCTGATCAGAGGCGAACTCGACGCCCTGGGCAGGATGTCGCAGGGTGAGATCCGGGTCGCGATCGTCTTCTCCCTGGCGGCAGTGTCGTGGGTGGCCGTTCCGCTGATCTTCGACGATGCCCCGATCTCCGACACCGGGATCGCCATGACAGCAGCACTGCTGCTGTTCCTGCTGCCCAGCGGAAGCAAGAAGGGCGTACGCCTGATCGACTGGGAGACCGCTGTCAAGCTGCCCTGGGGCGTGTTGCTGCTGTTCGGCGGCGGGCTCGCCCTGTCGGCCCAGTTCGAGTCGAGCGGCCTGACGGACTGGATCGGCAGCGTCGCTGGTGGCCTCGACACCATTCCGGTGGTCATGTTGGTCGTCGTCGCCACGGCCGCGATCATCTTCCTGACCGAGATCACCAGCAACACCGCGACGGCCGCGACGTTCCTTCCGGTGGCAGGTGGCGTCGCGATGGGCATGAACATCGACATTCTGGTCCTGACCGTCCCGGTAGCGCTCGCGGCCACCTGTGCGTTCATGCTGCCCGTGGCGACTCCACCGAACGCGGTGTCCTATGCCAGTGGCTACATCACGATCGGCCAGATGATGCGAGGCGGCTTCTGGCTCAATCTGATCGCCATCTCATTGATCACCATCGCCGCGTACACAGTGTTCGCGTGGTCGCTCGGCATTCAGTTCTGACGGTCTCTACGGAAGAAGTCGATCACTTCGATACCGACTTCGGCCGAATTCGCCCGCACAACCGTGCACCGGGTTTACGATGACGACTTCATCCAGGCGGATGACCCGTTCCAGGTGCGCGCCGCCATCCCCTGGTCGGTGCTGCGTCGGCGTTGCCGTCGACTCGGCAAGGCACGGGGGTGGAACATGGTCTCGGACGTCATCGACTGCAACATGGTCTTCGAGCACGACATCGAGCAGGTATGCGGTGTGTTGAGCGCGGTCGAGTTGTTTCCACGCTACTTCCCCGGGCTCGACCACTGCACACTCCGTGAGTCCACGGCCGGCTACCTGTGCGGAGTCAATGGTGTCGAGCACGCCCTCGACCTGGTGGTGGACAGACGCAACCGGCCGATCATCACCATCGAGCATGTCGAGTCCGGCGGATTCGTCAGATTCACCCTGACTGCGCGCGCGGCCGGTGAGACCAAGATCGATGTCACCGTCTTCAGGGCGGGGCTCGGCGGGTCCTACTCACCCCAGCCCGAGAACAACCGCGCAGTGGTCGATTGGGTGATGGGTGGTCTGCGCCGTCTCGAGAACTCCCTTTCCGGAACCTCGACGTCGATCGTGACCAACACCGGCGATTCGCGGTCGCTGCCGCTGGCGATCATGAAGACGATGGTGGGAACCGGTGTCATTCGTGCTGCACGTCCCGACCGCGCGTACCGACAGCTGAACTCGCTGGCCAAATGGGGTTTCACCCTCGGCGGCGGTTTCGCGGCCGCAGCAGCGAAGTCGCCGAACGAGATCGCCCTGATAGACGACCGAGGAACCCGTACTTTCGCGGAGATCCACCACCGTTCGCACCGCATCGCAGCGGGTCTCGACGCGTCCGGAATCAGCCCCGGAAGCACCGTCGGGGTTCTGGCTCGAAACCACTCGGCGATGATCGAGTGCACCGTCGCGTGCGGCATGCTCGGCGTCGAGGTGGTGCTTCTCAACACCGGTCTCGCTGCCCGACAGATCGAGACGATCGCCGCCCGCCACCAGCTCCGAATGCTGTTCGTCGACGACGAGTTCGATTCGATGGTGCGCTATCTGCCCGACCACGTGACTCGGGTGAGTCTGTCTTCCCATACCGCCGTTCCGCGTCGACGCACCCTCGAGCATTTCGTCGCAGCCCCGTCCGCCACGTTCACCAGGCCGGACCGCCCCGGGTCGGTTGTCGTGTTGACCTCCGGTACCAGCGGCTCACCGAAGGGGGCGGTTCGGCCCACGCCGAAGGGCTTCGGAACCGTGGCAGCCATGCTGTCTCGCATGCCCCTTCGGATGAACGAGAGGATGTTGATCGCGGCACCGATGTTCCACAGCTGGGGGCTGGCGGCATTGCAGATCAGTACTCCCCTGCGAGCCACTGTGGTCCTCCTGGACCGATTCGATCCGGAGGACTGCCTGCGGGCGATCGAGGCGCACAGATGTACCTCGTTGATCGCGGTTCCGATCATGCTGCAGCGGGTACTCGACCTGCCCGACGAGGTGCGCTCACGTTACGACACCTCGAGCCTCCGGGTCGTCGCGTGCAGTGGATCGGCATTGACAGGGTCGACCGTCAGCCGCTTCATGGACGTCTTCGGTGACGTCCTCTACAACTTCTACGGGTCCACCGAGGTCTCGTGGGCCACGATCGCGACTCCCGAAGACCTTCGCGCTGCGCCGGCGACCGCCGGACGCCCTCCCCTTGGTACGACTGTGGCGGTGCTCGACGCGGACGGTACTGCCGTTCCAATGGGGACCCTCGGCCGAATATTCGTCGGCAACGACATGCTGTTCGACGGGTACACCAACGCCGCGCCGCCGTCGACGGCGTCCGCCCGCGGAGCTGCCCTGATGGACACCGGCGATCTCGGGTACATCGACTGCAACGGACGGTTGTTCGTCTGCGGCAGGGACGACGAGATGATCATCTCCGGAGGCGAGAACGTCTTTCCGGGCCCCGTCGAGGATGCCATCGCCAATCTTCCGCAGGTCGGCGAGGTCGCGGTCGTCGGTGTGCCCGACCCCGAATACGGGCAGCGTTTGGCCGCATTCGTCGTCGGCCGTGGGTCGGCCGGCCTCGATGCGGACATGGTGCGCGCCTACATTCGAAATCGTTTGAGCCGCTTCTGCGTTCCCCGCGACATCACGTTCCTCGACGAACTGCCCCGAACCGCGACCGGCAAGGTGATCAAGAGAATGCTGATCGAGCCGCCCACCGCCGCTGGGATGTGACGTTCCGTTCGAAGGCACGGCCGGCGATGCACGCTCGGTCACTCTCGATGCCGACAGCCGCGAGCTGGATCGCGTTCGGACCTGCGTCACAACCGACGCCGTGACCGAAATTCGGGCTGTGTCGGCGACGCGTGTCGACAACAAGGTTCTCATCGCGCCTACCGACAGACAGTCGATCGCCAGCACACTGACGAGGCGGAAACCGACGGTTCCGGATAACCGGCGCCCAGACCCGGTGTGTCTGTCACGCCGAACCGAACAGCCCCGCCTCCGATGCGGTGCAGCTTCCGGGCATCCTCGCCACTGATCGACACCGTTGTGAGTTGCTCGATCGCAACTTTTTCCTCGATCGTTCACTTCGTGCCGCGCGTTGTACTCACTGTCTCAGTTGCTTGACTATTCAGAATCTGAGATTGTTGTTCGCTGACACGGGAGGAACGCGAATCGCTATGTCGAAGGCATCGAAAGACCCCCGAGAGGGAAGTACGGCGCAGGAACCTGGCGCGCATTCTTCGTTTCTCGAGCTGTTTCTCGAAGCGACTCGCGCAGAGCATGTCTCCGACGACACACAGCCTTCGCGCGACGACCGTAGCGGTGGGCCAGCCTCTCTGCGCTGACAGACCATGGCCGAGTTCGCCTCCGCCGGCAATTCCCCTACAGCCCCCTGCCATGATCTGTCGACACCGCGCACGAGGAAGAGGAAACACAATGATCGACGACGAAGCCACGAATCGGAGCAGGGGCCCGCGATTCGAGGACGGACTCGAGGTCCGCCGAAATGTAATGGGAGACGAGTACGTCGTGAAGGCGTTTGCCCATGCCGCGAACACCGACTCCGCTGCACTGCAAGACTTCGTCACCGACACCGTGTGGGGCGGGGTGTGGACGCGGCCCGGCCTCGACCACCGCAGCCGCAGCCTGCTCAATCTCGGGATCCTCATCGCGCTGCGCGCCCACGAGGAACTCGCAGGCCACGTACGAGGGGCGCTGCGCAACGGCCTCACCAGAACGGAAATCACCGAGACGGTGATTCATACAGCGGGCTACTGCGGAGCACCGGCCGCGCTGGCGGCGATGCGCGTCGTGCAGAAGGTCCTCGACGCCGAACTGGGACCGCTGGTGCCCGAAGTGGACACGAACGAGTCGAAAGACCGATGACGGCACCCGCGCATAGCGCCCGCGAATCGGGTACACCGGATCCATGCCGGAACTACCCGAAGTGGAAAACGCCCGACAGGTCGTCGAAAAAGCCCTCGATCGCGTCATCGTCGACATCGACGACACCGACACGTTCGTGCCGACCGCACATGCCAGGCGATATCGCCCGGGCACTGAAGGGCGGGAAACTCACCGAGGCGCGTCGACGAGGCAAGGCCATGTGGTGCGAAACCGTCACGGCCGACGGCTCGGGCGGTCCGACCCTGGGCATCCACCTGGGGATGGGTGGACGCGTCATCGTCACCGCTCCCGACGGTGAACGCACGTCGCAGTACGGGGGTGGCGACCCTCATGTCGGTGAGCGCCCGACCGACAAGCCCGAGTGGACGCGCTTCTCCATGACGTTCGACGACGGTGGACAGCTTCGACTCTTCGACAAACGCCGCCTCGGCCGGGTTCGACTCGAACCCGATATCGACGCTCTCGGCCCGGATGCCGCGGAGATCACCCGCGACGACTTCCGTCACCGAATCGGTTCCAGTGGTGCACCTCTCAAAGCCCGACTACTCGATCAGTCCGCCATTGCAGGCGTCGGCAATCTACTGGCCGACGAGGTGCTGTGGCAGAGCGAGCAATCCCCGTCCAGGCGCGCCAAGACACTCACGACGGAGGAACTCGACGAGCTCCGCGTTGTTCTGCGCCGCGCGATCAGATCAGCGATAAAGAAGGGTGGCGTACACACCGGGGAGATCATTCCGTTCCGAAAAACGGATGCGGCGTGCCCTCGATGTGGTGCGCCGATGGCCCGCGGAACAGTGGGCGGCCGCACGACGTGGTGGTGTTCTAGCAATCCTGATCCGATCCATCGCGGAGTCTTATCCGATGGCGCTGTAGGACAGTAATTTTGGGAAAAGTCAAGCCATTTCCGGATGCGACACAATGTCACCGGACGGCGTACGGTGTTGGCAGCTTCGGACCCAGCCGAGGCAGCGAACTTCGCCGGAGGGTGCATGCTTTCGACCGCCGACACAGACCCAGCTCCTCACGTCACCTATCTGCCTCACCGTCATTGTTTCGCCGTCTGGCACAGCACCCCGGAGGCGACACTCGAAGGAGAGTCCACTCCCGTCGAGCTTGCGGTTCCCGGCGCGGACGGCACCGTTGCCGTGCGCACTGTGGACGCGCAACTCGTGGCGGCGAACGGTTGCGAGCTCCGAACCGCAGCCGGCTCTGCGGAAGGCATGTCGGCACGCGGATGGTTGGCGATCCTGAACTACGTCGAGCACAATCCCGACGTGAGCGGGGTTCCACGAGATCTCGTCGATGCACTCCCGCCTGCGGCGCACGCTGTTCCCAATGCCGGCGGCTCCAGCGTGATGACTGCACATGGTGCCGCTGACGCGCTCCGCGCCAGCCTGCGCATGCAAGACGACTTGACCGAGAGTGCGTCTACCTTCACTCCGAGGCCCTATCAACTGCACGGTGCGTCCTGGGTGCCGACGGTTCAGGAGATCGGCGGCGGCGGAATCCTCGCCGACGAGATGGGGCTGGGCAAGACGCTCCAGGCCATTTCGCACATGATCGTCGGAGCGCGGCGAGGCGAGGGCAGCTACCTGGTCGTCTGCCCGACGTCGCTGATCAGCAACTGGCGCCGTGAGATCGAGAACTTCTCCGATGGCGAATTGGTCGTCAACGTGTACCGCGGACCGTCCCGCACCCTCGAGCACTGCGCCGACGCGGGTTCGGTGACCGTCACCGGGTACCCCACCCTGCGCACCGACACACATCGATTGAGCGAAATATCCTGGAGCACTGTGTTCTTCGATGAGGCGCATGTGATGAAGAACTGGCGGACCAAGATTGCTCGCGCAGCGCGTCGGCTGAAGTCCACCACGCGGATAGCCCTGACCGGCACTCCCGTCGAAAACCGAATGGACGAACTCTGGGCACTGATCGATCTCACCAATCCCGGACTGCTCGGAACCCGGGCTCGGTTCACCCGACGATTCTCGGCACCCATCGAGCAAGGAGGTTCGGCGACCGCACTCGCACAACTGTCGAGCGCGATCGCGCCGGTCGTCCTCCGCCGGACCAAGGCCGAGGTTGCAACGGATCTGCCGCCGAAGCACCACATCGACGTTCTGTGTCCGATCTCGAATGAGCAGGCGCTGCTGTACAACTCGGCCGTCGAGGAAGCATTCGACACCGGTTTCGGCACCGACCGTGGACGGGGAACGGCAGTACTGGCGCTGCTCACCCAGCTCAAACTGATCTGCAACCATCCTGGGCTCGTCACGGGCGATGTCAGTCGCCTGGCCGATCGCTCCGGCAAACTCGACAGGCTCACCGACATCGTCGAGGAGCTCACCGAGTCCTCGCGAGCTGCGCTCGTGTTCACGCAGTACCGCCGAACCGGGGAAATACTGGCCGAGCACCTCGAGAACGTCACCGGAGCTCCGATTCCGTTCTTTCACGGCGGACTCGACGTAGACAAGCGCGACGAGATGGTCGAGCAGTTTCAGAACGGCAATCGATCCCCCGTCATGGTTCTCAGTCTGCGCGCGGCGGGGTACGGCCTCAATCTCACCCGCGCCGACACGGTGATTCACTACGACCGATGGTGGAACCCCGCGATCGAAGCGCAAGCCACCGACCGAGTGCACCGAATCGGACAGAAGTCGCCGGTGGCGGTCATGGCACTGACGACGGAGGGAACTCTGGAGGAGCACATCGCATCACTCCATACCCGGAAGAAGGCGATAGCCGGTCTGACCGAGAGCAACAACGAGTTGGCCCTGGCGGCACTCGATGATTCGACTTTGCGCGAGACGCTGTCACTGAGGACGGTGTCGCGCTGATGGCCACCACACCTCGGGCCGCGGTATTCGGGTCGACTCCGTGGGGGAAGGAGTGGATCCGGCGCGTCGAGCCCATCGCTGTCACTCGGCCGAACCCGATGCTCCCGCGGGCGCGCAGTCTTGTGCGCAACGATTCGGTTGTCGTGAACCGCAACCAGATCGGTGAGTTTCGCTGCGTCGTGTCCGCGGGCATGAAGTGTGAGACGGCTGTGCTCTCACTGCCCCGATACACGGCGACGGAACGAAAGTCGGTGATGCGCATTCTCGCCCGCCACACGCGCGGAGGTGCGAGCAGCGGTGACCTCCCCGACGAGGTTCACGCCGATCTTGTAGCGGAAAAGTTGTCGCCGGTCCCCGACGCCACCGGAGCGTCCTGTACCTGCTCCGGAAGAATCGATCCGTGCCTCCACGTAACGGCCGCTACGTACGCCATCAGTCTGATCGTCGATCAGATGCCGACGTCCGCATTGGCCGTCCGTGGAGTCGATCTTTCGGCAGCGACTACGGTGAAGGATGTTCCTCGACGTTGGATGCCGATCGAAAATCTCGACAGCACAGCGTTCTTCGGCTGACCTGAGACCTGCGGCTCGAGATCAGGACGTCGCTTCGACTGCCAGTCGAGCGAGTGTGTCGTTCAACTGATCTTCGGTCACCAGCGGAAACTTGATCTGCTGGAGCAACTTCTTGTCCGTGACCTTGGACCAGTCGTAGGTGTGGCGGACCAGCGTCTCGTTGGGGCCCTGAGATTCGAGCTCCCACAGCCATTCCCAGCCGGGAGGCTCGTTGCCGGCGGGCGCCGTCTTCCACGCGAGCAGCTTGTCTTTGATGTAGCCGCTCACCACATTGTCGGTCTGGTACTCGCCGCCCATGTGATCGCCCTGCATGTTCATCGTGAATTTCTCGCCGACCTTCTGAATGCGGTCGGCGTGGTCCACGCTCCGGACGAACCCGGATCCATCGAGAGCTTGATGCCGCTCGGGATTGGACAGCACATCGAATACCGCGTCGACGGGTGCTTCGATGGTGCGTTCGACTGTGACCTTGGAATTCTCTGTCATGACTACCGCTTGCCCAGAATTCGCCAGCTTCAATCTTCGGACCGTCGTCACAGGAGGTCGAAGTCCGCGCGAGCTCGTTCGATCTCCGGCATGTGGTCGGTAGCCCATTGCAAGATGGCGTCGATCGGCATCCGAAGGGTCTTCCCCAGTCGCGTGATTCGGTACTCGACGGCGACGGGACGCGAACTGAGCAGGACCCTTTCGACGACACCGTTTCGTTCGAGTTTGCGCAATGTCGCGGTGAGCGATTTCTGTGTCACGTTCGGGATGGCGCGACGCAGTTCGTTGAAGCGGGAGGGTTGTTCGCAGAGTACGTCGAGCACCGCCAGCGACCATTTGTCGAGTACCTGATCGAGCAACTCGCGATGGGGCGCGCTGATGGTGAGTTCGCCCTGCACGGCCGGGGTATCGGTCATGAAACCACGTCTCCTTGAAGTTACTTTCGTGCACCAGGTATCAATAATATACCTAGCCGCAACCATCGAGGAGAAGCCGATGTCCGTCATCTATTCCAGCCCGGAAGGCATGACTCAGCACGTGCCGTACCACCATGTAGCCGTAGGTACCGGAACGCGCCACGTACACGTCAGTGGCCAGATCGCACGCCGCGTCGACGGTGCCCCGGTGGCCCCTGGCGACCTTGCGGGTCAGGTTGCACACGCGCTGAGAAATACTGCCATCGGATTGGCAGGTGCGGGTGCGACATTCAGCGACGTGGTGCGATTGACCTTCTATGTCACCCATTGGGCACCGGAGAAGATCGGCGAGTTCATGACAGGTGTCGAACAGGTCGCAGTCGACATAGGACTTCCGACTCCCATGCCGCCCGCCTCGCTCATCGGAGTCGACTACCTCTTCGAACCGGACGTACTCGTGGAGGTCGAGGCGACGGCGATACTCGACTGAATTTCACTGCGGGCCCGGATCAGTGACGACGTCGGGGCAACTCGTACAGTCGCGCAATCAGTCGACCGCAGTGTCGGTGGACGACGATTCCGGGGCCGACGGGACCCATGGCTTCAGCGGTTGCACGACGTCGCGGTAGAAGGAATCGAGGCCGTCGGTCACACTTCCGATGAAGCTGGCCGCAGAGCCCGAGCGCTTGCTACCCATCTTGGTCGGTGACGTCAGTGTGAAGTACTGCAGTTCGCTGATCCGGCCTGCGGTCAACGATTTGGTGTCCGAGCGCACTGTCGCCAAGTTCTCGCAGGATATTTCGCCTGGGTCTGCGAACACGGCTTCGACCAGGATGTCGGCAGGAGCGTTCTTCAATTGCTTGAGCAGCCATGATGCTCGTCGGAGCGCGGTCCCGTCGGTCGGAGCGTCGATAGCGGTGCTGCACTGAATCTTGTTGGTACGCAGGTCCGCTTCGACAGTGACATCTCCGGCGGCATCAGGAATGCGCAATGTGGCCGAGAGACAACCGGAGGCAACGAGTTGCTCGACGATGTACTCGTTGCGCGCCTGGGGATCTCCGCTGAACTTCCTCGGGAGGTGATGCTTCACCGGAACGCCGAGATCGGCAGTCATCCGCAAGGCCAGGTGCCTGGACAGCGACGCCCATGTATTCGCCACCGACAAGGCCTTCACATCGCCGGAGCGAAGCGTTCCTGCGGTGACCGAGTCGCGAACTGCAACCCAGTGGCGACCCATGTCGACGAACTCCGTCGCGCCTGACTTCGGGTGCGTCAGATACCGGACGAATTCGCTCAGAATCCATGCTTGCAGTGGCTCCGCAAGGTCGCCGTGCGACAACAACATTCGAGCCTCGTGAATGACCTCGGACCAGGAGATATGCCGCAGGGAGACCTTGTTCAGCTTGGTCTTGTTCACCTGGACCGGGAGCTCACCGGCGGAGGCCGGAATGTCGTTGGACAAACTCAGAACGGTCTCGTATTTATGTCGTTTTGCGACATCGAGGTAATTCTCGAGCTGCTCTTTCTGTAGCTTGCCGGTGCCGGTTTTCACTTCCAGCAACGCTGTCCACACTTGGCCCGCGCGCGATACTCGAAACACACCGTCGGGGATGACCTTGCCCTCGCCCTTGACGAACTGCACTTCGAGGTAGCCCTCGAAGGGACCGGACGGCGCTCCGGCATGTGCGCAGATTGCGCGAGCGAACGGACGAACCGCCTGCATCGTCGCGATCAGCGCCGAGGTGGCCCTCTTCTCCTGCTCCTCACCGGATCCGACACCGGACACGGAGAACAGGCGAGCCGTCTGCCACCCCTCTCCCCCGGCCAGGGTGAACTGAGGCGGCGCGACCTTCTTGGCAACGGGCTTCTTGGTGCGAACGCCGCGTTTCGGCGGTTCGACATCGACAACCGAGACGTCGACGATCTCACCGGTCGTATCGACGGCCGGCACGTGCGAGTCGGCGACCTCGACCACGACAACTTCGTTCGCCGAAGCTTCGGGCTCGCCGTCGTCGACGTCGACGCCGAAGTCCTGGGCCAAACCACCCAATCCGGATTCCCAGCCCTGACCGACCGCGCGTAGTTTCCACACGCCGTTCCGTCGGTACACCTCCCCGAACACCAATGCTCGTTCCGACGACGCATCGGCAGTGAGGAACTCCCCGAGCACCGAACCTGCTTGATCCCGCACCTGCATCGACAGTTTCCCGAAGTCACCCAATGGAACATCGTCGGAGCTACCCGCGATGACCACCTTCTCGACTTCGGCTGCGAGAGAATCGAGATGGATCGACACTCGTTCCTGTTTGCCTTCGTCGGTGCTACTGCTCCCGCGGTAGCGTACGGTCGCGTCCGCGGACTCCGGCTGGTTGTAGAAGACGAAGTCTGCATCGGACCGAACGTGCCCGCTCGAATTCACCAGCAATGCAGACGCATCGAGATCTCGCTCCGGGTCTACCCAGGACACGATGACATCCAGTTCGGTCACGTCGTCCGGCAGAGAAATGTTCTGACCCTTGACGAGAATGGGTGAACTCACGCTGACACGCTCCTGTCGGACAAATCGGACTCCGACTGCTCACCCTATTCACAGCGTGACGGTGTGAGTCGAAGACGCCCGACATTCATTCATTCGGCCTACGGCACGCATGGTTGGCCCCGCTTAGGCCGGTCAGAGGATACGACTCAAGAACTGTTGTGTACGAGCATTTTTTGGATTGTCGAAGAACTCGCGCGGAGGTGCTTCCTCCACGATCTTCCCGTCGCTCATGAAAACGACTCGGTCTGCGGCCGCTTTCGCGAAGCCCATTTCGTGGCTCACCACCACCATCGTCATACCCTCGTCGCGGAGTCGAAGCATGACGTCGAGCACCTCGTTGACCATCTCGGGATCGAGGGCAGAGGTGGGCTCGTCGAACAACATCACTTCGGGCTTCATTGCCAACGCTCGTGCGATCGCCACGCGTTGCTGCTGACCACCGGACAGTTGTGACGGATAGTTCTCTCCCTTGTCTGCAAGGCCGACGAGGTCGAGTAGTTCCTGAGCTTGCCTGCGCGCCTTGTCCTTCTGCGTGCCGAGGACATGACGTGGGCCCGATGCGACGTTGTCCAGCGCCGTCATCATGGGAAACAGGTTGAAGCTCTGGAACACCATTCCTGTGTGGTGCCGCTGCTTGGCGATCTGCGCCTCCGACAGCGGCGTTCGCTTGACCCCTTCCGAGAAGCCCATCATCTCGCCGCACACTCGGACGGTCCCGGATTCAATGGTCTCGAGACAGTTGAGCGTGCGCAGCAAGGTGCTCTTTCCACTTCCCGACGGCCCGAGCAGCAGGACCACTTCCCCTTTGTCCACCGTGAAATCGATGTCGTCGAGGACGACGAGATCGTTGTAGGCCTTGGTCATGTTCCTGACCTCGACCATCGTCGTGGCCTTCCTGGTAGTAGACGTCGCACTGGTCATCGGTTCACGGCCTCGGCTTTCATTGCGCTGTCGTCGAGCTTCGGACTCGACGGACCGCCCTTACGGCGGTAATTGCGGTCGTATCCACGCCCTACCCGTACTTCGATCATCTTCTGAATCAACCCCCACAGAGTCGTCAGCACCAGGAAGTACAACGCTGCGGCGCAGAGCCCTTCCAGCACTCGGAAATTCACCTGCACCAGGAACTGGGTCCGTCTCAGCAATTCCTGTACGGAGATGACCGACACCAGAGTTGTGGTCTTGAGCAACCCGTTGAAGCTGTTGCCGAGTGGAGGAATCATCACCCGCAGCGCCTGTGGGAGAACCACCACGCGGAAGACCTTCGTGGGCGACATGCCGAGGGCTCGTGCCGCTTCGGTCTGTCCGGTCGGAACCGAGAGCAATCCGGAACGGACTATTTCCGACAGGTATGCGGCTTCGTTGAGAACCAGGCCCACGAGTGCCGCCTCGATCACGCCCAATTTGATGCCGACCTGAGGAAGTCCGGTATAGATGATCACCAACTGCACCAGTAGAGGCGTGCCGCGCATCAGCCACACGTAGAACCCGGCGACTATCCGCAGGGGTGCGAGCTTGGATGATCGCGCGGAGGCGACCACCACTGCGAGAGCGAGTCCGAGGATCATGCTGACTACGGTGAGCCAGATCGTGACCCACGCGCCCTCGAGCAGCTGGGTGCTCGTCAGGATGGAGAAGAATGCGTCCCAGGACCACATGTGGGTGCCTTTCGACTTACGTTGGTCGGATCAGCTGTCGAGAGGACCGGTGCTCACGGCAATATCGCCGTCGTATCCGGTGACGTCGTACTGCTCGAACAGGTCGGGCAGATATCCGTCGCTCCTCATCTCCGACAGCACACGCGCCACCTCTGCGGAGGATTTGCTGTCCTTCGCGAATCCCATGGCCAGAGGTGCCTCGTTGATTCCACCGACGGCTGTCTCGAATCGTCCGTCTTCCTGGTAGAACGACGTGACCGACTCGACGATGGACGTGCCGTCGAGCTGGCCTGCCGAAAGCGCTTGATAGGCATCGGCATTGGTTTTGAATGTCTGCACTGTCAGCGCCGGCTTTCCTTCGGCCGCAAACTGCTCGGCCATGGCGGTCAGCGTGTCGAATTCGTATCCGGGCGCTTCGACCCCGATGGTCTTGCCCGCCAGGTCGTCCACGCTGGAGATCGATTCGGGGTTGCCCGACGGCACCGAGATCGAGACTGCCTGCACCTCGTACGGAACGAGATCGATGGTCTCGGCACGTGCAGGCGTGTAGAACATTCCGGTGTCGATCATGTCCCAACGGCCGGCCTGCACACCGGGAATCTGTGCCTCGAACTCGATGTTGACGAACTTCGGCGTCAAACACAGGCGCTTGGCGATCTCCTTACCGAGGTCGACACGCATGCCGATCACGTCGCCGTTCGGATCGACGTACTGCATCGGCGGAAGAGTCGCGTTGGTGGCCATCGTCAGTACGCCTTCTTCGGCAAGGTCCGAAGCACCGAGCGTGGGTGTGCAGTCCGTCGGCGCGGCTACGGAATCGTCCGAGGAACTACAGGCAGTGAGGCCGGCCACCACGACAGCGATAGCGGCGATTCCTGTTAACTTACGCATTGAGCGAGCCTTTCCATATCGACTGCAGCACTACACGTTCGAGGACGGGGCGGCAGCGACGATGAGGGAGTTGTTCGAGAAGAATCGATCTTTTGGGATCGATTGCATCAAGCGTCGCAGACGAATTCGGAGGCGTCAACGCGGTTAACACTGCCGACACGCGGTACATCAACTGTTAACCGTTCGCAGGTGATCGCGCTCACCGATCACAGTGCGGCACACGACGACCGCTCCACCAGACGAGCACCGATTCGATACGTGCGCCCATCGGGTTCGAGCGAATCCTTGATCTGCTGGAACAGCAGGTCCATTGCCACATTCGCCAACTGAGCGGCACCGTTGTCGACGACTGTGATTGCCGGCTGCCACATCGCGAGCCACGGCATGTCCTCGTGGCAGATCAGCGACAACTCGTCCGGCACCGACACTCCTCTGCCGACGAGCGTGGGCAGGATGCCGAAGACAGCCTCGTGGTTGGCCGCGTAGAGAGCAGTCATCGCCTGGGGTGCATCCAGTAACGAATTGATCGCTTCGGCGCCGAACTCCGTGGTGAACGGGCCTTTCCGGACGATCGTCTCGTCGACCGGAATGCCTGCGTCGGCCAGCGCCAGTCGATAGCCCTCGTAGCGCTCACGTCCGGACGTCGCATCCTCGTTTCCACCGACATACCCGATACGACTGTGCCCGAGCTCGATCAGGTGCGCTGTCGCGTCGCGAGCACCCGTTACGTCATCTGCCAGCACCGTCGACGCAGAGCTCCCCTTCACCGAACGGATCAGGTTGACCACCGCTCGGCCCTGCTCCAGAAGCGCATTCGACGCCGCAGCACTTCGACCGCTGCCGATCACGATGGTTCCGTCGACGCCGTGCTCGCCCAGCATGGCCAGTACGTCGTCCTCGCGCGCCGGATCGGCATCGGTGATGCAGAGCAGTACCTGAAATCCACTGGCTGCTGCCCTCTTTTGGACGACCTCGGCGACAGTGTGAAAGGTCGCGTTGAGCAGGTTGTTCATGACCAGACCGATCAAATGCGACCGGTTGGAGCGCAGCGCGCTCGCGGCCCTGTTCGGCCGATACCCGAGAACCCGGGCCGCATCCTCCACCGCTGCCCGTGTCTCCGCCGAGATCAGCGACGATCCACTCAACGCGCGTGATGCCGTGCTGCGCGAAACCCCAGCAGCGCTCGCAACGTCGATCAAGGTGACCGCCATCGGTTCTCCGTTCTCTTGCTTCACGCCTAGGACAGACATATTCGACCGTGGTCGCGTTACAAGTACGTTTCCGGCTTGACGACTCGACCACCCCGAAGGCAGTCTATGCAATCGATCCCATAAATGCGGGTACGACGCGTCGTCGATCGTCCCGAGCCCGAAAGGCACTCCCATGAATCGCGATGATGTCGCGTGGTCCGGCTACTGGCCCGCTGCCCCCACACCGTTCACGCAGTCGGGTGCCGTCGATACCGAGGCAATTTTCGACTTGATGAATCTCTACGCGCAGACGGGAGTTCACGGTGTACTCGTGAACGGCAGCACAGGCGAGTGGTTCAGCCAGAGCGACCACGAACGAAAGACCGTAACGGAAGCATCGATCGATGCAGTCGCAGGCCGCTTCCCTGTCGTGATCGGTGTCAGCGCGTACACAGCTGCGCAGTCCTCCGCGCTCGCGAAGCACGCTGCTTCCGTCGGCGCGGACGGCATACTGGCGACGCCTCCGCCCTACGTACACACCTCGGCGGAAGAGACATTCCAGTACTACCGAAGCGTCAGCACCGCAACATCACTGCCGTTCATGGCCTACAACTGGCCACGGGGCGTTGCGGTCGACATGGGAACCTCACCCGACTTGTTCTCTCGACTCGCCGACCTGGACAACGTCGTCGCGATCAAAGACAGCACCGGTGATTGGCTCGCCATGCTCGACACCGTCGAGGCCGTGTCAGACCGCGTCCGTGTATTCGGGAGTTTTCTGCATCGACGCGGCCTTGCCACGCTGCTCGAGCTGGGCGGGGACGGCAACATCGACGGAGGTGGGGTGGGCGCGCCCTTCGCGGTGCCGTTCTACGAGGCCGTCGCTGCACGGGACGCCGACACCGCGCGCATGTGGGTCGATCGTTACCGCGCGTTTTCGGGCCGGCTCATCGCCTCGGACTACAGCGGCGTCTACGCCTCCCCCATCCCTCAGTTGAAGGCCGTGATGAACCTTCTCGGTCAACCAGGAGGCACTGTGCGAGAACCACTGCTTCCGGTCACCGACGCCGACACGCTTGCCTCGCTGCAATCGGTCATCGTCGAATCGGGTATCGACGATGCCTACGCGACCTTAGGAGCTGTGCATGCGAACTGAAGTCGACGTCGTTGTCATCGGAGCCGGAATCGTCGGCGCAGCAACGGCTCTCGCCCTCACCCGCGCGGGATCCCGCGTCGCTGTACTCGATCGCACCCTGCCCAACACCGCCGGCTCGGGTACGACCGCGGGCAACCTGCACATCCAGACGATTCACACCCGCAGGCCTGGGCAGGGCCGAGCCGTCGACGTCGAACAGCTACTTCCGTTGCAGAAGTCGACGAGCACATTGTGGAACACGCTGGACGAGACCGTGCCTGGTCTCGGGCTGAACCGGTGCGGCGGCTTCATGGTGGCCGAGACCGAAGAGCAGGTCCACGCCCTCATCACGAAGCACCGATGGGAACGCGATGCGGGGATTCCGACGGAGGTACTGAGCGGTGACGAAGCGCGGCAGGCGCTACCTCTGCTCGGCCCGAGCATTCAGGCCGCAACCTGGTGCCCGTGGGACGGATTCGCCGAACCCGACCTCGCAGGCCCTGCCCTGTTGCGACAGGCCGCGGCCGAGGGAGCGTCTGTACACCCGTCGACACCGGTGATCGGACTGACCCACGACGGTGACGTCTGGACCGTCGACACCAACGGTGGGACGTGGATTGCACCTGTGGTGATAGACGTTGCAGGTCCGTGGATGGCACCGATCGCCGCGATGGCGGGGACATCGCTCGAACTCGTCCCGACGTCGTTGCAAATGCACGCGCTGAAAGCCGCGCCCCGGACGCTCGAAGTGCTCGTACAGCACGTCGGGGAAGGAATGTCGATCAAGCAGAATCGATCGGGACGCCTCGTCCTCGGCGGCGGCTGGCCTGCAGGTGCGTTCCACGACAGCGAGCCGGCCCCGAGCAGATCCGACAGCACCACGGGAAACCTGGAGCAGGTTCGACGGCTTCTGCCTGCGCTGAGCCACAATGCGCTCCTCGATACATGGACCGGGCCCGTGGTCACCACGCCCGACGAAATGCCGGTCATCGGCGAACTCGCCGGCGCCCCGGGACTATTCGTGGCAGGCGGCACCTACTCCTTCACCTTCGCACCGCTCTGGGGACACATCCTCACCGAGCTGGTGCACGGTAGGAAACCAGAACTCGACGTAACAGCGTTCTCTCCGAACCGACTCGTCCGAATACAAGCTCACTGAAAGAAGGCTTTGAATGGCACTGGTCACGATGTTCGTCAACGGACAGGCGATGTCCGGCGGCACCCTGAACGACGCGTTGCACAAGGCGCGATTCGTGGGGAAAATCGATACCGCACCGAAATACCGATTCTTCTCCGTGCGTAACGAATTTCCCGGTTTGCACCCGGTGACAACCGATGGATACGTGGTACCGGGCGAGCTCTACGAGGTCGAGTACGACGTATTGCGCGACGAGCTCCTTCCCCGGGAACCGAAGGAACTCGAACTCGGGGTCATCGAGTTGGCGGATGGCTCGGGCTCCCTGTCGATGCGAATGCGCGAGAGCCATCTGACGGCCGCCGGTGTCACCGACATCAGTGACCGCGGCGGATGGCTGGCCTACCTCGCGAGCACACGATGAAGGTCGTGCGCGGTGGGATGGTCGTCGAATCCCACTGGGCCGCTCCGGCAGACCTGCTCATCGACGACGGCAGAGTCGTTGCGGTGCTCACCCCAGGGAGCAAGGTCGACGCGGCAGCAGAGGTCATCGATGCAACCGGGAAACTGGTGATGCCGGGTGGAGTCGATCCACACTGCCACGTCGGGTTCACCTCCGGCGAATTCACCTCGCTCGATTCGTATTTGGAGTGCACGACGGCGGCCGTGTTCGGCGGCACCACCACGATCATCGACTTCGCCATCCCCCGTCCAGGTCAACAGCCGCTGGACGCCGCCGAGGTACAGCGCGCGAAAGCGTCGAGCGGACTGTGCGATTCGGCTCTGCACGCCTGCGTCGTCGAGTGGACCGACACCACGGCCGACCAACTGAAGACGCTGGCCGACGCCGGCATCCGAACTGTCAAGATGTTCACCACCTATGCCGGTGAGACGATGGCCAACGAACACACCATCCTCAACACGATGCAGACCACTCGCGACCTCGGCGGAATGGTCATCATCCACTGCGAATCCGACGCGATCGTCACCGACGCGCAGAACCTCGCGGCGGCATCGGACGGTGTCGATGCCGCACACATGTCGCGAACGCGGCCGGAGCTCGCCGAGACCGCCTCGGTCGCAGCCATTCTCGCGATCGCCGAATCACAGAGTGCACCGGTCTACTTCGTGCATCAGTCCACTCCGGCTGCCGTCGAACTGGTCGCGGACGCTCGCAAACGAGGACTTGTTGCCTTCACCGAATCGGTCGCCCACCATCTGATCCTCGACGACTCGGCCTACGAGGGTGAGCAACCGGAAGGATTCGTCTGCTGCCCACCGCTGCGCTCGGCCGAGGTGGTCGAGGAACTCGGGCGTCACCTGTTCACCGGGCACGTCACTACCATCGGTTCCGACCATTGCTGCTACGACACCGCACAGAAGCAGGTGCACAGCCACGACGTGCGGCATATGCCCAACGGACTCCCCGGAGTCGAGACGCGTCTCCCGGTGATCTACTCGCACTACGTGGACGGATTGGGTCTGACGGCCAGCAGATTCGTGGAGTTGACCTCGGCGAATCCAGCACGTACGAATGGCCTCTATCCACGCAAGGGCTCACTGATGCCGGGGTCCGACGCCGACATCGCGATCTGGGATCCCGAACTGGAATGGACGGTGACCACCGAATCACTCCACATGGCGACCGACTACACCCCGTACGAGGGACACCGACTTCGAGGAAAGCCGGTCACCGTGATCGTGGGCGGCGAGATTGTTGTCCACGACGGCGAACTCATCGACGCCACTCCCCGCGGTCGACACCTCGAGGCCTCACCCCTCGACTTCAGCGGGGCATTCAGTATGTGATCCTCGTACACGAGCGATCTCGCTCTTCGTCCACGGACGATCCGATAGGTCTACTTGTCGGCAAGTCCCGTTGCCTCTGCCAAGTATTCGCGTGAGTCTCGAAATGTTTGCGCAACACCGCGTCCGGCGATGGCGTGGTACCGACTGAGCCGGTCGTCATCGAGAGCTTCTAGGACGGTACTGGAATCCGCGTGCATCCAACCACCGTCTCGAACCAGTTCGTGGGCGCGTTTGCTGGGTAGCGCCGAAATACCCTCGACCCTGATCCCATTCGGATCGGTCGACGCCGCGATGTAATAGGCCTTCTTGCCGGGGTACCCGGCCTTGACCTTCTCGCGCAACCGGAAGACGGCATCGGCCGCGTCGTCGATGGCCGATGCCTGTTCGTCGGAGCCCGATTCGGCGGCAGAGATTCGCGCGATCTCTCCATCGAGCGCGGAAAGCAAAGTGGCGAGGTACTCGAGATCGCTCATGGACCCATGATGCCCTAGATCAGTGATCCCTCGGACCAACACCCGACCGCAGGATGTCGGCGCCTCTACAGCTCGGGCTCAACCTGAGCAAGCGCACAGTCCAGATGCCTACCGGCGATGTCATGGACCGCTAATGAGGCGGAGATCCCCGAACGGTTGCCCGCACCACCTGCAACTTCCACCGATGTAGTCGTGCCCGTCTTCACGCTCGCATTCGTCGACTGCGCATTCGCTGCCGCACGAGAGCATCTGGCCACACCGCTCACCGCTCACCGCCACAGGCCGGGCGGTGACAGTCACTCGGCATACAGACGAAAAAAGACGGCCCCGGATTTCTCCGAAACCGTCTTCGACCTGCAATGTGTCGGGCTGACAGGATTCGAACCTGCGACCACTTGACCCCCAGCTGGATCGACCGTTACATCGATGGACCCACCCGGACGCAACACACAGCTGCTGACCAGGCGCTCTCGCCCGGATCGGTCCAGGTCAATCCGCCCTCGGTCGAACCGAGTAGGGACACGCTCGAACATCGATTGCTCCACGCGGATCCACCGAAAGCCCCACGCACCACACCGATACACCGCTGCGAAAAGTGATCGAACCACCGACCCGACACGGCCTCGTATCCAGACAGCGAGGACACCCCGCTGAAGGGACGAAGCTACAACCTACGCGTCCAGCCTCCGAGCTCTGGTTGAGGCCGATCGCTCGAAAGCTCGGGCACGATCGGGACGAACGGAGCAGACTCCCTATCGGATCAGTTGCAGCTGGAACGGACGTGCTGTCGTGGGCGATCGACATCGTGAGGACAACCTGGGGCCCGATCACGTTTCGGGGATCGAGACGCCGAACGCATCGATAGGCATCACCCGATACTTCATCGACACCGGGCGGCTCGAATGGGATGCTCGTGCCGCCGACATCTTCGAGGCGGGCCTCGATCCCCGGCCTGCAATCGAGATCTGGCACGAACGTGTGCACCCGGACGACGCGCACCTGCTGGTCCAACTCTACGAGGACGCAAGCGCCGACGTCGGTGCGGAGTGTATCTACCGGGTTGTTCTCTCCGACGGCACCGTTCGCCACATTCTCACTCGAAGTGTCGCCGTGGAAACCGCGCCCGATGGCCATCCGACGGTTCTGACCGGAGTGGTTTCACAGGTCCGACCGCTTATCGATACGAGCGAACGCCTCGGTACAGTTCTGGACTCCGTCTCGCTGGGCTTCGCGATCCTCGACCGCGACATGATAATCCGTTACGTCAACACGCAGACCGAACGGCACCTCGGCATCGCCCGGGATCAGCTCATCGGACGACATCTGCACGACGCGCTCCCCGATACCCAGGGCTCCTACTTCGACAACCTTCACCGCGACGCGTTGCTCACCTGCGGCGAGGTCAGCATCGAAGCACCCGCACTCTTTCGCCCCGACACGATCATGGAGGTGACCGCCAACTACGTCGAGGACGTTGTCGCAGTCAGTTTCCGCAACATCACCGATGCAGTTCACAGAGCCACACGATTACTCGACGCATACCGAGAACTTCTCGCCAAATCTCGACTCGACGACCTCACAGGAGTGCTGAACCGATCTGCTCTGTTCGAACGAATCGAGAGGGTCAGCGCCGAAATATCGCTCCCCACAGCAATATTGTTCATCGACGTCGACAACTTCAAGACCATCAACGACACCCACGGCCATCTCGTCGGCGATCACGTTCTACGCATCACCGCCGCCCGACTCGCCGACCTGTGCAATTCCAACACTGTCCTCGGCCGGATCGGGGGCGACGAATTCGTCATAGCGATGTTCGACGATGACGAACCACTGACGACGAACGAGCCCGAACAACTCCGCCGACGACTACGCCGTGCAGCCCGCGCACCCATCGACTTGAACGACTCCACCCTCTCGATCGAATTGAGCGTCGGAATCGCACACAACACAGGCGAGTCGACTCTCGAGGACATGCTCACCCGAGCCGACCTCGCTCTGTACGAACACAAAACCAACATTTCCCGCATCGACGTCCCTCGCCGGACAAAGCATCAGCACTGACCGCTGACGGAACCGGATCGAACCCCTGCGGCAGCGCTACAGCGGATCTGGACGAAACAAGAACCGGAGCCACCGATTCGTCCGAGCTGCAGCTCGACACGGACCCCTATGGGCCCAGTAGCTCCACGAGGAGCAAACCAGCTGAACAAAGTGGCTCCGTCCGCTCAGGTCCATTCGACCGACGCACGCAGATCGCCGGACACCAGCGGATACACCTGGACAGCGCCTCAGCGCCGAGTTCGACCGTGTAAGCATTGAGTAGTGACACCCCCGCGGCACGCACACAAAAAAGACGGCCCCGGATCTCTCCGAAACCGCCTCTGACCTGCATCTATCTGTCGGGCTGACAGGATTTGAACCTGCGACCACTTGACCCCCAGTCAAGTGCGCTACCAAGCTGCGCCACAGCCCGCCGCGCCTCGAAAGGCGCTTGCTGAGATTACCCCAGCCCTACCCCTGAGAGGAAATCGCCTGCTCAGAGGCGGGGTCGGGCTACATCAGCGGTTGTTGCCCTTGCCCGGCCGTTCCCGCTTCTCGCGGATACGCACCGACACACGCACGGGGCTGCCGTCGAAGTTGAACTCCTCACGCAGACGCCGCTCGATGAATCGGCGATAGCCTGCCTCGAGGAAGCCCGTGGTGAACAGCACGAACGTCGGCGGCCGCGTGCTGGCCTGCGTCGCGAACATGATGCGCGGCAGACGTCCGCCACGCATCGGCGGCGGTGTCGCCGCCACGACTTCCTTGAGCCACGTGTTGAGGCGTCCGGTGGGCACTCGCTTGTCCCACGACTCCAGAGCCGTTTCGAGCGCAGGTACGAGCTTCTGTACCGCACGGCCCGTCTGTGCCGAGATGTTCACACGCTGCGCCCACGGCACCCGAGCGAGATCACGATCGATCTCCTTCTCGAGCTGCTGACGACGATCATCGTCCACCAGATCCCACTTGTTGAACGCCAACACCAACGCGCGGCCGGCATCGGAGACCATGCTCAGCACACGCATGTCCTGCTCCGAGATCACCTGTGAGGCATCGAGAAGCAGAATCGCGACCTCGGCGGCCTCGATGGCGGACTTGGTGCGCAGCGACGCGTAGAACTCGGCACCGCTGGCATGGCTAACGCGCTTACGCAGTCCTGCGGTATCGACGAATCGCCAAGTCTTGCCGCCCAATTCGACCAACGAGTCGACAGGATCGACGGTGGTGCCGGCAACATCGTGCACCACCGAGCGCTCGTCGCCCGACAGCTTGTTGATCAACGAGGACTTGCCAACGTTCGGCTTACCGACCAGAGCGACACGCCTGGGTCCCCCACCGGGAATTCCCTCACGCGGCGTCTCGGGCAAGGCCTCGAGCACGCGATCCAGCAGATCACCGGTACCGCGGCCATGGGTGGCCGAGACCGACAGCGGCTCCCCCAGACCCAGCGACCACAGCGCGGCAACCTCGGACTCGGTGCGGCCGTCGTCGACCTTGTTGGCCACCAACAGAACCGGAGTCTTCGAGCGACGCAGTACTCGCGCCACTGCCTCGTCCGTCGTCGTCGAACCGACTCGCGCATCGACGACCAACAGGATCGCATCGGCGGTGTTCATCGCCAACTCGGCCTGGCGCGCAACGGATTGCTGCAGACCCTTCGCGTCGGGTTCCCAACCGCCGGTGTCCTGCACCAGGAAGCGTCGACCACTCCAGTTCGCCTCGTACGACACCCGGTCACGGGTGACGCCTGGGACGTCCTCGACCACTGCTTCGCGTCGTCCGATGATGCGGTTGACGAGCGTCGACTTACCGACGTTCGGTCGGCCCACCACGGCGAGAGTCGGTACGGCTACGGCATCTTCGCCGTCTTCACCTTCGTTGAGGTCGACGTACTCCCACTCGCCCTCGTCACTCCATGTTCCGTCGCCCGCGGTTTCCGCTGCGCCGGAGAAGAATTCTTCACTCACTGGACTGCTCCACTTCTGTCGTTCACCACGAGCAGCAAACGCTCGATCACGCCGTCGAGATCCAGCTCGCTGGTATCGACGATCACCGAATCCTCGGCGGGACGAAGCGGTGACACTGCTCTCGTCGAATCTGCGTGATCGCGGCGTTGCACGTCCGCGAGCACGGATTCGTAGTCGTCGTCGCGACCCTCTTCGATGTTCTGTTTGTTGCGACGCTGTGCCCGCGCTTCCGGTGAGGCAGTCAGGAACACCTTCACGTCGGCGTCGGGAAGAACGACGGTGCCGATGTCGCGGCCCTCCACCACGATTCGCGTCGACGAACTCGCAAGGTCGCGCTGCATCTGCACCAAGAGCTCACGCACCGCAGGCACTGCGGAGACGGCCGAGACGGCCTTGGTGACCGCATCGCCGCGGATTTCGCCGCTGACGTCCTCACCGTCGAGCAGAACGGTCTCGGACAGCGGGTCCTTGCCGATCTCGAGGGGAAGTGCTGCAACAGCTTTCGCGACAGCGTCTGCATCGGTGGGCTCGACGCCCGAGCGCAGCACCCACACCGTCGCCACGCGGTACATCGCACCGGTGTCGAGGTAGCTTGCTTCGAGTGCCGATGCGAGCCTGCGCGATACCGACGATTTGCCGGTGCCCGAAGGCCCGTCCATCGCCACGACGAGCGCGCTCATCACAGGCCCACGGATTCGTAGAGCTTGCCGATCTCGCCGCGTCCGAGGACACGCAGTGTTCCTGGACGCTGATCGCCGAGCACGATGTTGCCGACATCGGTACGCACGAGACGTCCGACGGGGAAGCCGACCTTGTCGAACAACCGACGCACGATGTGCTTGCGGCCCTCGTGGAGCGTCACCTTGACGAGAGACTTGCCGTCCGAGATGTCGAGCAGCTGGAAGCCGTCGACCTTCACCGGGCCGTCGTCGAGGGTCACGCCTTCACGCAGCTGCTTACCCAGAGTGCGGGGAATGGTGCCGAACAGCGTCGCGAGGTAGGTCTTGGAGACCTCGAACGACGGGTGCATCAGACGGTGAGCAAGATCACCGTCGTTGGTGAAGAGCAACAGCCCCTCGGTGTCGGCATCGAGGCGTCCGACGTGGAACAGTCGCTGCCCCGCCTGCACGCGCTCGGAGACGATGTCGCCGACGCACGGGCGTCCCAGATCGTCGGACATGGTGCACTGCCATCCACGCGGCTTGTTCATCGCGAGGTGAACCAGCTCTTCCTTCACGACCACGCGAGTGCCGTCGACGCGGACCACAGCGATGTTGGGATCGATGCGGATGCCCTGTTCGGTGACGATGCGTCCGTCGACCTCGACGCGGCCGTCGGCGATCAGTTCCTCGGCGGCACGACGCGATGCGACGCCTGCCTGCGCGAGCACCTTCTGCAACCGAACGCCTTCACCGGCGGGTACGTGCTTGCGCGGTGAGGAATCGGTGTGCTGATGCTTCGCCGGTTTGGCGTTGCTGATCGTGGTCGACGGAACCTGCTTCTTCTGCGGCTTCGGCGGCTTGGGACGCGAGGGCTTCTTGCGAGGAACGGCGTCGTTGCTGCGGTCGTTGATGCCGGTCTCGACAGGCTTGTAATCGAAGGATTCCTGCTCGACGCCCTTGCGCGGGGCCGGCCGGGCTCCTGCACGAGGAGCTCCGGTGCGGGGTGCACCAGCACGGGGTCCCCCGGTACGAGGGGCACCAGCGCGAGGGGCTCCGGTGCGGGGAGCGCCGTCACGGGGCGCCGCGTCGCGGGTGCGATCTCCGCGGCGCGCGTCACGCGCAGTGTCCGACCTACCTGCGGTCGGCTTCCTGCGCGGATCTTGTCTCTTGTTACGGTCCGGTGTGCCATCACGGCGAGCGGGCTTGTTCACTTGTCTTACCTATCAGTCGTCCGAGTCGAGCTCGGCTGCCGGATCGGGTTTCGATCCGCGGTTCTTGGTGGAGCGGGTCGTTCTCGGGTCGGTGTCCATGCTGTCACTGATCTCGTCGATCAGGTCCACACCCGGCAACAGCGGTGCCAGTTCGGGTAGATCACCGAGCGATGCGAGCCCGAGCCGTTCGAGGAACAACTCGGTGGTGCAGTACATCGTGCCGTTCGTCTCCGGGTCCGTTCCTGCTTCGGAGATCAGTCCACGGGCGAGCAACGTACGCATCACTCCATCGACATTGACTCCACGTACGGCGCTGACTCGTGCGCGGGTCAACGGTTGACGATATGCGATCACGGCCAGGGTTTCCAATGCCGCGCGTGTGAGCTTGGACCGAGCCCCGTCCAGAAGCAGCCGTTCGACGTACGGCGCATAGGCGGTTCGGGTGTAGAAACGCCATCCGTCACCGGCGTAGCGAAGGTCTATTCCGCTGGTTCGTTCGGTCAGTGCGGCAGCCATCTCGTTCAGGGTTGCGCGCACGCGCGCTACCGACGCACCCACCGCCGAGGCGAGTTGCTCGTCCGAGGCAGGGGTATCGACGATCAGCAACACAGCTTCCAGAGCCGAGGCGAGGGTGGCGTCGTCGAGCTCCTCGGAATTCTCGCCGTCCTCTAGCTCGAGCTCCGGGTCGACACTCATGCGTAGTCCTCTTCCGTGACCACGATGGGTCCTTCGTCCTTACCGGTCCAACTCACTCGGAGATCGCCGAGCGGCTCGGGCTGCTCGAACGCGATCACCTGTTGGCGGAACAGCTCCAGCAACGCCAGGAATCGCGCGATTATTTCGACCTGCACCTCGCAGTCCTGCACCAACTCCGAGAACGATGCCCACTCGTTGAGGCCTCGGCCCTGCAGATTGTCGAGCAGCCACGCCGCCTGCTCCGGGATCGAGACCGCGTGCTGATGGATGTGATCGAGCCCCACCTGCGGAATCGGTTTGGGGCGAAATGCCGCAGCGGCGATGTCGGCGAATGTGGCCGGGTCGACGCCGAGCAGCACCTCGGGAATCAGATCGGCGTACCTGTCCTCCACCGACACCGATCGCGGATAACGTCGCAGCGCAGCAGCTTCCAGTTCACCGAACAGCAGAGCGACCTGCTTGTAGGCCCGGTATTGAAGTAGCCGGGCGAACAGTAGATCTCGAACTTCGAGCAGCGCAAGATCCTCGGCGTCCTCCACATCGCCCGAGGGCAGCAACCGTGCTGCCTTGAGGTCGAGCAGCGTCGCGGCGACGACGAGGAATTCCGTCGTCTGGTCGAGGCCGACATCGGCACCGAGCGACTTGGTGAACGAGATGAAATCGTCGGTGACGGTGTGCAACGCCACTTCGGTGACGTCCATTCGATGCTGACTGATCAACGACAGCAGCAGATCGAACGGACCCTCGAAGTTGAGCAACCGCACCCGGAATTTCGACGGATCCGCGTCGGCCGGAACCTCGATCGGGGCCTCGTCGGCAGCGTCGACGGTCACGGACCCGACCGGTAGATCACCTCGCGCGCGAGGGCGCGGTACGCCTGTGCGCCGCCGGATTTCGGAGCCCACGTGGTGATCGGCTCACCGGCCACACTGGTTTCCGGGAATCGGACGGTACGGGTGATCACCGTGTCGTAGACGACGTCGCCGAACACCTCGACCACTCGCGTCATCACCTCACGCGAGTGCAATGTGCGGGCGTCGAACATCGTCACCACGATGCCGGCCAACGTGAGCCGCGGGTTGAGCCGATCGCGCACCTTCTCGACGGTGTCGTTCAACAACGCCAGTCCGCGCAGACTGAAGTACTCGCACTCCATGGGGATCAGCACTTCGTCGGCACACGTGAGCGCGTTGACCGTCAACAGACCGAGCGACGGCTGGCAATCGATGAGGACGTAGTCGTAGCGATCGAGAATCGGATGCAGCACCCGCCCGAGTGTCTGCTCCCGGCCGACCTCGGTGACCAACTGAATCTCGGCTGCGGAGAGATCGATGTTGCTGGGCATCAGATCGAGGTTCTCGACGCGAGTGCGCATGATGATGTCGTCGGCGGAGACCTTCGCTTCGACGAGGAGGTTGTAGACCGTCAGATCGAGCTCGTGATGTGCGACGCCCAATCCCGCAGACAGTGCGCCCTGCGGGTCGAGATCCACGAGCAGCACGCGGCGGCCGTAGCCGGCCAACGAGGCACCGAGATTGATGGTCGACGTCGTCTTGCCGACGCCACCCTTCTGGTTGCACATCGCGATGATCTTGGCCGGGCCGTGACTGGCCAGCGGTTGCGGATCGGGGACGGCCCTGGTCTTGCGACCGGTGGGCCCGAGCTCGTTCGGCGCGGGAATGATGTCGTGTGTCTCCCGACTGGATTCCGGTTGACGCGTCTGGAATAGGGCACCGTCGAGATGCGGATGATTCAAGCCTGACTCCGCCGCTGGCGGCTGCGGTGTCGACACGTTCCAGCGCTCCCCTGTCCCGTTCGTCTTCGAGTAGTTCACGCAAACGCTACCGCTTGACGCTCGCGCATCGTCACCGGACACGCTGACGCACGACAGCCGGCCTCGTGCTACCGGGCCCGTGGATGCGCTCCCGCCCACACTTCACGCAGAGTGTTGACGGTGACGAGGGTGTAGATCTGCGTCGTCGTCACCGACGCATGCCCCAACAGCTCCTGCACGACGCGGACGTCGGCGCCGCCGTCCAGCAGGTGAGTGGCGAACGAATGCCGAAGGACGTGTGGTGATACCCCCGCGGTGATCCCGGCCCGCACGGCCGAATCCTGCAACACCTGCCACGCACTCTGTCGAGACAACCTGCCGCCCCGAACGTTGAGGAACAGGGCAGGATTCGAGCGGGAGACCAGCCCCGGCCGGCCGCGCACCAGGTAGGCGTCGACGGCCTCGACAGCGGGTCGCCCGACCGGCACGATGCGATGCTTGCCGCCTTTGCCGCGCAGCAGCACCGAGCGAGCCTCGGTGTCGATGTCGTCGACGTCGAGCCCGACTGCCTCGGATATACGAGCCCCGGTGGAATAGAGCAGTTCCAGCAGAGCCCGATCCCGCAGTCCACGTGGGGCATCGGGACCGGCGATCGACGCCGATTCGAGCAGTGCAACCACCTGATCGACGGGCAGCGACTTCGGCAACCGCTTGGCCGGCTGCGGCGGCTTGACCTCGCTCGCGACGTTGCGCTCGACCATCCCCTCCGCGAGCGCAAACCTGTGCAGACCGCGCACCGCGATCAACGTCCGGGCCGCCGAACTCGCTGCGAGTGCCGGGAATTCGTCGTCACCGCGCCGTAGATAGAGCACGAACTCGGTGATGTCGTTCTCGGCGACCTTCGCCAGATCGGTGATGCCGTAGCCGCTGAGGAACCGCTCGTACCGCACCAGATCGCGACGGTAGGACGACACCGTGTTCGGTGCCGACCCGCGCTCGACCACCAGATGGTCGAGGTACGTCTGAATCTGCTGGCCGATCACGGTGGCTACTTTCGCGAACTCTTTCGCTTCTCGAAGGCAGTCGGCAGATCCGCCCACGGCGCATCGGCCGAACGCAGTTCGGTACCGGTAGCGCGCGCCGCGGCGAACGCGAGAACGCCCGCGACGGCGGATGCGTTGACGATCTCGCCCGACAGCGCACGACGGACGGCCTCGTCCACCGGAACGTAGGACAGCTCGATGTCGGCTTCCTCGTCGTGTGCCTCGGGCCGACCGACCTCGGTCAGGCCCTGCGCGAGGAAGATCCGCACGGCCTCGTCGGTGAACCCGGGCGAGGCAAGCACATCGACCAGAACCGACCACGTCTGCGCGGCGAGCCCGGTCTCCTCGGCGAGCTCACGCTGAGCCGCAACCACCGGCCGCTCCCCCGGCTCGTCCAGCAGACCGGCGGGCAACTCCCACAATCGACGACCTACGGGATGCCGGTACTGCTCGATCATCACCACACGATCCCGGTCGTCGACGGCCAGGATCCCGACCGCGCCGTGATGCTCGATCACCTCGCGCTCGGCCTGACGACCGTTCGGCATCGCCACCTGGTCGAGCCGGAGCGCGAGAATTGCGCCGGAGTACGGCACCGACGAATCGAGGGTGGTGAACTCGTGCCGAGGCTCGCTCATCCGACGGTCTCGGCGGCGACGTCCGATTCCTCCGTCTGACCCGTATCTCCGTGCACGTCGACCGGCAGACGCTCCGCGGCCTTGTACTTCAGCGCGGCATTGATCAACGACGCGAAGAGTGGATGCGGACGGGTGGGCCGGCTCTTGAGCTCCGGATGCGCCTGAGTGGCCACGAAGAACGGGTGCACGGAGGCAGGCAGCTCGACGAACTCGACCAGGTGGCCGTCCGGAGAAGTACCGCTGAACACCAAGCCGCTCTTGGCAATTCGATCCCGGTAGTCGTTGTTGACCTCGTAGCGATGACGGTGACGCTCGGAAACGCTTTCGGTGCCGTACGACGCCGCGACGACCGAACCCTTCTGCAGGGTTGCCGGGTAGGCACCGAGACGCATCGTGCCGCCCAGATCGGCGTCACCGGCGACGGCATCTTCCTGATCGGCCATCGTGGAGATCACCGGATCCTTGGTGTCCGGGTCGAACTCGGCGGAGTTGGCGTCCGTCAGACCGACCGAACGAGCCGCCTCGATGACGACACACTGCAACCCGAGGCACAAGCCCAGCAACGGAATCTTGCGCGTACGTGCGAACTCGATGGCCCCGAGCTTGCCCTCGATACCGCGGATACCGAAGCCACCGGGAATGAGCACGGCATCGACATCGCCCAACGCGGCCTGCGCCCCGGCGGGCGTCGAGCACTCGTCGGATGGGACCCACTTGATCTCGACCTTCGCGCGATGAGCGAATCCGCCTGCACGCAGCGCCTCGGTGACCGACAGGTACGCGTCGGGCAGGTCCACGTACTTGCCGACCAGACCGACGCGCACGGTCTCACGCGGCTGGTGAACACGCTCGAGCAGTCCACCCCAGATGGTCCAGTCCACATCACGGAACGGCAGACCGAGCTGACGAACGACGTACGCGTCGAGGCCTTCCTTGTGCAGCACCTTGGGAATGTCGTAGATCGACGGCGCGTCGGGCGTGGAGATGCAGCCGTCGACGTCGACGTCGCACATCAGCGCGATCTTGTTCTTCAATCCTGGCGGTACGTCGCGATCGCAACGCAGGATCAATGCGTCGGGCTGAATACCGATGCTGCGCAGCGCCGCGACGGAGTGCTGGGTTGGTTTGGTCTTGAGTTCACCGGACGGAGCCAGGAACGGAACCAGCGACACGTGCAGAAAGAACACATTGTTTCGGCCGACGTCGTGGCGCACCTGACGCGCGGCTTCGAGGAACGGCTGCGACTCGATATCGCCGACCGTGCCGCCGATTTCGGTGATCACGACGTCCGGCTGGTGACCCTGTAGGTCGGGGCCGTTCATCGCGAGAATGCGACGCTTGATCTCGTCGGTGATGTGCGGAATGACCTGAACGGTGTCGCCCAGATACTCACCGCGGCGTTCCTTGGCGATGACCGTCGAGTAGACCTGGCCGGTGGTGACATTGGCGAAACCGGACAGATCACGGTCGAGGAACCGCTCGTAGTGTCCGACGTCGAGGTCCGTCTCGGAGCCGTCTTCGGTGACGAAGACCTCACCGTGCTGGAACGGGTTCATCGTGCCGGGATCGACGTTGAGGTAAGGATCGAGCTTCTGCATGGTCACGCGCAGTCCGCGTGCGGTCAGTAGCTGGCCGAGGCTCGATGCCGTCAGGCCTTTTCCGAGCGAGGACGCGACGCCCCCGCTGACGAAAATGTGCTTGGTGTCGGAACGCGACTGAAGGCGTGACAATGAGGCTCCCGTGACGAGTCTGCAGGGCTTGCTCCTATCAGGGGGCTGATAAGAGAGGTGAAGCATGGAAATTGGGCCTGCTACCCACGGGACTTCACGGTAACACCAGTACCTACCTCACCGCCAACGACACGCGCGTTCGTACGACGATCAGCTCGCCGGCGCTCCGACGGTCACGGCGTTGGCATTGGCTCCGGTGCCGTAACGGCCGGACGCGCCGTCCAGCTGCTCCGCCAAGGCGAGAACGGTGGTGATCCGTCCTGCTTCACGGTCGACGTTGTCGACCGTGCTGAGAGCGGACGACAGCGCCGAATCGGCTCGCACGACAGCGATGGAACCGTTGCCCTCGGCCGCACCGGAGCGACCGGCCAGTACCGCGCCTGCACCACGTGAATCGAGGGCTCCCGCGAAGCGGGCGACGATGGCCCCGCGATTGCCGTCCTCCACGTCCGAGGTACCGGAACCGGTGACGACCACAGCCAACTGAGCGGGTGCGACGGCACCGTTGTCGTACGCGATGAACCCGCCGCTGCGCAGCGTCTCCAGTGCCAGCGAGAGCTCCTCGGGAGTCGACTGCGGCTGGGCGGTCTCGGCGTTGAGCAGCAACACCGAACCCAGCAGGTCCCCCGCGAGACTGCCCTGGTCCACCGCGCCGGTGCGCAACTGCACGCCGGCCGGAATGACGTTGGTCAGACGCGTCCGAAGATCGTCGCCGTTCGCAGCGGAGACGAACGAATCGGTCAGCGACACCCGACCGGTGACGGTGGCGCCCGAGGCTCCGATCGACCGCGTGACTCCGTCCACGTCCCCGGGGTCGGCGTCCGGGGTGGTGATCAGCACGACGCTGCGATCGACCAACGTATCCCGCAGCACTCGGCCCGAAACCGCGGCGTCGAAGCCGTCGGCCGAGTTGAGCTGCTCACCCAGGCGATTGTTGGTCGCCTCCAGATCGTCCACCTGAGTTTCGAGGCCGGTCTTGTCGTCTCGAAGGCCCGACACCAGACCGCTCGAGAGCAGACCCGAACCGAGCACGATGCCGATGGCCAGGGCCACGAAGACCGCTGCCAGCGAAATGGCATGTTGACGAAGCGAAATCACGAAAGCAACCCCTGGAACCACAGAGCGAACCGGTTCCACAGATCGATTGCCCAATCCAACGCTTCACCGCCGATGTTGGACACGGCCAACGCCACGATCACGGCAACGAGCGCCGCCAGAATCAACAGCGCGATCGCACCGCCGGACACACGGCTGCGGTACAGCGTCGCAACAGCTTTGGCGTCGACCAACTTGGCACCGACCTTCAGACGCGTCATGAATGCGGCCGGATTGGTGTTGCGTCGACCACGATCGAAGAACTCGTCCAGGCTGGCCGGGCTACCCACCGACACGATGAGCGAGGCCCCGTGATGATCGGCCAACAACAGCGCGAGGTCGGCAGCGGCACCGGTGGCCGGGAACGTCATGGCACCGATACCGAGATCCTGAATGCGCTCGAGACCCTGCGCGTGTCCGTCGGAATCCGCCGGAAGCACAACCTCTGCACCGCATTTGAGCGTCTGCGCAGTGACGTCCTCGGGATCGCCGACGATGAGGTCGGGGCGATGACCCGCCTTCATCGCGGTGTCGGCACCCGCACCGACGCCGATGATGACGGGCGAGTACTCCTTGATGAACGGCTTGAGATTCTTCAGATCCTCGGCGTGACCGGGTCCGTCTGCGACGATGACCACGTGGCGGCCCTCGAGGTCGATGTCGATGTCCGGCACGCCGACTCCGTCGATGAGCAACGGACTCTCGGTTCGGATGAACTCGATCGTGTTGCCCGAGAACGCTTCGAGATGGTCGACCAGGCCCGTCTTGGCCTCGATCATCTTGTCGGAGATCTCGGCTTCGCTCTGCTCCTCGCCCTTGGCGAGACGACGATCGCCGGTGTAGACGCCGCCGTCGTTGAGGCGGATCTTGGTGCCGTCCTTGATCTTCTTGAAGACTTCGGTGCCGGCCGAGTCGATCAAGGTGATTCCGTTGGCGACGATGACCTCGGGACCGAGGTTGGGATAGCGCCCGGAGATCGACGGCGACGCGTTGACCACCGCCAGCACCCCCGCCTCGACGAGCGCATCTGCGGTCAGGCGATCGAGGTCGAGCTCGTCGAGCACGACGATGTCGCCCGGGCCGACCCGTTTGAGGAGCTTGGCCGTGTTGCGATCGACTCGCGCGATACCGGTGATTCCGGGCAGCGAATCCTGACTACGTGACAGCAGAGCCGGCATCTTCATGAGGACCATGATGACCCGATCGACACGCCCGGCGACGGAGGCGCGCCGAAACAACTACCACACTGATCACATCAGCACCAAGAGTTACAACGCGGCTCGATCGGCGTTTGCCGTGGCCAGCAGCTCCTCGGCATGCGCACGTCCGGTCTCCGTGTCGTCCAGCCCCGCGAGCATTCTCGCGAGCTCGACGACCCGCTCCGACGACGACAACGTTCTGACGCCGCTGTTCGCCGCGCCCTTCTTGGCGTCGGTCTTGTCGACCACCAGGTGGGTATCGGCGAACGCAGCGACCTGCGGCAAGTGGGTGACCACGATGACCTGGTGTGTGCGAGCCAACCGGCCGAGTCGACGCCCGACCTCGACGGCCGCGCGACCACCGACTCCGGCGTCGACCTCGTCGAAGACCATCGTCGCACCCTTGTCCGAGCCCGCCAGCACCACTTCCAGTGCCAACATCACCCGCGAGAGCTCACCGCCCGATGCACTCTTGCTGATCGGAAGCGCCTGGGCACCGTCGTGCGCGGACAGACGAAACTCGACCTCGTCGACGCCGTTGCTGCCCGCATGCAATTCGGTACCGTCGACGACGATCGGGGCCGTGTCGGACGGTCCGGCGGGAAGTGCGCGAACATCGATCTGCAGCTTGGCTTTTCCCATCGCCAGGCCCGCCAGCTCGACGCTGACCGCCTTCGAGAGCTTTACGGCGGCCTTCGCTCGAGCCGCACTGAGCTTCGACGCAGCCGCCGCGACGTCGATCGCAGCCGCGTCGACCTTGGCGCTCAACTCGGCGAGCGCATCGGCCGAGGTGTCGATGTGCGAGAGTCGCTCGCGGGCGTCTTCCGCCCAGGCGATGACGCCGTCGACATCGGCGGCGTACTTGCGCGTCAACGACTTCAGCTCGGCCTGCCGGTTCAGGATCGTGTCGAGGGCACCCGGATCGGACGGCAGATCCGTCAAGTACGAGGTGAGGTCTGCCCCGATGTCGCCCACGATCGCCATCGCGTCGTTCAGTCGCGGCAACAGCTCGGTCAGTGCTGCGTCCTCGGCATGTTCGAGGCGAGAGCGAGCCTCGCCCAGCAGGTACAGCGCGGACGCCGTGTCCGACGCCTCCTCGGTACTCCCGACGAGTGCTGCCGAGGCACCTTCCGCGGTCTCACGCAGCGAATCGAGGTCCCCCAGCCGACGCACATCCTCGGCCACGGAGCGATCTTCACCCGGCTCCGGTGCCAGAGAGTCGATCTCCTGCAGGCCGAACTGCAGCCGATCGGCTTCCTGCGCCAGCTCGCGGCTGCGTTCGGTGCGGTCGATCAGCTCGTTGCGCGCGTCGAGCCACGTCTTGCGCGCGGTGCGGTACTTCGACACCAGGGACGCCACCGCGTCCCCGGCGAATCTGTCCAGCGCGCCGAGTTGCTGATCGGGACGCAGCAGCCGCAGCTGGTCGTTCTGACCGTGCACGGTCAGCAGCGAGTCGGTGAAGTTCGACAGCACCGATGCGGGCACGCTGCGCCCACCGAGGTGCGCACGCGAGCGACCGTCCGAGTTGACGGTACGCACGGCGATGATCGAATTGTCCTCGTCGCGTTGACCTCCCGAGGACTCGAGCACCTTGTCGACGTCGTCGATCACCTGCTCCGACGCGGTGTCGGTACTGAATCGCCCCTCCACGACAGCACGCTGTGCGCCGAGCCGAACCCGGCCTGCGTCGGCGCGGGCACCCGACAACAGGTGCAGACTGGTGACCACCATGGTCTTACCCGCACCGGTCTCGCCGGTGAGTACGGTCAGCCCCTCGTGAAACTGTGCGCTGGCACCGGAAATGACTCCGAGGCTGTCGATCCGAATCTCTTCGAGCATTCCTACCTCGCTCTCCCCCGCCACCCGGTAACGGGCAGTTCGAATTTCTTGACCATGCGATCGGCGAACGGTGCCGAATCGAGTCGAACCCATTTGATCGGTGACGCTCCCCGCACCACCTCGACGCGAGCACCTGCCGGCAGGCTCAGTGTGCGCCTGCCATCGCAGAATACGAATCCTGCGTGTCCGCCCGCATCGATCTCGACCGCGATGATCGACTCGGGGCTGGTGACGAGCGGCCGCGCGAACAAAGCGTGCGCGTTGCTCGGAATGACCAATATCGCTTCGAGTTCCGGCCAGACCACAGGCCCACCGGCCGAGAACGCGTAGGCCGTCGAGCCCGTCGGCGTCGAGATCAGAACGCCGTCGCACCCGAATGCGGACACCGGGCGCCCATCGACTTCGAGCACGACCTCGAGCACCCCGAGCCGCGACCCGTTCTCGATGCTCGCTTCGTTCAGTGCCCAGCCCCGATCGACCACCTGATCGCCCACGCGAATCGCAATGTCCAACGTCATGCGTTGTTCGATGCGGTAATCCCCGGCGATGACGCGGGCGAGGGCACCTTCGAGGTGGTCGGCCTCGGCCTCGGCCAGGAACCCGACGTGCCCGAGGTTGATGCCGAGCACCGGTATCGAGGCCGCTTGCGCGAGCTCGGCTGCGCGCAGGAAGGTCCCGTCACCACCGAGCACGAGGACCATCTCGCAGCCGGCGGCTGCGTCCGGTCCGAACTCGACGACGTTGAGCTTCATGTCTGCGACGAACACATGGTCGTGTTCCTCCGTATCGGAGGCTTCGATCTTCGATGGCTCGACCTCGTCGACGAGCACACGGAGGCAGATGCCCGCTTCATCGAAGACCTTGCCCACCCGACGCGCGGTTTCGGCGATGTCCGGTCGACCTGGATGGGCGACGAGAAGAATCTCTCGAGTCGACTCCCGTTCCGGTACTGACTGGGACGGAGTCACTGTGGTCCTTCCTCGATCGCGAGCCGGACGAGTTCCGTGATGTCGGCGCGTGGCGAGTCCTCGCCCACACCTGCCCTCAGCCACAAAAAGTACTCGACATTGCCCGACGGCCCCGGCAGTGGGCTTGCCGCCACAGCTTGCACCGTGAGATTCGAGGCGACGGCCGCCTTCGCCACGTCCTCGACGGCCTCGGCGCGCAGTGCAGGATCGCGCACCACACCTCCGGAACCCACTCGATCCTTGCCGACCTCGAACTGTGGCTTGACCATCAACACCATGTCGGTACCCGACTTCGAGCAGGCAACGAATGCGGGAAGAACGAGCTTGAGCGAGATGAACGACAGGTCTGCGACGATCACGTCCACCGGTCCACCGATCGTCTCCGCATCGATCGACCGAACGTTGGTGCGGTCGATGACATGAACGCGGTCGTCGGATTGCAGACGCCACACCAGCTGCCCGTATCCCACGTCGACGGCGACCACTTCACGCACACCTCGACTGAGAAGCACGTCGGTGAAGCCACCGGTGGATGCACCGGCGTCCAGACAACGTGCACGCTCGACGGTCAGCCCGAGCGGCTCGAATGCGTCGAGGGCGCCGAGCAATTTGTGCGCGCCGCGGGAGGCCCACGAGACCTCGTTGTCTTCTTCGGCCACCAGAAGCGGTGTGCCCGGTTCCACCGCGGTCGCGGGCTTGGAGGCCACGGTCCCGGCGATCTTCACCCGGCCCGCTTCTATCAGCTCCGAAGCGTGCTCGCGAGATCGGGCGAGTCCACGACGAACCAGCTCGGCGTCGACCCGTGCGCGACGAGCCACGTCAGGTCTTGTCGACGGTGGTCAGGGCGCGCACGAGTACCTCGTGCGCGCGGTCGAGCAGACTCGCGTCGCGCGCAAGGGCGTCGGAATCCACAGCCTCGGATTCCTCGTGGGAAGTCGACTCGATCGTGAGTTGATTCAGCAGCGAGGTTACTTCGGTGCGAACAGTGTCCGGATCTGCAGACGACTCATCGCCTGCACCGCTCGGCCGGTGCTGTCCTGGTAGTGGAATAGACGCGCTCATCGCCTCTCACGCTATCGGATGGGTCCGACGTACGCCCGATCGCCGCCGCTCTCGGAACACTGCTGTCGAATGCGGTATCAGCACCCGAGCAGCGAACGCAGATCGCCGAGTCCATCCCCCTCGAAGCGAATGTCCGAGAAGGCCGAGCCGGACCAGGCGACGTGCAGTGTGGCACGCGCACCCTCGAACGCATCGGGCGTACCGTCCCCGCCGTACTGCACCGAGAGCACCTCGTCGTCGATGGCGACCGTCCAACCGGTCTTGCTGCCGACGCTCGACGCCACTTCGTCATTGTTCAGGACTCCGAGATCGAGGCCGATGTGAGTGGGGCGCAGATGCCGAGGCGCATGCAGCAACTCTGCAGCGGTACTGACGCCGGTCAACACCAGCAGCGACGGCAGACCGATTTCGTTCGCACCAGCGATGTCGGTGTCGAGCCTGTCTCCGACGACCAGGGCCGCGCGTGCTCCGCTGCGCTCGATGGCGTCGTGCATGATCGGGGCGGCCGGCTTGCCTGCCACGATGGGCTCGATATCGGTGGCGTTGCGAACCGCCGCGACCATCGAGCCGTTCCCCAACACGAGTCCACGCTCGGTCGGCAAGGTGGCGTCGATGTTCGTAGCCACCCACAGCGCACCCGCCCGGATGGCGAGGACAGCCTCGGCAAGCATCTTCCAGTCTGTATCGACGGAGTGCCCCTGCACCACGGCCACGGGATCGTCGTCGGCAGACCTGACCGGCTCCAGACCGACCTTGGTGATCTCGTTCGCCAATGCGTCGGTGCCGACGACGAGCACCCGTGAGCCCGGGTCCACCTTGCCCGCGAGTACCCGAGCGGCCGCCTCGGAACTGGTGACGACGAACTCTGCTGAGGTAGCGAAGCCGAGACTACCTAGATGTTCGGCGACGTCCTCGGGAGCACGACTGGCATTGTTGGTGACGAAATACTGCTTCTCGGCCCCACCCGACAATGCTTCGACTGCACCGGGAATGGGATCCTTGCCGGCGTAGACGGTGCCGTCGAGGTCGAGCAGCAGAACGTCGTGGGCGTCGCGTAGCAACGTCACTGACTGCCTCCGGACAGCTCCTCGACCCGCTCTTCGGCGTCGGTCTCACCATCGACATCGGCCGCAGCAGCGTTGAGGAACCATTTCACACCTTCATCGACGCGACCTGCAGCAACCAGCGCATCGGCGTAGACGTAGAACAGGCGCGCGGCAGCGGTTCCGGATCGCGACGCGTCGAGGTCCGGGGTCTGCAGCGTGACGACGGCCTGGTCGTACTGGTTCAGGTCCATCCGCGCACCTGCCACGACGATTCGAAGCTCCGACGCCTCCTCACCGGTCAGCTCACGCGCCTCGTCGCTGCGACCGAGTTCGATAGCGCGCTCGGGACGTCCCAGTCCGCGCTCGCAGTCGGCCATCACAGCGATCAGACCCGGCCCGCCTGCCATGCGTCGGGCAGCGCGAAGCTCGGACAACGCTTCGGCCCACTCACCAGCGTGGTACGCCGCGATTCCCGCGGTCTCACGGACTACAGCGATACGACCGGCACGCTGACGAGCAGCGCGCGCATGCAGTAGCGCCAACTGCGGATCGTCGTCGAGCAATCTGCTGGTCATCACGAGGTGACGGGCCACAGCAGTGGCATTGTTCTTGTCCAAGCTCAACAGGTCTCGGCGCACTGCCGGCTCGAGCTGCCCGGCTTCGACCTCGTCGGGCAGATCCGGTTCATCCGGACGCGGCGGTCGACGGTCCGACGATGCACTGTTTCCGCGCCGATCTCCGGAGAATCCACCTTCACCGCCGCGTCTGCGAGGAGGACCGTCCGAGCGACGCGGGTCTCCGCGGCGGTCCTGAGCGCGGGGGTTGCGGTCTCGGGACTCGCTCGGGCGGTTGCCGCCGTCCCCTCGGGAGGGGCGACGATCGTTGTTGTCTTCCGACACGGGCGTCCTTTCGGATTTCGGTACAAACGCAAAAAGGGGACCCACCAGGTGGGTCCCCTTCTTACAACGGGTGTTCGGCGGTGTCCTACTCTCCCACACCCTGTCGAGTGCAGTACCATCGGCGCTGGAGGGCTTAGCTTCCGGGTTCGGAATGGGACCGGGCGTTTCC